>DQHT01000018.1 GCA_003531115.1 Bacteroidota bacterium | reverse complement strand
ATCTGCCAGCAGGTTTGTCCCTGGAACCGTTTTGCTCAAAAACACAAGGAACCCGACTTCCTGCCAGGCGAATTTTTAAGCTGGGAAAAAAAAGATTGGCTGGAAATAGGGGAAAAGACATTCGAAATGGTCTTTGCTTCGACACCTTTGAAACGCGCTGGTTATCATAAGTTTGTAAAATCATTGAAATTCCTTTTCAAATGAAGCAACTTAAGGGGTAACTTTGTAGTCTATTATAAGGTACAGGTGTATCTTTTTCCGGGTACGCCGAAAGAATAAATTACCAAAACCAGTCCGAACAAACGTGGAGGGAGTCCTTTTTTAAGGGGCGCCCCTTTTGTGTTTGTGCGGATCCAAGTGATTGCTATTAGCTAATTAGATTATGAGAACAAAACAAACAGTATTCATTTTTCTGCTTCTGTTATGTGGTCTAGGGAGACTACAGGCTCAGCAACAGATTACCGTGGCCACGGGAACAGCGGGAACGCCCGATCATCATCCCGGCCCTATTTATCGCTCCAGTGCCACGAGCACCTACGATTTTAGCCGCTATGCCTATTTGTATACGGCATCAGAATTAAGTACAGAGGGATTTAAACCCGGCATGACGATTACAGTNNCCTGGTACAAGTCGAACACAGCAACGCTTGGTACTACCCGCGTGAATTCATTTAAGGTCTACCTTAAAAATTCAAACGAAACTTCTTACAGCCAGGCTACCGTAAGTTGGACCGATCTCATCGCCAATACAAGCCTGGCTTTTGATTCGATCATAACCACTACAAATACAGCGGGTTGGGTTATGGTGAGACTGCAAACTCCCTTTGTTTATTCAGGAGGAAGTTTGGAAGTGATCACTGATTTTGACAATGATCAGGGAACCGGAAACGCCTCTTCAGCGGATTTCGACTGGGCCTGGAGAACGGTTAACGCGCGTATCTATGGATATGCGACTACCTCAGCGCCTGCCACGCTTTCTTCTACGAGCAACTCAATTGGCACGATTACGAATAAACGGCCTGATATTCAGTTTACAGTATTGCCGCAAAAAATGAATGATATCGGAGCAACATCCTTTGTTTCTCCTCTCATGGGGACTTGTCCCGGAACCTATGACATAAAAGTTCGGGTAAGTAATTTAGGCGCGAACCAGGTTGATACTTTTCAACTGAATTGGCGTTTGAACGGGAACCTGCAAACTCCCCTCAATGTTTATCAGTTGATCGATACTTTTGGAGCTACCAATGGAAACACCCTGGATATCACACTGGGGAACCAGGCATTTTCAGCAGGCCAGACTTATGCGTTCGAAGCCTGGACAAGTTCTCCGAATAATTTATCCGATTCTGTTCCTTCGAATGATTCCACTGCCCATACCTTCAGTCCTGCATTGAGTGGTACCTATACCGTTGGCGGAAGCAGTCCGGATTATACCAGCATCGGAGCAGCGATCGCTGATTTGGCAGCTTATGGGATCTGTGGTCCTGTGCTTATTGATATCCGTTCCGGAACATACAATGAAGCCATTGATATTCCTGTGATCGCGGGGTCATCTTCAACAAATACCATCACCATTCAAGGTGCCGGAGCAGCAACGACCCACATCGTGGGAAGAGGTTCCACCAATTTTGCGACCATCGGTATTTTGGGAACTGATTATCTGACCATTAAAAACCTGACCATAGAAAACGACCAGAATATTGCAGACTCCTGGGCAGTATACCTTACCGGTCAGGCCGATTATGTTACGATTGAAGCATGCAGTATTCTTGTTCCGATATCAACCACTACTGACATAGCCGGTGTGATGATTTCAGGAAGCGCTACCAGTGACGCAACAGAAGGTAACAACGCCAATTATTTCACTCTCAGATCCTGTTATGTTTCGGGTGGTGAAAAAAACGTGGTATTTGAAGGAGGCGGAAATGCCGCACCAAATATCGGCAACCGTGTTATCGACTGCGAACTGACACAATCGGATGATTATGGCTTTTACAGCGATGACCAGGACGGATTGCAATTGATAGGTAATCATATCCATAGCCTGATCAATGCCACCCTGGCTGATGGGATCTATACTGTTGGTGGTTATAACTATACGATCGAAGCCAATCGTATTGATGTGGTAGATTACGGCATTTATCTGTTTGACCTGAATGTAAATGGACTTTCATTCAAAGCTTCCCGTGTCGTAAACAATATGGTAAGAAGTAGCGGGGATTATGGTATTTACCTGAATGACGTGGATAGCGTATTTTTATACCACAATACCGTTGTGGGTGAGCCTGCACTTTATGTAAACGACCAGACAAATCTGGACATTCGGAACAATATTTTCGTTTCCACCACGGATCAGGCAGTTGACTTTGTTGACGCTACTCCTGTTGGTAACATGAATTATAATCTCTACTATAATGGGGGAGTGGCTGATCTTTTTGAACATAGCACCTCCACCTACTCAAACCTGGCCGCCTGGCAAACAGCGCAAAGCACGGATGCCAATTCCGTAGAAGGAGATCCGATCTTTGTGAGCAGCAGCGATCTCCATATTCAGGGCCTGATAGCCAACGATATCGGTGATATCAGCGTTGGTGTTACTGAGGATATTGATGGAGATCCTCGTCCCTTTTCCCCGGCTACCGATGTAGACCTGGGAGCCGATGAGATCAAGATCCTGAACAATGACGCGGGTGTAGTTGCCATACAACCGGCTTGTGTTGGAGGAAACCTTCAGGTAAATGTGCGAAATTTTGGGGCCTTAACCCTCAAATCGTTTACAGTAAACTGGTCGCTCAACGGAACCCTTCAAACTCCTGTTTCCTTTTCAGGAACAGGTTTGGGCAACTTTGTCGATTCGGTGGTAAGTCTGGGCGCACACAATATGAGTGCAGGACAAGCTTATGACCTGAAAATATGGACTTCTCTTCCAAACGGAGTAAACGACCCTGAAAAAACAAACGATAGTCTGGTTCTTACCGATATCCGTACCGGAATGTCGGGAACTTATACAGTTGGTACATCGGGCGATTTTGCCACAGCCAACGAAGCGATTGCAGCACTTGCTAAAAGAGGAATGTGCGGAGATGTAGAGCTCAGCTTTTTAAGCGGAACCTATACCGAACAACTCGCTATCAGAGGAATTCGTAAAGCAGATGCAGCTTTTAGTCTTACCCTGACTTCCCAAAGCGCTAATGCTCAGGATGTGCTCCTGACTTATCCTTCGGCTACTACAGGAGATAATTTTACCCTTCTTATCGAAGAAACGGATAAGGTTGTGGTGAAAAACCTGAGCATTCAACGTAGTGGAACAAGCACACTATCAACCGCCATCCAGATTGAAGGATCGGATGACGTGACCATTCAGGACAATATAATTCTTGCGGATAGTGGCAGCTCCTCAAGCAATACCACAGGAAGCCGCTCTGCGATCTATTCTTCAGATGTCAGCCCGGAAAATAACCTGCTCATCACTTCCAACACCATCAGTGGTAACCTGAACGGAATATGGATCGCGGGAAATGCCGTGACCTTGTCAGGCGGACTGGAGATATCGGAAAATAAAGTGGCGGTTGGGTATACTGCCATGTTCATCGAATATCAGGAAGCTCCTTTGGTTTCTGAAAATTACATCACCCGTTCGGTGGTTTCAGCCACCAGCACCTTCTACGGTATCTCATTAAATCAGGTAACCGGTGCCTTTGTGATCGAAAAAAATGAGGTGATCGGATTGATGTCGATCGGTTATGGAATTCGTTTACGGGAAACCAAATCAGCCCTGTCAAACAAAGGTCTGGTTGTGAACAATATGGTGCAGTACAATGGAAGCAGTACGGCATACCTCTATACTTTGGAATCCAATTCTGAGAATATTCGTTTCGTTCATAATACAGGATTGGTAAAAGGTGGAACCTCTACAGCAGGACGTGGTTTTTATGCCATTTCTGCGGGAGGTGAAAATGAGTTGATGAACAATATCTTTATCAACCGTGGCGCCGGTTATGCCATTTATGTATCGAATACGGCCAACGCTTCTTTTGTGAAGGCCGACTATAACATGCTTTATGCCGCAGGAACCAATCTTGCATACTGGACCGCTAACAGATCAAATCTTGCCGCACTGCAATCCGCTTCAGGCATGTTTGCAAAATCAGGCATCGTTGATCCTTCCTTTGTATCGAATGAAGACCTGCGTATAACAGATTTTTCTGAAGTTCTGGTAGGTTCGCCTGAAGGAATTACTGAAGATGTCGATGACAATACACGGTGTTCCATCCCATATGTTGGAGCCCATGAAATAGCCCCTTCTTCTGCGCCTATTACAGTAGACTTCTCTGTTCCTGATACCCTTTATGCGGGTGGTCGCGGTTTATTTATCAACTCCGCATTGCGCCGCGAAAGACGTACCCACAGCTGGTACGTGGATGGCGTGAAGGTGAGTGAAGAAGTGAATCTCTTCCATACTTTTCCATCAACCGGAACTTATACGGTTAAACTGGTGAGCGTAGGATGTTTTAACAGCGATTCAATGAGCAAAACAGTGAATGTTATTGCACCGTTTGCCATTCCGGTTGTCGACTTTACTGCCGATCGCACTAAAATATTTGCCGGCGACTTTGTTACCATGATCGACCTCAGCAGCCAGGCCCCTACAGGCTGGTTATGGAGCGTGAGTCCTTCGATCGGTGTGAGTATCGGTACCGAATTTACTCAGGACCCTGTGATCTTCTTTTCAGAGCCCGGATTGTATGAGGTATGTCTGATCGCCGACAACAGCTTTGGAAACGGAGTTCAGGTTTGTAAAACGGACCTCATCGAAGTATTCCCCGTGTCAACGATTTGTGTTGACAATGGAAGTACCGCTCCGGTTGGAAAATTGTTTGATGACGGCGGACAGTTCGGCGCATATGCTTCGAATAAAAATTGTTCCTTCCTGATCGACCCTTGTGCTTCATCAGTAAACGCACAGATCACCTTCTGGGAAATGGGCGATATCGATGACGAGTTGCGTATTTACAATGGTTCGGTTGAAGATCCTAACACCCTCATCGCTACTTTTAACTATGCCAGCGTTACGCCAGGCGGAACAACAGGTATTACGGCGTCAAGCGGAACCATGCTCGTTGTATGGAAAACGGATGCTTCAACCGTTGCGGAAGGTTTTGCCCTCGAATGGACCAGCACACCTTTGAATATTCAACAAAGTGCCGGTTTCACCTTGCCGGATACTGCTTTTGTAGATGCTCCGGTATTCATCAACAGCTTTGCTTCCGGCGCTAAACTCACTACTACCTGGGATATGGATTTCCCGAATGGGGTAGCAATCTCTAAAACCGGAGATCAGCTTTTCCATACCTATACCGCTGCCGGCACCTATACCGTTCGTCAATTGGTGAATGGATGTGCGGGTATCGATACGACCGACAAAACCATCGTGGTGATTCAGCCTACTTTGGCTCCATCGCCAGTTGATTTTGTAGCCAACAGATTAACATTAACGACCAACGATGTACTTCAGTTGAGTGATCTATCTGGTAACGGCCCAAGCAGCTGGAAATGGGAGATCACACCTTCAGCAGGTGTAAGTTTTGTTGGAAACACCAATTCGCCTGTAGTAGAAGTGGAGTTTGCCAATACTGGAACCTACGATGTCAAACTGGTAGTAAACAACGCTATCGGAGCAGATTCACTGGTTAAAACGGCCTATATCCGTGTTATCGAATATTGCCTGCCGAATGCCGGAATGCTTTCCGGTGAAATCGGCATCAACCACGTAAACTTTGCGGGTATCGACCAGTTTAGTACTATTGGTGAAAATGCCTATTCTGACTTTACCCAAAGCGGACAAGAAGCCACGGTATCACTGGGCGAAACCTATGCGATTTCCATAAGCAGAAATGCATCTTCTCAGGCTATGACCAGAAAAGTATGGATAGACTGGAACCAGGATGGTGACTTTAGAGACCTGGGAGAATTAGTGGCACTTGAAAATGCAACAACTACACCTTCCTTTAACACCTTTATCAATGTACCTGTTGATGCGCTTCCGGGTCTGACCCGCATGCGGGTTGCAGCAGGATATAACAGCGATCCTGCAAGTTCTTGCGGACCGGCTTTGATCGGGGAGTTTGAAGATTATAGTGTGATGGTTCTTGGAGATATTACCAAACCAGTAATCACCTTATTGGGAACTACACCGGTTTCTGTAGAAGCAGGCTATGGGTATACGGATGCGGGTTCCACCGCCTTTGATCAGGTTGATGGATTTATCACCCAGGCCATTCAGGTTATTGGAAACGTAGATACCACAGTGGTTGGTACGTATGTCCTTAAATATGTGGTTGAGGATTTTGCCGGAAATGTTTCCGATACCGTTATACGTATCGTACACGTAACATCTGATGTAACTGCACCCATACTTGTTCTGAACGGAGCAAATCAGGTTTCTATGGAAGTGTACAATAGCTTCGTTGAACCTGGATTTAGCGCCGTAGATAACCCATGGGGATTGAATCTGACCGATTCGGTTAAGATCACCAGTACCCTGGATACCGCCAAACTCGGAACCTATTCGATTACCTATAGCGTGACCGATCTTTCCGGAAACACGACTACCCTGAGCAGAACGATCGTCGTATTTGATTCAACTTCACCTGTATTGACCCTCAATGTGGCTGGTCCTTATATTGTTGAAGTGAATACTCCTTTTGTAGCACCGGGAACAAGTGTATCCGACAACTACTGGACGGTTTCATCCGTACAGGTAACAGGTACCGTTGACATGACCACCTTAGGCACTTACCAACTGAGCTACACCGCAACCGATGGAAGTGGAAATGTTTCTCAACCGGTGACCCTGGAGGTTATAGTTCGCGACCAAACCGCTCCTGTCATCACATTGGCAGGCAATGATGTGGTTAACCTGTCACGCTGGCAAACCTACACTGACATGGGTTATCTCTTAAGTGATAACTACAACGATTCTGTTGACATTACAGTGGTAACCGAAGGCGACTGGGTTAACAGTGCTGAAGAGGGCCTCTATTACCTGCAATACAAAGCAACAGATGCATCAGGAAATGTGGCTTATTCAGCGAAACGTTTTATCGATGTACGCGGACTGAACAGCGCTCCTGTAATTGAGAGCAACGAGCTGACCCTGTATCCAAACCCTTCAAGCGGCACATTCACCGTAAGCAGCGAAAGTCTGTTTGCAGCTGGAACGCAGCTTGTTGTTATGGATATGCTGGGCAAAGTGGTTCATCAGCAAAATGTTCAGAGTGCAACAGATCAGGTGCTGGTTCAAACCGAAAACCTAAAACCAGGCATGTACATGGTTCAAGTGATTAACGGACAAGAACGCAGCAGTCTGAAAGTGCAGATAACAAATTGATCTTTCATTTTTCTCGATTAAAAAAGGCCCCGAAGTTTGGGGCCTTTTTTTATGGGGGAGACTTGGAGATCCGCCTACGCTAATGGCTGTCATCCAGAGCTTGCCGAAGGATAGGCCGGACGACTAATTCAGGCTGAAGTGCAACGGACGGAGCAGGAATTTCAGAGTTAAAGAGTAGGGAAGACAGGAAGACATTTTTATGCTTTAGTCCTTTTTGTCAATAAGCCGAACTGCAAAAAGTTCATCGTCTCTTTCTTCACATTCTACGATATCCAAATGTTTAAATGGACCCAACTTATCGTTTTCGTAATATTCAATGATTTTATAGGTCTTGTTTGGAAGACATTCTGCCTGGACGACTGTCCACTCGTCCAGAATATTTTTAACCAGTATTGTCGTCATGCTTGAAAATCCTTCAGTCCAATGGTCTTTATTGAGTTCGTATTTATCAATAAAAAAAGCATCCGGCCAGTTTACAAAACCGGGCTTGTCTTTGAGCCTTTTAATGGCCAGTTTTGCTTCTTTTTTGGATGAATAGGCCCCAATGAATTTCGTCTCCACACAGCCATCTGATTCGTAGGAATGTTGAACAACAAAAACCGACTTCATAGCTCTGTTTTAATTTTGTCCATTAAACTCGCTAAAGAACTTATTGTTGTTCTTTTAATATGTCCCGAAGATCCGGATTGTTCGCTAATATACTGTCGAAACACTTCGCTGTATAAAAGCGATCATATTTAGTGGAAAATTTTAAAAAAATGGCAACCTTTTTATTTGCCAAATAATCCTCTTTTCGAACCAGATAATTGAAAATATCTCTGTCCGTTTTTTCTGACACCAAATAGTACCTTTTATAGTGTATCTCTTTGGTTTTTTTATTGAATTGCAAAAGGATCAACTCCTGTCCCTTCAATTCAGTTGCCTTTTTTGCAACAATGATGTCGTCATTTTTCTTATATGTCAGAGGTATTTCCTGTCTGCAGGAGTCGAGTTTATATTCACCTTTAAAAAGTTCTTTGCCTTTTTCTTTGCTTGTCCATGAAATGGAAACAACGGAAAGAAAAAATAAAAGGGTTACACTGCGTTTCATAAGATTGGTTTCTGGTTAACAATTATCATTCAATATAGTCAGATACTGGCTGGTAATCCAAATCCGCCCTTCCGAAATCCTTGTGGGGTTTTCTGGTTTTCTAAAATTACGATTAAGGATTTCGGGTTTTGAGAGGGTGTGCGTATTTGCTATTAACATGGCACCCCTAAAGGGGTTGGGGCGGTGCAAATACTGAGATTTGAACGTAACGAACGAATGTCATTCTCCTTCGGGGGGAGTGCGATTCGGTGGGACACCGAACCNNTTCTAACGGACGGAACAAATGCGTCGTCGGAACAGCTACGGACTACCCGAAGTCGCGTTCTTCCGAAATCCTTGTGGGGTTTATTGGCTTCCTGAAATTTCGTTCTGAACTGTCGCAAATTTTGCGACTGTAGCCTTTAGCCCAATTCCCACACAATATAAATCACTAAAGTCATAGCCAAAAACAAGACGCTTACTCCCTTTTCAAGGCGTGGATTTCTCAATTTCGATCGGTGATAGAGAACCAGGGACAGGGGAGAAAGGATTAACCCTGCCGCCACACTCCATACCCAACTCATGTCCATTACGCGCTTTTTTTCTCCTTCATGGAGAATCCATCCTCTGTCGGGGTAGAGCAGGTCAATAATGTTTTCGCTCACAGAGAAAATGGCGCTATACAACATGATGCTGGTAATCAGATAAAACAGCAGCGTCGTATTGGGTGCTGCGGGCTTATAGATAAAGGCCAGAACGGTGATTATCCCAAGTAGGATCATGACCAGCTGAGGTATGGCTTTCAGATCCGTTTGTAACATGCCCGTAAAAATTAGGAGCGTTGTGAAAAGGAATCCGGTTAAGATGTCTCTGATTTCAACGGTTTTCAAAATAAAGTAGCGCCAAAAGCGTCCAAAGAATAAACGACAAAACCCCAATTGTGAAGATCTGTTTTCCCTTTGCCCGGGTTTCGGGGTCGTAGGCATAAACTTTTTCTCCCGTTGGAATTGTTTTTTTTATGCTAAAATGAAGGTAGCCAATTAATATCCCAAGTACTCCGCCTAAAATGGCTAACACAAATCCGGCATTCAGCCAGCTTCGGTTTCCTTTTTCAGCTTGACTAAATTCGGCGATCCGTTGGTTTTTTAAGTCCTGAAGCTGTTCATCTGATATGCTTATTCCCCTTTCTTCCAGGATTTTTTGGGCTAAGAGATAATCCGTCATGCTCCACTGGTCATAGTTTTTAAGGATTTCGATCAGTTCATTCTCTGTAAAACCAAACAGATAATGATTTTCATCAATTAACTCAATACTTTCTGTAGCCACTTCGCGCAGCAGGAGATCGGCCCGTTCAAAATCGGCCAAATTTAGTTTGATGGCAATTTTATCCTCTAATTGATTCCCTCCTGTAAAAGTAATGTCGACCGGAGGTGCCAAATTTTCAACAGCATAGTCGATGCCTGCTGATTTAAACATTTGAAGCAGTTCCATGGCCTCTTCTGCCGATTTGAATTTTTTATAGATGGCTGATTCCATTTTGCAGAAAGTAGGCTTCAATTTAGCCCCTTTTTCCGAACATTCCTGCATTTTTAAATTATGGATTGTGCTTCAGTGTTTCATTTAGTAAGGAGCATAAACACAATTCATCTTCTATCCTTCCAGCTTCTTAATACACATTTCTCTAAGTTCCCAAACCTGGTCGAAACCCATCGTAATAGCGTTTTCGTCTATCCATTTTTTCAAATACGTTTTATGAAAATCGGCTTTGAAGGTGTTGACCTGTTCTGGTTCAATCTCCAATTCTTCAAGAAGACCACCAGCCAAATTTTCAATGTTTGCGTTTCCGCTTGTTAGATCAAATCGTTTGTTATTGATTTTCAGGTAACAATGTGCCTCGGGTAAATAGTCCAGACCCACGTTTGTAAGGGTAGATTCAATTTTTGGGGTATTCAAATGATTCATTTTATACATCCCCAGAATCAGTTTTACGTTTTCCAGTCCGTTCAAGTCGGCAAGCTTTTTTAATAAAGCATGTTTTGAGCTGCAGGTACCTTTGCTTTCTTTCAGGACCAGGGAAAGATCTTCCCGGTTTTGATTGCGCCCATAGGCAAGTTTTCGTGTATAATCGAGCAGATCACTCCAGTTGAAGATCGATTTTTCCCGTACAAGATTTGTCAGGGGATCCTCTGATTTAAGCGCTATCTGTTCGATGGAGAAAATTATCTTATACGCGTCAGGATCGGAAATCATCAATCCGTTCTTTTTCCAATACGGATTTCTGGGCGTTTCAATTTCAACAGTATTTCTTATGATCCTGTTTCTGATTTCTGAAAGTTCGAGCCGGGAATTGACATAAAAAACGAGCGCATCATCTTCGTCAAATGAATGGGCACTTTTTTCGTTTGAAGTCGTGAACTCCAATTGCCAGTTTTGTGATGGAAGGCCTAAAAAGATCCCGTCATAGTTATCGTGGTTTAGAAACCCACCTAATTTTTCAAGCCCTACAATTTGGGTGTAGAAAAATTCAATTTTTTCTAAATCATCAGTATGTCTGGCGTATCTAAATTGCATACAATAGTCTTTCTTTTAATTCCTCCGCTCCCTCGCTCCCCCGCTCAAGCCGAAGGCCCGCTCAAACCGAACTGAAAACTTAGTACCCGCTTCCATCCTTCCTCCTCCTTCTTATCATCAATCGCTCACAGGTATTTAAATCAGAATTCAGCTCCACATTCAGCACTTTGTTTCCCAGGGTGATCATAATGGTGGCGGTATTGGGCGGAATACTGCCCAGGTTATGGGCGTATAGGAGCATCTCATTTTCTCCTTCGATCAGCTTAAACCAAAAGGTATCCTGAAAAGCCGTTAGGGGTTGATATTTTAGCAATGCTTCCCCATTGCAATAAAGACTAATGGTATCCCCGTCAATTTTTTGTCCGTCCCAAACCCGCACCATGATCGAATCTTCGAAGGTGGAAATACTCTGATACGTGCGAACGCGGCGCAAAGGGTCAGGGAGGTAGGGCACAGGTTTGCCGTCTTCAACCGGTTTTTCGAATACCACCGGCATGGTGTCTTTTGATACTACCGCAGTATCCCGGTAACGGATGCGCTTTTTCCGGGGTTTGATCAATATGGCCGGACGAAAAACCAGCAATCCGTTTCGTGAAGTACCGCACCATACGCTACCATCGGGGCCTATCTGAACGCGACTGATTCCATCGCCGGGCGATTTGAGCTCAGGTTTATACCCTTTCCAGTACTCATCGTTATAAACGGCAATGCCTGCATTAAACTGGGTACTGATCATTACGCGGTCATCATCCAAAATAACCAGGTTATGCGCTACATAACGTGTTTCTCCACGAAAGTTGCAAAAAAGATCATGCGGACCGCCTTTGATGATCTGCCAGCTGCCATCGTATCGGTGCAGGTATCCGTCATCCATACAGGTACCCCAAATAATTCCTTTTGAATCCTTGGCGATCTCGTAGAAAGCACGGTCGGAAAGTTTTTTGGGCTTGATAGAATAGGTGCCGTCTGCCCTTTGATCATAGCGATATAATCCTTCTTTAAATGCTACCAGTGCATCGCCATTGCTTTCTATATAGATACTAAATACATCTCCATAGCGGTCGTTAAGCGGGCTCAACACGCCGTTGGCTAACTGATACAGATTATGGGTGCTGCCATTTCCACCCAAACACCCGATTAACACCACTTCCATGGCATTTGCCTGAATAACGCTGGGCGCTTCTTTGGGTACGGCTATGGTATCAAATTTTCCATAGGCAAAATTGTAGGATAGGATATAGCCATATTGTCCGGCGATAAAAAACCTGCCCCGTGAGGTTTCCGTCCAGTCGTTCATCCACCAGGAAGAAGCATGTCCCGTTTTTTCCACGTCTTCCCAACGTCCGCCATGTAAAATACGCACCAGGGGATTGCCCGTGCTGCTCACCCAAATGCTATTCTCATCATCCAGAAACAGGTCGGTAATAAAGTTGGAAGGGACCTCCGAATTGCTGGTATCGAAGTACTGCCAGGCATATTTGCTAAATTCAAGGTACTGCGAAAAAGCTCCCTGAACCATCATCCATACACCGAAGAAAAAAACCTGTCGTTTCATACACCTTGCGTTAAGTTAGTCATTTTCTTCGATCAAAACTGGAAATAGATAAAGGGTTGTACCCCCGCCTGGGCCACTTGCACCACCAGCCAGATGGAAGCGCTTACATACAGGGCCTGAACCACCAGCGGCCATTCGGCAAACCAGTCCATAAATTTTTCTACCCATCGTTGTGGGATCATGTGCAACATAAACGCCAGAAGCAATAAAGCGAGTATGGTTTTGTAACCCAGGAGAATATCCTTAATCGGAATCAGCGACAAACCCGAGAAAAGTTGTTTAAACATGATCCCGGCCATATCAAAGGATTCGGCGCGAAAAAAGAGCCATGCAAAACAAACGATATGGAAGGTGAGAACCCACCCGAAAAATCGGCGAAGCGGATTTTTGGACTCAGGCAAATAATAAAAAAGGACCTTTTCAAGGGCAAGAACTACCCCATGTATGGCGCCCCACATCACAAATTTCCAATTGGCTCCATGCCAGAGTCCACCAATTAACATGGTAAGGATCAGGTTGATATACGTTCGGATTTTTCCCTTGCGGTTGCCGCCCAAAGGAATGTACAAATAATCGCGCAGCCAGCTCGATAGGGAAATATGCCAGCGCCTCCAGAATTCGGTGATGCTGCTGGCCTGATAGGGGGAATTAAAATTATCGGTCAAATGAAAGCCCAGAAGAAGTGACAGACCGATGGCCATGTCGCTGTAACCACTGAAATCGCAATAGATCTGGAACGCATATCCATACATGCCCATCCAATTTTCTATGGAACTGTAGAGCAGGGGATTGTCAAAAACCCGGTCCACAAAGTTCACCGACAGGTAATCGCTGATCACCACTTTTTTAAACAAACCTCCGCATATAAGCACAAAAGCTTTACCCAGATCGCGTTTGCTAAGAAGCACTTTGTTATAGATCTGAGGAATGAAGTCCGCAGCCCGCACGATCGGACCCGCCACCAATTGCGGGAAGAAGCATACAAAGAAACCGAAATCCATGATGTTTTTGGCCGGCTCCAGCTTTCTCCGATAGATATCAATACTGTAACTCAGCGTTTGGAAGGTATAGAAGGAAATACCCACCGGAAGGAAGATATTCATGTCCTTAAATTCGGTTCCTGCCAGTTGGTTGATATTGAAGATCACAAAATCGGTGTATTTGAAGTAAGCCAGGATGCCCAGGTTGCTCACTAAACTGCAAATCAACAAGAGTTTCCGCCGCCCGCTCCGGGTCTCTTTATGGAGGGCATTGCCGATGTAAAAATCGATAAAGGTCGAAAGGATCAGCACCCAGAAATAGGTACCGGATGATTTGTAATAGAAGAAGATAGAAAAAAGGACCGTATACAGGATCTGTGCCCGGGGTTTGTTTTTAAGCAGGATATATACCCCGAAAAAACTAAGAAAGAGCAGCATAAACAGCCCACTGCTAAAAACCATAGGGGCTTTCTCGTCATAGACGAAGATTTCGGATATCTTAGTCCAGTCCGGCTGCTCCCACATGTTCGTATCCTTGTTTTAACGCGTTGTACAAAAGTTGTCCCTGTATGCGGTAGCCCGCAGGTCCAAAATGAACTTTGTCTCTGGCGGTGAGTCCGGCCCGGAACCAGGAATTCATCGACCCATAGCCGCCCAATACCTCGTTCATATCCCAAAAAGCAGCATAACGGTTTTCGGCATAGCTCCTTAAAGTTTCACGTATCATGATATTCCGCGGGTTTTTATAACGCCGGCTTTTGTAAGTATCCGGCTGGCTGCAGATGAGAAGGGAGGCTTCGGGATTTCGTGTGGCCAGTTGATTCACCAGACTGTCTATCCATCCATACAATTCCATTTCGCCCAATTCAGTGGCAAAGGATTCGTTGGTGCCCAGGGAAAAGATAATAAGGTCGGGTTGTAGGGAACTTATTTGTTCGGTGAAATAGGCTGCCTGGCTATAATGGGAATATTGGGCGCCGTTCACTCCGATGGTATGGTACAGAATACCAGTATTGCGGGTATTTTCCAGGCTGATACCGTAAATAATGCCCGAAGTTTGTTCAGGCGTGAGCGGCATATGGCGGATATACACGCTGGTGGAAAGGGATGGCAACATACAGGCCACCGCCACAGGACCATCCATCGCGGGCAAACAGTAGAGGTCATTATAGGCAGTTTCTTCCTCAACAAGGGTTTGGTAAGTTATACCTACAATGAGTTTCTGGCCGGCGCGTATCAGATCTGAACGCAGGTGGTTCCAGTCTTTAAGCTGACGCACACTTGTGCGGTAATTGCTGGCGATAACCCCGAGCGATTCGCCGCTTCTTACAGTATGAAAACGATACCCGTCTATTGATGAATTTGATTTCCGCACCGGAATATCAACCCCCATGGCCAGGTCAAATTGATTGATGCCTGGTTGGCGGAAAATGGTCACTTTATCGAAGGCATAACGGTCTAATTCTTCGTCTTTCAGCTTGAGATAGATGAGGGCAGTGCTGTCGCCTGAACTGAGCGTTATACCTCCGAGTCCGATGGGCAATGGCTGGTTTACAAATACAGCCCGTTTCGATTCCCAGTTGCCATACGATCCGCTGCTGTAATCGGAAGGCCCATTGGTTTTTGCGGCGCGGTAGGGAAATACAAATCCCCTTCCGGCATTACCAAATTCTTCCTGCAATAGCCGGCGTGTTTCTCCGGAGAAAAAATCGGCCTGAAGGTGCGAGTCGCCAATATGCACCACGCGAACCTGCCTTATTTTGCCTGTTTTGAGATCCTTCAGTTTTTGATAGAAGGGCCGGAGTGCATGTACATTAACAATGCGGTTACTATCGGCATGCAAAAAGGGGTACATCGCTTGTAAGGCACTGTCATTTTGTGCATTCAGTTTGCCTGCCAGCACCATCATTCCTAAACAAACTGCCGCCGCTCTAATCATATTTCTCCTTCTCCTTCATCAAAAAATCATACAGCATAATGCCCACCGTTTCTGCTCCGCGGAAATTCAGGTGGGTATAGTCTTTATTGGCCAAAGGTTTTTCAGCATCAGCCCAGCTTACCATAGAACCTTCTCCGCCCATGGCACCATGCAGGCTCCAGAAGGCTACCCCCGTTTTTATGGCCACCTTATATTGCACCTTTAAGACCCTGTAAACCGAGGGGTCGCTCACCATCACGTCGCCTTTTTTAAAACCTTTGTCGGCCACCCCGATAATCAGGATGGACGCCTCAGGATAACAGCGCTGGTAATGCCGCACGGCTCCGGTCAGGGCCCTTTCAAACCAGTCATATCTGAGGGTACTGGCATTGATCACGTTCATACCAAACTGCAGTACGATAAGATCGGGATGGATGGTCGCATTGAAGCCCCGCATCACTTCTTTTGATATCCGCGTTTGGGCCATACCCGAATTTCCGCGGAGGTTCAGGTTATCGAGTTGAAGGCCTTCTTTCGACTCCAGGCTGACTCCATACAAAACCGTGTTGCGTGCAGAATCAAAGCGGACTTCAAACTTACGTATGCTGCTGTCGGAATAAACGAGGGTATTCACGGCCAGCGTATCTTTCAATTTCACTTTTTGCCAGGTTCCGTTATTGATGCGGATCTCGGCGATGGCTTTGGTATCTCCTTTTCCATAAAATAGCTTCACCTGATTCCAGCTTTTTTTACCTTTCGGAACGGAATAGGTCGACCAGACCTTACTGTTGACCGAATCGCGACCCTGCATCATGTATTCCCCGCTGAGGCCGAAGGGTGCCACCTTTCGTTTGGCATTTTTTACCAGCGAATAATATTCCCAGGGACCACCATAACTATGAAGGACAGTTCTTCGGAAACCTGCACTGATGGAGACAAAAGGGACGAATCCCACACCAGACCCTCCATACATTTGCTGCAATTTTCTTCGCAGGGTTTGGGTGATGAGGTCACCTTCGATCATGGAGTCGCCCCAGTAGGAAACCCGTACTTTTTTCCTTTTGGCGGGTAATTCGTTGAGGGCTGTAAAGAACTTTCTCAGTTCTGCAAGGTTGGCGGTGTCAGGTATCGGTACAGTATCGTTGGCAAACCAGGCTACATCGATAATCGCCAGGGGTGGTAAGGAGTCGCTATTGACTGTATCTGCAAGTAATTCGGTACTGTCGGGCAAGGTATCCAGTTGATCAAACAGGCTGCTGTCCAGTTTAGCGGTCAAAAAAGCAGAAGAATCTTCCCCTTCAAAATAATAGGACAGGAAATTACTGTTTTTAAAATGCTGCTGCATAAACAGCAATTTCGGATAGGCCCATTGCAGCGCAAGCAGGAAAGCTGTTGCGAGTAGCAAGGTGAGATAGGACCTGGTTTGTTTATCTGCCATGTATGCGTGGCAAAGGTAATTCGTGAGAGCAGAGCATAAAAATTAGATTTTGGTAAAATTGTCGACGGTCCACGGTCAACAGTCCACTGTGTTCGAAAAAAATTTACTCGCAAATAACTGTTGACTGTCGACCGTTGACCGTTGACCGTGGACTGTTGACCGTGGACTGTTGACCGTTGACTTCCTCATTGTTGTTGCAAATTCCTCACTAACGGCCTACCTTTGCAGCTCTTTAGAAAACGATTATCATGACAGTATTAGTAGGAAAAAAAGCCCCTTATTTTGAAGCCGATGCCGTAGAAAACGGTGGCGATTTTGTTGAGAATTTTTCTCTCGCCCAATATGAAGGAAAGAAGCATGTGCTTTTTTTCTTTTACCCCCTCGATTTCACCTTTGTTTGTCCAACAGAGATCATCGCCTTCCAAAAACGAATTAAAGAATTTGAAGAACGTAATGTAGCTGTTGTGGGCTGCTCGATCGACTCCAAATTCAGTCACTGGGCCTGGTTGAATACCCCGCAGAATGACGGCGGTATCCAGGGAGTTGAATATCCACTCGTTGCCGATGTGAACAAAACCATCACCAACAACTACGGAGTTTTGGCCGGTTATTACGATTACGATGAAGCCGGACAAATGAGCTTTATCGGCGACAATGGCAATGATGCCGTGGCTTACCGCGGATTGTTCCTGATTGATAAAGCAGGTATCATTCGTCACCAGATCGTAAACGACCTCCCCTTAGGACGTAGCATTGATGAGGCTTTACGTATGATCGATGCGCTCCAGTATTTTGAAGAAAAAGGAGAGGTTTGTCCTGCAGATTGGGAAAAAGGCAAGGATGGACTTGTGGATACTGCTGAAGGAGTTGCTTCCTATTTAGCTACTCATTAGACCATGGACCATAGACCATGGACCATGGCTTCGGGAGATTTTTGAAAATAGTTAAGGGCAGGCTCCGTGGTGGGGCCTGTTTTTTTTTATGAACGCTAACCCAACTCCCTCCGCGCCTCAGCGCCATTGCGTCAATTATGCGTGCGTCAGTTATGCGCCGAAACAAACACGCCTGAACCCTGTACCCTCAGCCCTGCACCTTTTTTTGACAAAACGTTGACAACTTCTCTTGATTTGTCAAAGGATTTAAACAATCCGCGAATTACTTTTGGGGAAAGAAAAATCAAGATGGCAGCAGATAATAAAGAAAAGTTGAAAGCCCTTCAACTCACCATAGATAAACTTGAAAAATCGTTTGGTAAAGGGGTGGTTATGCGCATGTCGAGCGACGACAAGGTGGAAGGTATTGATGCCATCTCCACCGGCTCGCTTGGATTGGATATCGCCTTAGGAATTGGTGGTTTCCCGGTTGGACGTATCATAGAAATCTACGGACCGGAATCATCCGGTAAAACAACCCTTGCCCTTCATACCATTGCCGAAGCCCAGAAACGGGGGGGTATGGCTGCCTTTATTGATGCAGAACATGCCTTTGACCGTTACTACGCTGAAAAGCTGGGTATCGATACCGAAAACCTGTTGATCGCTCAACCTGACGATGGAGAGCAGGCCCTCGAGATTACCGAGAACCTGATCCGTTCGGGTGCTATTGACGTGATCGTGGTCGACTCGGTTGCGGCGCTTGTTCCGCGTGCAGAGTTAGAAGGCGAAATGGGTGATTCGAAAATGGGACTGCAGGCGCGCCTTATGTCGCAAGCCATGCGGAAACTTACGGGTACCATCAACAAAACGCATTGTATCTGTATTTTTATCAACCAGCTACGCGAAAAGATCGGCGTTATGTTCGGTAACCCCGAAACAACTACCGGTGGTAATGCCCTGAAATTTTATGCTTCCGTACGATTGGATATTCGCCGTATTGGCCAGTTAAAAGACGGACTCGACATGGTGGGAAACCGCACCAAGGTGAAGGTGGTAAAAAATAAAGTAGCGCCTCCTTTCCGGGTGGTGGAGTTTGATATCATGTACGGACAGGGTATCTCCAAGGTTGGTGAAATTGTGGACCTCGGGGTCGACTTTGGCATCATCAAAAAGAGTGGATCCTGGTTTTCTTACAACGAAACCAAACTCGGACAAGGTCGTGATGCTGTAAAGGAGCTTCTGAAAGACAACCCCGAACTGGCTGATGAAATCGAAAAACAGATCAAAGTCCTGGCGACTACCGGTAAGGTAGAGCAGAAAATTGAGGCCGGGGAGGAGTAGGCGGTTTTACGACAACCCCGAAATCACGCCATTTTTATCAATCGTCATCCCTTCTGAGGCGGGTACGTTTGGTAATCCTGGCATCCGCATCATCTGTCCGAGGATAGGGATAATGAACCCGGCGCCGGCAGCGAATTCAAAATCGCGTACTGTGATGCTGAATCCTTCCGGGCGACCGATTTTCTTTTCGTCATCCGACAAAGATTTTTGGGTTTTGGCCATACAGATCGGTAATTTATCCAGACCAAGTCGTTCGATCTTGCGTAAGCCGGCAAGGGCTTCTGCGCTGTATTCTACATCCACGGCACCGTAAATTTCACGGGCGATGGTGGCGATCTTTTCTTTTACGGGAAGGTCCCAATCATAGATCTGGCGGTAAGCATTTCTTCCGCTGCCAATTTCAGCCAATACGGCTTCGGCCAGGTCGGTCATTCCGGAACCGCCATTGGCAAAACCTTGGGCCAGAACAGCTTTACAATGAACAGCAGCGCATTGTTCCTGTATAAATCGCACCTCATCCTCTGAATCATTCGGGAATGCATTGATCGCAACCACAGGATGGTAACCATATTTGATGCAGTTCTCTATATGTTTGATCAGATTGTGGCAACCTTTTTTAACCCGTTCGAGGTTGGGCGTATTGTATTCTTCAGCAGGCGCCCCGCCATGGTGGCGTAAGGCACGGATGGTAGCCACCAGCACAATAGCTTTGGGGCGTAGTCCGCTGGAGGCACATTTGATATCGATAAATTTCTCAGCACCGAGGTCTGCGCCAAATCCGGCTTCAGTGATCACATAATCGCAAAGCGACATGCCCATTTTGGTGGCCAGCACACTGTTGGTCCCTTGAGCGATATTGGCAAAAGGGCCACCATGGATGATCACCGGATTATTTTCGAGCGTCTGTACCAGGTTCGGTTTGATCGCATCGCGAAGCAATATGGCCATGGCATTTTCGGCCTTCAGGTCGCGGGCATAGATGGCTTTTCCATCAAAGGTATTGCCCACATAAATATTGCCTAAGCGTGTTTTGAGGTCTTCAAAGTCTTTCGACATACACAGGATAGCCATCACCTCAGATGCTGCCGTGATATTAAACCCGTCTTCCCGGGGTACACCATTGGCCGTTCCACCGATCCCAATCACGATATGGCGCAGGGCCCGGTCGTTCATGTCCATTACCCGTTTCCATACAATGGTTCTCGGATCGATGCCCAGACCGAATTTTTTATTCTGAATATTATTATCGATCAATGCCGCCAAAAGGTTATTGGCCTTTTCGATTGCCGAAAAATCACCTGTAAAATGGAGATTAATGTCTTCCATCGGCACCACCTGCGAATAGCCTCCGCCCGCAGCACCACCTTTGATCCCGAATACCGGACCTAAGGATGGCTCCCTTAAAACAGCCATCGCATTTTTTCCAAGTTTGTTCAACCCTTCATTCAATCCGATGCTCGTTGTTGTCTTTCCTTCTCCTGCCGGGGTAGGAGTGATTGCGGTGACGAGGATCAGGTTACTTTTCGCTACCCGGGTTTCGCTGATCAGGTTCAAGGGGAGTTTAGCCTTGTAACGGCCATAAAGTTCGATGTCGTCTTCCTGAATCCCGAGTTTTTTCGCGATATCGCGAATGGGTTTCATGTTTGCTTTTTGGGCGATCTCAATGTCGCTGGGAAAGGAGGTTTTGCTCGCTGTCATGGTGGCTTATTTCAGTGAATCGAATTTATGATTTATGATTTATGATTTATGATTTATGATTTATGATTTTTGCCCCATGCCCCATGCCCCATGCCCCATGCCCCATGCCCCATGCCCCATGCTATGGACCATGGTCTATGGTCTATGGTCTAA
>DQHT01000157.1:10626-25254 GCA_003531115.1 Bacteroidota bacterium | reverse complement strand
CGGCTGCCAGGGTGTAGAACTGGTTATTGATCTCTTCAACGGTAAATTTATCCGTTCCCAAATAAGGCAAGAGCTCAATGGCGAAGGCCGTTTTCAGGTCGTTGTAACTGCCCATTTCGAGCACATAATACAGGCTGAAGAGTTGGTTGTCTTTGTTTTCAACATAGAACAGGTCCAGTCCTGATGTGGTTTTTGTACGTTGCAGGTCGCGTTCAAAATTTACAAAGTTTGGGGCGATCGGCTCCACATTTTTATAGGCATGTTCTTTCAGCCATTTTGATTCTTTGCCTTTGTTGAGTTCAATGGGTGTGATAGCGGGTTTGGCAATTTTCACCAGGGACGAATCATGGCCTTCGCGTTTAAACACGGTGATCATCTGGTCTTCTACATACCATTTGTTCGCGTAGGCAATAAGGGCATCTTTTTTTATGGATTTGTATGCGTTGCTGATCACTTGATAGTCTTTCCACGAATAGCCCCGGATAAACGCATCGGCCAGGGTGCCACAACGCGAAAAATTATCCTGGTAGGAGCGCATGAGTTGGAGCTCGTAATTATCCACGATAGCCTGCAGGAGTTTTTCGTCAAACTCACCCTTTTTGATCTTTTCGATCTCAGCGAGCATGAGGGTTTGTACTTCTTCCGGACTTTGATTTTCTCTCGGGACCCCGATAAAAATATGCGAACCCGCATCGTTCATCAGGTACACAAAACCCGAGGCACTTTGTACTTTCTGGCTGAGGTTGAGGTTTTTATCCATCAAACCTGCTTTGCCATTATACAAGAGGCTGTTCATCACCTCAGCATAGGCACCTTCCACTACCCTTCCGGAAGGAACGGGGTAGCCGAACATGACATAGGCCGGATTCGGACCAACAACTTCGGTGCTTTTAAAAGGTTTTTTAGTGAGTTCAGGATAAACGATCTCTTTAGGTTTAGGCAGATTAATCCATTTGCTGAATTCGCTGTCGATAACCTGGATCAGGGAATCAGGATCAAAGTCGCCACTCAGGATCATGGCCATATTACCCGGAACATAGTACTTGCGGTAATAGGTTTCTATGGCTTTAAGCGAGGGTGTTTTGAGGTGTTCGCTGGTTCCGATGGTGGTTTGCATTCCGTATGGATGGCCGTAAAAAAGTCCGTAGAACAATTTTTCAAAGGCTTTGCTGTCGTCGCTGTCGAGGCTGCGGTTTTTCTCTTCGTACACCGCTTCCAGTTCGGTATGGAAGAGGCGGAAAACCGGGTTTCTAAACCGTTCGGCTTCAATTTCCAGCCATTTATAGATCTGGTTGCTTGGTATATTGTTGATATAGACGGTTTCGTCGTTCGAGGTATAGGCATTCACCCCTTCAACGCCCATGATCTGCATCATCTTATCATATTCATTGGCAATGGCAGTTTGTGAGGCCATGTAGCTGATCGAATCGATGCGGGAATAGATAAATTTACGAAGGGCAGAATCGGAGGTATTTTTATACAGTTCGAAGAGCGTTTCGATCTGTTCCAGGTATTGTTTTTCGAATTTGTAGTTTTTGGTACCATAATTCGAGGTGCCTTTAAAGAGCATATGCTCCAGGTAGTGGGCCAGTCCGGTATTGTCTGAGGGGTCGTTGCGGCTACCCGTTCTTACCACGACCATGGCCTGGATACGCGGGGCTCTGGCGTAGGGCGAGAGGTAAACGGTCAGGCCGTTCGACAAGGTATATTTCCGGGTNNGGTCCGCCTACGCTCGGTGGGGATTGTGGTTAGTCGTAAGTTTGTCGACGAGCTTCGGCGGACGAGGGGAGCGGGGACTTCGTCCTGAGCGGGGGAGCGAGGGAGCGGGGGAGCGGGGAGAGACCGTTCACTGAGCTTGAGCCTGCCCTGAGCTTGCCGAAGGGAAGTGACCGGAGCGATAGCAGACACTAAGGTCCCTTCGACCCGGCGTGAAGTTACTGCAAAGGCAAAAAATTCTTTTGCCGGCTCAGGGACCGGGGCTCTTCTTCGCTCCTTCGCTCCGGCGCTCCCTCGCTCAAGCCGCAGGCTCGCTCAAGCCGCAGGCTCGCTCCCAGATGACCTACAAATGAACGAGGGTACCTACCGGTTCCCCGTTGATGAGCGCCTGGAAATTGCCTTTTTTGTTCATGTCGAAAACGACAATGGGCAGTTTATTTTCCTGGCAGAGGGTGATGGCGGTGAGGTCCATTACGCTGAGGCCTTGTTCGTATACCTGGGAATAGGTGATAGAATCATAACGTTTTGCGTTGGGGTCTTTTTCCGGGTCGGCGGTATAGATGCCATCAACGCGGGTGCCTTTGAGCACCACATCGGCTTCGATCTCAACGGCGCGCAGGGAGGCGGCGGTATCGGTGGTGAAGAAGGGGTTTCCTGTTCCGGCACCGAAAATAACAACACGTCCTTTTTCGAGGTGGCGCATGGCTCTGCGGCGGATAAAAGGCTCGCAGATCTGCTCCATTTTAATGGCGGAAAGGAGGCGGGTTTTCATGCCAAAAGTTTCTAAAACACCCTGCAAGGCCATGGCATTGATGACGGTTGCGAGCATGCCCATATAGTCGCCCTGGGCGCGGTCGACCAAACCGCCTGACACGCCTTGTACACCGCGGAAGATATTTCCTCCTCCGATAACAATGGCAACTTGTACTCCCTGATCTACAACGGTTTTGATTTCACGGGCATAATTTTCAAGGACTGCCGGATCAATTCCATAACTACGCTCACCGAGGAGCGCTTCACCACTAAGTTTCAGGAGGACGCGTTGGTATTTCATCGCCGCAATATTAACGAATTTTTCGGAAGAAACGGGGAACGGGGGACTTAGTCCTAAGCGAGGGAGCGAGGGAGCGGGTCCGCCTACGCTCGGTGGGGATTGTGGTGAGTCGTAAGATTGTCGACGAGCTTCGGCGGACGAAGGAGTTGTTACTTTTATGGGTTTTTGGCGTTATAGAGAAAAAAAAGAGTATGGACCGCGCACTCATTTTCCTAATTGTTTTTTCCTTTTCCTTTTCGTCGCTATTGGGGCAGACGCCAACAAAGGAACAGCTACTCAAACGCAAGGCTTCGCAGATCGTGAAATACGACAGTGGTACAGCCCAGGCGAATCAATATTTCCTGCGTATGGATTTTTCGGGTTCAAAAATTCTCAATCCCCGGGAGCATGAAGCGCATCTGGGGAAAAAAATTGAGCGCATCGAATTGTACTACACCAATTTTCAGATCAGCGATTCCTTTCAACAGAGTGGATTAAACGGGAAACGCCTGGATGAACTGGAGAAGCTCATTCCGGGGGTCTATAAACAGACCGGTATAAGCTGGCATTTTATCGGACAAAAAGGAGCAAAAACACCTGAGGAAGCGGCTACCTATTTCCATGGTTTTGTGATCACTTACAGGGATGTACCTTTTATGGAAAGAAGTACAGAAATATTAATGATGGATTCGGTGAGCAAGGCCCTGGAAGTGATCAAGGATACTGTGGAGGGTATTGAATGCCGAAATATCACCAAAACCCGGAAAAAATGGACTGGCAGCTATTTGCCAAAAAGCGGGAAAAAACTGGAGAAGGGCATTCGTTATAAAAGAAGAGGGCTCTGGAACCGGAAACGGGAGTATATGACCCTTGCCAAAACCACCACCATTTGCGATACAAGCTGGGGGGTGAGCGGATCCTTATCGGGGTTCACCTACGTATCGGATACCACCGTGATGCAGGTGCTGGAAAGGAAGATGAAGGATTGGAAAAAGGCGGTGATCGTTACGGATGTTACCGGTTCAATGTACCCCTATATCGTTCAGTTGCAGGTATGGATGCGTTTAAATTTCCACCTCACGGATTGCCGCCATTTTGTATTTTTCAATGACGGGGATAAAAAGTATGACGGCTCAAAGCGTGTGGGCAAGGTGGGAGGAATTTATTCGGGAAAGGCATCCAGTTATTCAGCCATGGAAGTACTCTGCAAAAGGGCCATGGCCGGCGGGTATGGTGGCGACGGACAGGAAAATGATATCGAAGCCATGTTGGAGGCCCAGAAAAAATTCAGGGAATGCAATGAGATCGTTCTGATCGCTGACAATTATGCTCCTGTGCGGGATATGGCTTTATTGAAGGATCTGAAAATACCTGTTCATGTCATTCTTTGCGGAACTGCCAGCGGGTATGTGAATGTGGAATACCTGGAGATCGCCTATAAAACGGGAGGAAGTGTTCACACGATCGAGGAGGATATTGAGAATATGACGAAATTAAGTGAGGGGTCGGTGATCGAGATTATGGGGCAGTTGTATAAGATCAATAAGGGGAAGTTTGTGGCGGTTAAGGGGACGTAGGGGGACTTGGAGACGAGGGGACTTGGAGACGAGGGGACTTGGAGACGAGGGGAATTGGAGACGGGGGGACTGGGAGACGAGGGGACTGGGAGACGAGGGGACTTGGAGATGAGGGGACTTGGAGACGGGGGGAATTGGAGACGAGGGGACTGGGAGACGAGGGGACTGGGAGACGAGGGGACTTGGAGATGAGGGGACTTGGAGACGAGGGGACTGGGAGACGAGGGGACTGGGAGATGAGGGGACTTGGAGACGAGGGGACTTGGAGACGAGGGGAAAGATTTACCTGAGACTTTTGATGAGGGGATGAGGAGATGAGGAGATGAATTTATCAAAAAAGCGGTCAGGACCTCCGGGCCGACCGCTTTTTTGATAAATGGGGAGCGGGGACTTCGTCCTGAGCGGGGGAGTGGGATCCGTTTGCTGAGCTTGAAGTAAACGGGGCGCGTGCAGCCTCTCCGGCCCTTCGACCCGGCGTGGAACTACTGCAAAAGCTAAATATTCGTTTGCCGGCTCAGGGACCGGGGGGGCTGCGTGAGGTCTGAGGGCCAGTCTGAATTAAAAAAACCGATCCATTGCTGAATCGGTTTTTTAAATATAATAGGTATCACTTATCCTACCTGGGTGCGAATAAAGGATTTTACGGTCAGGCCGTTTTCTACGTTGTTGAGCATTTTTCCTACTGTTACGGAACTGTCTTTTACGAAGTCCTGATTCAGAAGGGTGCTGTCTTTGTAGAATTTGTTCAATTTACCGAGGGCGATTTTTTCCAGCATTTCTTCTGGTTTGCCTTCGGCGCGGGCTTGTTCTTTACCAATTTCGATCTCACGTCTTACCGTATCGGCATCCACATCGTCTTTATCAACGGCTACGGGAGAGAGGGCGGCAATTTGCATGGCCACATCTTTTCCTGCAGCTTCGATGGCCAGGTTCAGGGGTTTGTTTACGGCTACGAGCACGGCAATTTTTTTGTTGCTGTGGATATAGGAAACAATACCTTCTGATTTTACCAGTTCGTATTTGGAAAGTTCAATTTTCTCGCCAATTTTTCCGATCATATCTGTGATATGATCCGCTACGCTGCGTCCGTCAATGGAAAGTGCTTTAAGCGCTTCCAGGTTTGCCGGTTGGTTGTTCAGGGCAAGTTCTGCTACTTTTTGTGCAAATCCAACGTATTCGTCGTTTTTGGCAACGAAGTCGGTTTCGCAGTTTAGTTCCACAATGATCCCGGTAGTTGAATCGGCTGAAGTAAGGGCGATCGCCACTCCTTCTGCTGCATCTCTGCCGGCACGGCTTGCGGAAACTTTTTGACCTTTTTTTCTGAGAATATCAACTGCCGCTTCAAAATCACCATTGGCTTCGATCAGGGCTTTTTTACAATCCATGATCCCCACACCGGTCATTTGACGCAGTTTATTTACATCTTGTGCTGTGATAGTCGCGCTCATTCTTTACTAATTATGCTTCTGCAGGAGTTTCAGTAGCAGGGACATCTTCACCCTGTTTTTGAGCATCCAGTTCGTCTTTTTCTTTCTTTCTTTCGTTCAGGCCTTCGATGATGGCATCGGTAAGCATGCGCGTAACGGTTAAGATCGATTTTGCCGCATCGTCATTTGCCGGGATCGGAAAATCGATCGGGGTTGGGTCGGAGTTGGTATCGCAAATAGCAAAAACGGGGATATTCAGTTTTAAAGCTTCTTTTACTGCAATATGTTCACGTTTTACGTCAACGATAAAAAGGGCAGCCGGCAAACGGTTGAGGTCGGCAATACCGCCAAGAACACGTTGCATTTTAATTTTTTCACGTTCGAACTGAAGACGCTCGCGTTTGGAGATATTTTGAAAAGTTCCGTCAGCGGTCATTTTATCGATCTGTTGCATTTTTTTGATCGATTTTCTCACGGTAGCAAAGTTGGTGAGCATTCCGCCCAGCCATCTTTCGGTAACGTGAGGCATTTTAACGCGATCTGCTTCTGCTGCAACAAGCTCTTTTGCCTGTTTTTTAGTAGCAACGAACAAAACTTTACGTCCGGATTTTACGATGTTTTTCATCGCAGACTGTGCTTCTTCCAGTTTCGCTTTTGTTTTGTTCAGATCGATGATGTGGATACCATTCTGCTCCATAAAAATGAATGGAGCCATTTTAGGATGCCACTTTTGGGTAAGGTGTCCGAAATGAACCCCTGCATCCAACAATTCCTGAATATTGATGTTTGATGACATGTTTTTTCCGTGGTAATATTAACGTTTGCTGAATTGGAATTTTCTTCTGGCCTTCTTTTGTCCAGGTTTCTTTCTTTCTACCATGCGCGAGTCGCGGGTAAGAAGTCCGTCTGGTTTCAAAGCTGCGCGGTACTCGGGGTTAATTTCCACGAGTGCTTTCGCGATGGCCAGGCGAATTGCCTGCGCTTGTCCGGTAAAACCGCCACCATCAACATTCACTTTAACATCATATTTTCCGAGGTTTTCAGTTTTGTTGAAAGGAAGGGTTACCTCGTACTGTAGCAGTGGCGAAGGGAAATATCCGGTCAAATCTTTGCCGTTTATTTCGATCTTGCCTTCACCGGGTGTAAGATATACCCGGGCAACAGCTGTTTTTCTTCTGCCTGATGTGTTGGTCACTTCCATGTATAATCGATTACAAATTTATTTCTTTTGGTTGCTGTGCGGCATGAGGATGCTCGCTGCCTTCGTAAACGAAAAGGTTACCAAATATCGCGCGACCCAGACGGTTTTTAGGCAACATGCCTTTTACCGCGATCTCTACCAGCGAGGTTGGTTTTCTCTTCAATTGGTCTTTCGCAATGGTCACCTTACGTCCACCAGGATATCCTGAATAGGTTTGGTACTCTTTTGCATTCATCTTGTTGCCGGTTAAACGAACCTTTTCTGCATTGATCACGATAACGCAATCGCCACAGTCCACATGAGGAGTGAAATCAGGCTTGTTTTTTCCACGGATGATCTTTGCCAGTTCAGAGGAAAGCCTTCCTAAGGTCTTGTCTTCTGCGTTTACTACATACCAGTTCTTCTGAACGGTTTGCGCGTTGGCCGAAATTGTCTTATAACTAAGGGTATTCACAGCTCGTTGTTAATAATTGTTCTTAAAAGGACGGCAAAGGTAAGACGATTGTATTTAATAAACAATAGTTGTAAAGAACTTTTGGACCATGGACCATAGACCATGGTCCATAGCGGATTGACCTGAAAACTGAACACTGAAAACTCGTGCTAATTATTGACGAACAACGTATTCCCCGACCTTGAAACGTAATACTGCTTCATGCTAAAAGTTGCGGGGCCCTGGGCGGGGAAGCCGGAGGGGAGCTCGAAGCGGCTGTCGCAGCATTTTTCGTAGATGCCATTGGTATAAGAACCACAGAACATGTTCATGCGGGTGGTACTGTCCATCCATAATTGCGAACAGGCATCGGTAGGTTTATAGGAACAGGCCCTGTCAAAGGCATAATACTGGTCGTCGAAACCGTGATAGACGATCACGCCTTTATATCCATCAGAAAAATACATAAAATTTCCGTTCAGGGTAAGGTCAAAATAGGCGGGCAAGTCCAGGTTGATGGTCAGGCTTACGGGTGTATTCGGGATGGGGTCGAGGTTGTCGCCTGTGTTTTTATTGCAGGATGATAGTCCGAATAATGAAGCAAGGGCAAAAATCAGGAAAAAGCGGATGTGGGTTTTTTTATCCATGTCTATTCATAACGATAAAAACCGCGCCCGGATTTTCTTCCATGATGTCCGGCATCCACTTTTTGTTGCTGAATACGGCTCGGACGAAATTTGCTATCCTGATGAAACAGGTGGTACATGCTGGAAGTTACGGAAAAGTTGGTGTCAACACCGATCAGATCCATTAGTCGAAAAGGACCCATTTTAAATCCGATATTTTCCATGAGGGTATCGATCTGCTCGAGTCCGGCTACATCTTCTTCCAGGGTTTTCAGCGCTTCCACATAATAATGGCGGGCCACCCTGTTTACGATAAATCCGGGAGCATCTTTGGCCATCACGGGGGTTTTGCCCAGCTGTTGCATCATATCATAACAGTCGCGTGCCACCTCTTCGGCTGTTTGGGCTCCTGAGATAATTTCGACCAGTTTCATGATATGCGCCGGGTTAAAAAAATGCACCCCCACTACCCTTTCAGGATGCGGAATGCCGGCAGCGATCTGGGTGATGGGTATGGATGAGGTATTGGTGGCGAATACCGTTGTTGCTTCATTCTGTTCCGCCAAACGTAAGAAAAGCCCGATCTTCACATCGAGCTTTTCTACGATCGCTTCAAGAATAAAATCGGCTTTCAGGGCTTCAAATTGGGTGGTATAACTCAAACGTGCCTGTGCTGCATGTTTTGACGCTTCATCCAGTTTGCCCAGTTCCACGGCTTTGGAAAGGTTTTTATCGATCATCGACCGCGCCTTTTCCAGGGCCTCATTGGTTAAGTCGTAGAGAATGGTGTCGAAACCTGACAGGGCAAATACCTGAGCAATGCCGCTTCCCATGGTTCCGGCTCCTACTATAGCGACTTTTTTCATAGTGAAAACTAGTTCAATGCTACTTCGCCATTCAATACACTGTCAACCGGAGTGTAGGCGAGATTAAACGCTTGAGATACTCCTTCGTAAACCACTTTTCCACCAACCACGTTCAAGCCAAGTTTCAGTTCGTGGTTCTCCAGACATGCTTTTTTCCATCCTTTTTCAGCCAATTGCAGGGCATAAGGAAGGGTAGCATTGGTTAAGGCAAGAGTAGAGGTATACGGCACTGCTCCGGGCATATTGGCCACACAGTAGTGGATCACGCCATCGATGGTATAGATCGGGTCAGCATGGGTAGTAGGGCGTGAAGTTTCAAAACATCCACCCTGGTCGATAGCCACGTCGCAAATAACGGAACCTGTTTTCATGGTTGGAAGCATGGCTTTGGTGATGAGTTTCGGGGCTTTTGCTCCCGGGATCAACACACCGCCAATTACCAGGTCAGCTGTTTTAATGGCTTCGCGAATATTGTATTCGTTGCTGTACTGGGTTTTTACGTTTTTCGGCATAAAATCATCTAGTTGGCGCAAACGGTTTAATGACAGGTCCATGATGGTTACGTCGGCACCCAGTCCTGCAGCCATTTTAGCCGCATGGGTTCCTACTACTCCACCACCCAATACCAATACTTCAGCAGGTTTTACCCCGGGAACACCTCCCAAAAGGATACCGCGTCCACCCATTGGTTTTTCGAGGTATTTGGCTCCTTGTTGAACAGACATTCTGCCTGCTACTTCACTCATCGGAACGAGTAAAGGAAGGGAACGATCTGCTTTTTCAACCGTTTCGTAAGCGAGACAAACCGCGCCGGATTTGATCATGGCATGAGTCAGTGGCTCATACGAAGCAAAGTGGAAATAAGTGAAGAGTAACTGGTCTTTTTTGATGAGTGGGTATTCCACTTCGATCGGCTCTTTTACTTTGATAATCATTTCTGCGATGGCGTATGTTTCCTCAATGGTAGGAAGCATTTTAGCCCCGGCCGCGACGTATTCCTCATCGGAAAAGCCACTACCTAAACCAGCAGTTGATTGTACATAAACAGTATGTCCGCGTTTTGTGAACTCCTGAACTCCAGCCGGGGTTAATGCCACCCGGTTTTCATTGTTTTTGATCTCTTTTGGAACTCCTATGATCATGACTCGTTTTTAAAAGTCCGCAAATATAATTGAATGGAGATAGAATGCGGGGTAAAATTGAAATCCGTTTTAGATGGTGAGATGGTGAGACTTGGAGATGGTGAGACAGGAGACGAGGGGACTTGGATACGTGGGGACTTGGAGATGAGAGGATTCCGGTCCCTGAGCCGGCAAACGGATTTTTAGCTTTTGAAGTAACCCCACGCCGGGTCGAAGGGCCGGAGTGATAGCTCACACGACCGTTCACTTCGACAGGCTCAGTGAACGGAATTCGTTGTCCTCACCGAATCGCTCCTGCTTGAATGGAACTACCTATTTAACCGCCACCACACTAATCTCCACATTGGCATTCTTCGGTAGGCCTTTTACGGCGACGGTTTCGCGGGCTGGGAAGTCGTTGGTGAAATATTCGCTATAAACGACGTTCACTTCCTGGAAGAGGGCCATGTCGGAGAGGAAGATGGAGGTTTTGACCACGTGGGAAAAATCCATATCGGCTTCATTTAATACCGCTTTGATATTTTCCATCACCTGAACGGTTTCCTGGACGATATTTTCCTGGCTCATTTCTCCGGTTTTGGGGTTTATGGCGATTTGTCCGCTGCAGTAGAGCGTACCGTTGACAAGTACGGCCTGGCTGTATGGTCCGATCGGGGCGGGGGCGTTTTGGGTGGTGATAATTCTTTTTTCCATGGCTGTATGATCTTGTTGTGTATTTTTGCGAGCTCCATCCGTATCATTTCCGCATGAACATAGCATTAACAGGCCCGTTAGCACGCAAAGCAGAGTGGAAGCAAAGAGTCGCATCTGCCTGCAATATACTGGAATTTGATTTTGGGAAAGAACTTCCGGAGCATGATCTTCTTGTTGACCTCGGTTTTGACGATCATCCTGAGCGCATTATGGCTTACGACGCCCTGACCACTCCCCTGCTCCTTTCCTGTGTGAAAGTTCAGTTAAGTGGTGTATTGGCGCATTTTGGGGTAAGGCATAAAAAAAATGTCTTTGGCATCAATGCCTTGGCCTCTTTTATCGATAGAGATAAAAGCGAGATGAGCCTGCCCTTTCCCGAAGAAAAAGACGCCATCACTCCCCTGCTTGAAACCATGGACATCCATCCAGAATGGGTGCAGGACCGTGTTGGACTGGTAACACCACGCATCCTTTTTATGATCATCAATGAAGCCTATTATACCGTTCAGGAAGGAACAGCCGATAAGGCTGCGATCGATACCGGAATGAGGCTGGGTACCGCTTACCCGCATGGTCCTTTTGAGTGGGTCGAACGAGTAGGGATAAGAGACGTGTATGAGGTACTGGATGCGCTTTATCAGGATACAAGGGAGGAGCGGTATAAGATATGTTCCTTGTTGAAGACGGAGTATTTGCGGAGCGTTTTGGGCTGAGGGGGCGGGGTTATGGGTTTGGGGTTATGGGTTATGGGGAGAAGTTCCAAATTCCAAGTTCCAAGGGTCGGTTAGACGAAGCCTAGAGGCCGTCATGCTGACCGCGTGCGCCGAAGCGGACGCAGGAAGCGAAGGTGGGTCGCACCCGGGGATTAATGCGCGTTCAAAAGAATCACCCTGAAAGGGTGACACAAAATTGCGGTTGTAAACACGGCTACCCGGGTTTGTAGAAACCCCTTTAAATCCAGGAAAAACCGAGACTTTTGGGCAACCCCGTTGGGGTTGTTGTTTTTTTACCGTCTTTATCCCCGGGTAGTATCCACCTTCGCTTTATAAGCATTTCGGTACCATAGGGTGTTTCTTTTAAAGCTACGGTGGATACGACCCGGGGCTATGGTTGGGGAACCCCTGTCGGGGTTGATTACTGATTGAGTTGCGTTGGATCAACTCAAAACGCTTAATTCCTGGATTATTTTCTCTCTTCCTATTCTATAATTTCTGATTCCATCAAAGGCATGTTCTTTTGAAAATTCAAATCTATCTTGTCCGACAGGGATTTGTTGGAAAGCAAGTGGCATTGATTTGACCGCTAAATTTCGTCCATCGCCATCGCGTAGGGTCCAGCTGTAGTAAATAGATTTTTCCCTTTCTTCAAATGTCACTGTCCCGGTGAAATTTCCCGTTTTGTTGTTCATTTTAAAGGATCCGGAAATTTGGATTTGTACGTTCATTTGAATATCTCATTCAAGTTACCCTACCAAAAGATATTTACTCTGCTGTACAAACTCAAATTAGAATCTTTTGAGATGATTGTTTGCTTTTCAGCTATCGCCTGAGAAATTATAATTCTGTCAAATGGGTCATTATGTATTACTTCCAGATTTGATAGTTCAATTAAATGTTCAAAATCGAGAGGTAAAATTTCAAAGTTGCTTCTTATTATTTCTTCCTTAAGATCTTCTAATTTGAAATCCAACTTGAGCTTACCCAGATTCATCTTTATTGCAATTTCCCAAATTGATGCGATACTAATAAATTTACTGTTTTCAGGATTTTCAATACTTGTTCTTGCCTTCATTGAGAGATTATTGCTTCCATCAAGGAACCACAGGAATGTATGAGTATCTAGTAAATAGTTCATTACATATAGTCTTTGAACTCATCCAAAGGAGCATCAAAATCCTCTGAAAGGTGGATTTTGCCTTTTAAACTTCCAAATAATGGTTTTTCGGACATCGATACTGATTTCTTCTTCCTGGTCTTTTCCACCAGATATTCAATGAAATTCTTAGCTTCCTCCTTCAACGCAGGAGGAAGCGTTTCTAGCTTTGTATAAAGTGAAAAAGAAGCCATGTCAATTGATTTATATGCAAAAATACAGATTTTTAATTATTCATGTTGGAAGATGGTGCGTGTTTCAGGCTTGTTGTTCAACTTATTGGTCCCCGAAATTTGGATTTAGTTTTCTTAGAGGTTTATTGCTGATCGCTGCCTTGCTTTTTCGATTTTCTCAAAAAGTATTGGATAATCAAGTGATACCCAATTCCTGCGGGTATGGCCATTAATGATACAAGGAGCCAAAATTTGAATGAGCTCAGGTTTGCCAATCTTTCACTGGCCTGGTATTCGGCAATCGTGATTGAACCAACCAAGAGAATTAACATGAACAAAATCTCCTTTAGAATACTGCTGCGGTGAGTTTTAAGGTAATCGATTATTTTCATGTCGGGTTTATTATTGCTTGACTTGAGGTGTTAAATAACATCATGAAGATACACTTTAATCTCCACAAGGGAGCATTCAAAGCTGTTCGTTGAAAATTTATGGTTAGGATTTTTATCTTTGATGGATTGATGGTAAGCAAAAAAAGTTCGGCAAAAACCCGGTTATGAGACAAGCTCAAAAAGGAACAAAAAGATGAATTGGTCTTAGCGGTTCTGGAGTCTGGCTTGAAGTTCCAAGTGGTTATCCCAGATTTCCTCCAATTCTGTTGTAAATATTTGCCGGTTGCCAATTTCTTTTCTTTCCCAATCTCATTCGTTTTGCCCTCTTGAATTCTTTGAAATTATTCTTGTACATAAATTCTGTCGCACCAGCATTGTCAACAGGAAAGGCGGCGTTTTCTTTTGTTATCAATCGTAATTTCATTAATTCTTGTCCCGCTGAATTTGTTCTTGCTGCTATAAAACCATCACCTAAAGTCGGCAAATAGAATCCTTCAACAGCGTTCTTTTCTATGTATACAGAGCCCTTTGAAAGATGTTGTTCAAGTTGAACCATTCTTTCTTCACCTGAAATCTCCTGGTCCAAATTGGAAATAAGGATTTTGAAGTCGTCAGAAAACGGAACGATACTGTCGGAAGTCGCATATGATTTGCTTGTTTTCGTCTCCTTAAAAAACAAATATTCCGTTTCCGTTTCAAAGCCAACTTTTTTATAAACAGGTTCTCCAAGTTCAGTCGCTATCAAATAAATAGTATCACAACTTTTTGATTGTAAACTCTTAACCAAAGTTTCAGTGAGCAAGCTGCCAATCCCTTGATTTCTGTTTTCAGGATGTACAATAATATGAGCCAGCCATGCCGTACGGTTATGGACTATTGCCGTCCCGATGCCAACAATTTTATGATCAACAGTTACTTTAATTGGAAAACAAAAGTTGGCGTTTAAATAAAAGTCGATGGTTGGGATAATGTCTTGCCAATCTGGCGGCTGCAAGTCAGTTATGAAACCAATGTCTTTATGTTCTAAAATTTGTATGTCCATTTAAGTTTGAACCAATCATGAGAATTAACATGAACAAAGACTCCTTTAGAAATCGCCATAAATATACCCTTTACTCTTGAAACCGGAACGCGTCTGTCGCCATTTGCAGGTTACATTTTCTCATTAAATTGATTCGTAGCACTGAAATTTCTGCTCCACCCCTTTTGGGCAACCCCGTCGGGGTTGTTTTTTTTATCGTCCTTATCCCCGGGTGGTATCCACCTTCGCTTTATAAGCNNGATTCGGCTCTGCATCGCTCATTAAGATTCGATTAAGTCTGTCGATTACTGAGAGCTTTGGCGGACAAGTTGCCCTCACCGAATTGTTCCTGCTCGCACGGAGCAACCCAAACCCCATAGCAGTTCGGTGTCCTGCGCCCGCCGTAGCTGTACACGAATAATCAGCTTTCATAAACACTTCATACAGCGTAGGAGG
>DQHT01000157.1:0-10610 GCA_003531115.1 Bacteroidota bacterium | reverse complement strand
CCCCCTGCCCCCTCCGAAGGGGGATTTTGGCGATGGGTTGGCTTGAGATCATATCCGAAAGATGAAGATTGGGTTCATGAACCAGGAAGTGTGTTAAATATTCACCCCATGTCTCTGGTCCTCAAATCTTCCCTACTTCCCTACTTCCTTACCAAGAAAGTCCTGATACGCCAGGACAATCCCCGCTTCTAATGATACGGAAGGCTTAAATCCCAATCGTTTGAGCGTACTCACATCCATTAATTTCCTGGGAGTGCCATCGGGTTTATCGGTATTGAAACGCAGTTCGCCTTCGTAGCCTACCACTCGTTTAATGAGCAATGCCAGGTCTTTGATGGAGATATCCTCTCCTACTCCCACATTCACAAATTGTTTTTCATTGTACGTTTCCATCAATAAAAAACAGGCGTCGGCCAGGTCATCGGCAAACATGAATTCCCTCAGGGGAGAGCCGGTGCCCCAGATCTCCACGGAAGGCTTGTTCTCCGTTTTTGCTTCGTGGAACTTGCGGATCAGGGCTGGTAAAACATGCGAATTTTCAGGATGGTAATTGTCGTTATAGCCATAGAGGTTCGTAGGCATAACGGCTATAAAATTGGCGCCATACTGATCGCGGTAGGCTTCGCAGAGTTTGATGCCGGCGATCTTGGCAATGGCATAGGGTTCATTGGTGGGCTCCAGGAGGCCCGTCAGCAAATATTCTTCTTTTAAGGGCTGCGGGGCTAGCTTGGGGTAGATGCAGGAGGATCCAAAGAACATCAGCTTTTTGACTCCGTTTACATGGCTTTGATGGAGAATATTGCTTTCTATCATCAAATTATCATACAGAAAATCAGCCCTGTATGTATTGTTGGCTACGATGCCTCCTACCTTGGCGGCGGCTAAAAAAACGTAATCGGGTTTTTCTTTTTGGAAAAAGGCAGCTACTGCAGCCTGGTCACGCAGGTCTAATTCGGCTGAAGTACGTGTGACAACATTGGTAAAGCCTTCCTTGGTCAACTTTCTGCTCACTGCAGATCCTACCATACCGCGATGGCCGGCTATGTATATTTTTGCTTCTTTCTCCATACCTTATTCGAAATAGTTGAGGGTGTTATAGCCTCCCTCTTTTAAATACGCATCCTTTTGCATGGCGTGCATGTCGCTTTGCATCATGTCTTCAATTAAAGCTTTCAGGTCGTATTTTGGGGTCCAGTTCAGATCGGCTTTGGCTTTGCTTCCATCGCCAATGAGCAGGTCTACCTCAGTGGGACGATAATATTTCGGGTCGATACGCACAACGACTTGTCCGGTTTTGATCGCCTCTAATTTCACGCCAAAGGCTTCGGCTTTTGTTTTGTCTATCGAATCAATGATCCCTGTTTCGGCCTCGTCTTTTCCTTCAAAACGTAAACCAATACCCGCCTCTGCAAAGCTCAGCTTCACAAAATCACGAACGGGCGTAGTAATGCCTGTTGCCACCACAAAATCATCGGCTTTATGGTGTTGCATGATCAGCCACATGGCTTCGACATAATCTTTGGCATGTCCCCAGTCGCGGCGTGCATCGAGATTGCCCAGATACATGGTTTCCTGCGCGCCGAGCACGATACGCGCTGTGGCTCGTGTAATTTTTCTCGTCACAAAAGTTTCTCCGCGAATAGGCGATTCGTGGTTAAACAATATTCCATTGCTGGCGAACATACCATAGGCCTCGCGGTAATTGACCGCTATCCAGTAGGCATACAATTTCGCAGCAGCATAGGGCGAGCGTGGATAAAACGGGGTTTTTTCACTTTGTGGAACTTCCTGCACCAATCCATACAATTCAGAAGTAGAAGCCTGGTAAAAACGGGTCTTTTTTTCCATACCCAAAATACGAATGGCCTCGAGGATACGCAGAACCCCTACCCCGTCTGCATTGGCCGTATACTCAGGCGTTTCAAAGGAAACTTTTACATGCGACTGTGCGGCGAGGTTATAAATTTCATCGGGCTGGGTCTCTTGTATGATGCGGATCAGGTTGGTGGAGTCGGTCATGTCTCCATAATGAAGATGAAAACGCAGGTTGCGCTCATGGGGATCCTGATACAGATGGTCGATCCTGTCGGTGTTCAGGAGGGAGCTGCGGCGCTTGATACCATGTACCTCGTAGCCCTTATTCAATAGAAATTCGGAGAGATAGGCCCCGTCTTGTCCCGTAACGCCGGTAATCAGTGCTACTTTCATGTTAATTTTTGCCTTAATTTGAAGAAATTTCGAATACCTGCGAAACTAAGGGATTTCGTGCAGACATGATCACCATCTACTCAGAGAACAAAAGTCCAAGACTGCAATACACCTTAGAGGTACTCTTTAAACGATGCCTGGGCTTAGAGTATAAACTCATTACCGATTGGGATAAATTTAAAAAGATCGACCTGCCCCGCATCAATTACAGCGAACGGGAGCATAAAAAAAGTTTGCGCATCGTTCCCTATGGAATCTTGTTCGAAACCGAAATTGGGGAGCAAAAAATTAAAGTAAAAAAGTGGGAGGACCTGCCCTGCTTCTTTCAGACTGACAAAAAAGGCGAATGTCCCTTTGATCTTTTTGCTGCGGCCTTTTACCTGCTGAGCCGTTATGAGGAATACCTTCCCTACAAAAGCGATCAACATGGCCGGTTCCCTCACACGGAAAGCCTGGCTTTTAAGGAAGAATTTCTGCAGACCCCGGTAGTCAATAACTATGCGATGAAACTTGCGGCAATGCTGGCAGAGAAACATCCGAGTTATGCCTATAACCAAAATGCTTTTAAATTTATCAGCACCATTGATGTGGATATGGCCTATTGCTATCTGCACAAAGGATTTTGGAGAAACTTTGGTGGGTTTTTACGTGATTTTTTAAAGTTCGACCTCAAAAAGATCGCCACGCGAAGTCGTGTTTTAAGAGGAAAGGAAAAAGACCCCTACGACAATTTCGATTACCAGGAGAAAATCCATAATGAGCTTGGGGCCGAGGTCATTTATTTCGTGTTGCTGGCCAATCATGGCAAGTATGATAAAAGCATCGATTTCGAAAATGAGAGTTTCATTCAACTGATACAGGACCTTTCGGAAAAACACGAGGTGGGTATCCATCCATCCTACCATTCCCATAAAATCAAAAAAAGGGTAAAGGAAGAAATAATCCGACTCAGGAATATCACGCTGAAGGAGGTAAAAAGCAGCCGTCAACATTTTTTAAAGCTGGATGTTCGGGTGACCTATAAGTTGTTAAATCATTTTGAGATCGAAAATGACCACTCCATGGGCTATTCTGAAATTACCGGATTCAGGGCGGGCATTTGTAGTCCGTATCCCTTCTTCGACCTGCAAAAAAACGAAAGCACAAAACTTATTCTCTATCCGTTTGCTGTTATGGATGTGGCATTGAACAGGTTTATGAAACTGGATCCGCAAAGCGCGGCCGAGCATGTGAATTCGCTGATGGACGAAGTGAAAAAGGTTCACGGGACTTTTATTAGTGTCTTCCATAACGAATCTCTCAGCGACTTTGACGACTGGAAAGGGTGGAGAAAAACGTATGAAACCATCGTTCGGAGAGGAACTGCGCTGTGAATATTCGCTACCTTAAAAATGAAGAACTGGATACGGCAAGCTGGGATGCCTGCATACAGGAATCCATGCCCAGTTTGTTGTATGCCTATTCCTGGTATCTCGATCTGGTATGCGACGATTGGGATGCCCTCGTGCTGGGTGATTATGAGGCGGTAATGCCCCTCCCTTTTACTAAAAAACTGGGCTTCAAAATGGCCCTGCACCCGCCTTTTTGTCAGCAATTGGGTGTGTTTAGCCGGTCTGCAGTGAATGAGTCACTTGTCAACGCGTTTTTAGCGGCCATTCCACGCCGGTTCCGCGGGGTTAATCTGCACCTGAATTACCATAATCCGTTAAAATCGGGAGTAAGTCGCCGCAGCAACTATGTGCTGGACCTGATGCCGGATATGGATGAACTTAAAACCCATTTCGAAAGTTCGGTTATTCGTAGTGTACGGAAATCAGAAAAATCAAGCTGCGCACTTTTGGAGGGAATAGACCTTAAGTCGATTTTGGAACTGCTGGCCTGGCAAAACAAGGACAAAAATATGGGCATCAGTTCGCGCTCCATGCGAAAATTGGAGCGGCTGATCACCGTTTGTACCCAAAAAGGTGTGCTGATCAGTATCGGATTGTACTCCCCCATGAATCACCTTTGTGCCGTTGCGGTATTTTTAAAGGACCGGCAACGCTTGTATTACCTTTTGGGAGCATCGGATGAAATTGGACGGGAATATGCGGGTATGCCGCGTATTCTGCTTTATTTGATCGAAAAGTTTGTGGGACAGGGATATACCCTGGATTTCGAAGGCTCTGAAATACCGGGAGTGGCGCGCTTTTTCAAAAAATTCGGCGCAAAAAATTCCCCCTATCCCGTTTATTCACGTCAGGGATTTGTCATGTCGTGTTATTTCCATTCAAAAAACCTTATTTTGCGAAACTTTTTGAGAAAGTGAATTATGGCAGTTATTGAAAAAATCAGACAACGTACCGGACTACTTATTTTGATCATCGGGTTAGCGTTGCTCTCCTTTTTAGTGTCCGACGCGATAAGCAACAACATGGGAATTTTCCGTGGTGAAGACAATACCGTGGGGGTGATAGACGGAAGAACGATTACCTATCAGGAATTTAGTGAAAAAACGGATAAAATTTCCGATAACCTTGAACAACAAGGACAACCGGTAAATGAGTTTACCCTGAATATGATCCGTGAGCAGGTTTGGAACGACTATTTCCAAACGCTGGTTATCGATGAGCAGTATGAAGAGCTTGGGCTGATGGTAACCGGAGATGAGATCTTCGCTGCCGTAACCAATCCTGTAGATTTTCCACAGATCCGTGATGCGGCGGCCTTCAAAAATCAGGCGACCCAGCAATTCGACCCGGCTCTTATGGTGAATTACCTGAAACAACTGGATCAGGATGAAACCGGAGATATGAAAAGACAGTGGGTTGAGTTTGAAAACAACAACCTGAAACCTCAGCTTATCCAGAAAAAATACAACCTGCTTTTGAGCAAAGCTGTTTATAAAACCAGCCTCGAAGTTAAAGCTGAAATGGAGGCGAATATGACCACTGTCGATGCGAAGATCGTAGGTTTTAACTTTAACAGTATCGTTGACGATTCTGTGGCTGTGAGCGAAGAAGAGATGGAAACTTATTTGAAAGCCCATCAATCAGAATACCAGCAGGAAGCTACCCGCCGTATTGAATATGTTCTTTTCGATATCACTCCTACCATGGAAGATACCGCAAAAGCTCTTGAGTGGATCACCGGTAAAAAGGCCAAATTCGAGACCGCTAAAAACGATACCATCTTTATTCAGTCGAACAGCGACAAAGGCTTCGATACCACTTTTAAAAGCAGGGGTACCTATCCTGATGATGTGGAACCTGCCATTTTCACTGCGAATGAAGGGGACATAATCGGGCCAGCTTATAGCGAAGGAAAATTCTCCCTCTATAAAGTATTGAAATTTAATGAGGATACCGTTCCTTATATCCGTGCCAGCCAGATCCTGATCAAGCCAAAAGGTGGTTACGAAAAAGAAGACTCCCTCCATGCCGTTGTGCGTGCCAATGCGATAGCCGCTGCACTACGTAAGGGTGCAGATTTTACACAGATGGCCAAAGACTCCAGTCAGGATTATCGAACTGCCAGCAAAGGTGGCGATCTGGGATGGATGAAAAAGGGCACAGGAGCTTTGCAGGAAGTGGTTGAAAGAAGTTTATACACTACTCCGGAAGGCGGAATAATTGTGGTGCGCGGGTCCGGAGGGGTTCATATCCTGAAAGTAACCGGTGCAAAAACATACCGTACCGCCATGATCGGCGAAATAAGCCACAACATTACCTACAGCAGTGAAACAGAAGGCACTGTGTATGATGAGGCTTTCCGCTTTGCTTCAGAAAGCAGAGAAGGAACTGCCTTTTCCGACAACGCTGAAGCGGCAGGGTATATCAAACGGGTGTCTGATGATCTGAAAGAAAGCTCAGAAACACTACCCGACATGTCGAACGCACGTGAAATTATTCGCTGGGCCTTTCATGAAGATACCGAGATCAATTCTGTTTCTCCCGTGTTCAACGTGGATAACAAATACATTGTTGCACAGCTCATCGGGATCAAGGAAAAGGGACTTGCTAAACTGGAAGATGTGCGTGAGCGGCTTGAAAATGATACCCGTATTGCTAAAAAGGGCGAGATCCTGAAAAAGCGTATTGAAGGGGTTATGGATGGAAATAAATCCATCGAGCAGATCGCTTTGGACCTTGGGGCCATCGTGAACAGTTCGCCAAATACCATGTTCTCCAACCCGAACTTGCCTTTTGTAGGAAATGACCCAATCCTTACGGGTGCTATCATGGGTTCTGAGGAAAACAAAATCTATGGTCCGATTGAAACAGAAACCGGAGTATGGATCTATATGGTCATCAAACGGAACGAAGTACCTTTTAATGGCGATATGATGGCAGAACGGAACCGGATGATACAGACCAGTTCATCGGATGTAGCGAACCGCGCCTTCGAAGCCCTCAAAAAGATGGCTGAAATGGAAGATTACCGTTATAAATTCTTTTAGTCAATAAACGATTCTAAAAAAAAGCCGGTTCATTGAGCCGGCTTTTTTTGTGTTCTCTTGTGTGAACCTTTCAATTACTCATCAGGTTCCAGGCCAGGGCCGTACTGCGCCATTTATTGATGCAGGTCTGGAAATCATCCGGTAATTCGGAATCAAAAAACACATGTTTGCCTGTTGTTGGATGGATAAATCCCAGCGACTTGGCATGCAGGGCCTGGCGGGGGATCACGTCAAACAGATTTTGGATAAATTGTCTGAATTTCGGCAATTGGGTACCTTTCAGGATCTGGTCTCCTCCGTAGGTTTTGTCATTAAAAATAGGATGACCGATATAACGCATGTGCGCACGGATCTGGTGGGTACGTCCGGTTTCGAGTTTGCATTCGATCAGGGTGGCATAGTGGAAACGTTCGATCACTTTCCAATGGGTGATGGCCGGTTTGCCCATTTCCGGATCCTGAAATACGATCATTTGCAGGCGGTCTTTGGGGTTTCTGCCCAGGTTTCCTTCTATGGTGCCTTCGTCTTCATCAAAGTCTCCCCAAACCAGCGCCTGGTAAGATCTTTCAATGCTGTGGTCATAAAATTGACGCGCCAGATGGGTCATGGCCAGCTCATTTTTACTGATCACCAGTAATCCGGAGGTTTCTTTATCGATCCGGTGAACCAATCCGGGTCTTTTTTCCCCGTTCATGGATACCGGCAAATGTTCAAAATGGTAGACCAGGGCATTGACCAGGGTACCCGTATAATTATTAAAGCCGGGGTGAACGACCATGCCGGGTTTTTTATTGACAATGAGCAAGGCCTCGTCTTCATAGACAATATCCAGAGGGATATTTTCCTGATAGACGGTGGTATCGCGCGGAGGATTTGGGAGGACAACAGAAATGATATCATCCGGTTTAACCTTATAATTGGATTTTACAGGGCGTTCATTGACCAAAATACATCCTGCTTCTGCGGCATTTTGGATTTTCGTGCGGCTGGCATTTTCAATACGCAGCATCAGGAATTTGTCGATACGAAGCAGACCTTGTCCCTTGTCTACCTGTATCCGGTAGTGTTCATATAGTTCCTGATCTTCCGTCTCGTTAACGTTTTCCTCTTCTTCGCGCATGCTACAAAGATGCGTAGATTATCTCATAGCAGGGCAGATAAAAACAAAAAAGCCCGTCGTGTGTGGGCACGTGGGCTTCTTTGCGTGTTTTGGTTTGGTTTGACAGTATAAAGCTTGATATCTTTACGAGCACTAAGTTAACAATAAAATAATTAAAAATGCGTTATATGCCCCCACTTTTTTTGTCGATTTGTCTATGGATAATTTCAATACCCGCGTCAGCACAGGTTGTCAGCCGATCGAACAATAATCCGAATGAAGTGAGTATTGCGGTCAACCACCAAAATGAGGCGCAGGTACTTGTGGCCAGCAATATTGCCAACCTGTATCACAGTACGGATAGCGGCAAAAACTGGGCGGAAAAAAAGATGGAAAGCAGCCTGGGAGTAGCGGGAGACCCTACTTTATTCTGCGATGAGCAGGGCATATTTTATTATGCCCACCTGAGCAAAACGCCCGGAAAAGAGCGGCCGGATTATTATGACCGTATGGTAGTACAACGTTCATTAGATGGGGGCCAATCCTGGAGCGACGGGGTTGGAGTGGGGTTTAATGGAGGGAAAATGCAGGACAAAGAATGGCTGGCCGGTGATGTGCATTCGGGGAGTCCGTTTTATGGAAATATTTACCTGAGCTGGACCGAATTCGACGTGTATGGAAGTGCCGATACAAATCATCGGTCACGAATACGTTTTGCCGTTTCTATGGATAAGGGGCAAAGTTTTTCTGAGCCCGTTGTCGTTTCAGATGAAACCGGAGATTGTAAGGATGGCGACAATACGATGGAAGGTGCAACTGTGGCATGTGGCCCAAAGGGGGAAATATATATCACCTGGGCCGGTAAAGGAAAGATCTGGTTTGATGTGTCGTACGATGGAGGTAAAACCTTTGGGGTGGATCGGGTGCTCGCTAATTTGCATGAAGGATGGACACTGGATATTCCCGGAATTTATCGGAGTAATGGTATGCCGTTTATAGCCTGCAATCCCAATACGGGTGAAGTATGGATCTGTTATGCGGATCGGAAAGAGGGAGCCAATTCTCAGGTATTTCTATTGCGTACCCGGGCTGAACTGGATGTATGGACGAGTTATGTTCCAAAACACGATGGTAAATCAGACGCCTTTTTCCCAAACCTGGTGGTCAATCCAAATACAGGAACTGTTGCTGTTGTTTATTATCAATCTGTCAGGGAAGATCAGTTACAGGTTAAGGTATACCAACTCAGTGAAAGTCATGCACCCTCTCATACGATCATTGGTAAACCCTTTACCAAACCCGGTAAAAAGGTGTTTTTCGGGGATTATATTGATATTGATTACTTTGGGGATGGGTTTATTGCTACCTGGACTTCCTATGAAAAGAAAAAGTGGTTTGGGAAAAGGCGGTTGTGTGTGAGGGTGGAGAAGGTGTCCATGAACTAAGTTTCGGGTTCTCTATCATGCCCTCATACTGCGACAGCCTTCCAGGGGAGCACTCTCCCTGCAGATCTGAGCTGGGCCTTGTCGCCACCATATACCAAAGTTTTTCTGAGATTATCCATACCTGAAAGCTTTTGAAAATAATCCAGCCCTTTAAACATATCAGGCATAATGGTCATCGAAGCTTTAAATTCAACAAGCTCTAAACCGCTTTCGCTTTCGATGATAAAATCCACTTCATGACCGGCCGAATCCCGCCAAAACCAGAGGTCGTTCAACATATTCTGATGATACATCTGTTTCATGTATTCGGCTATCATCATGTTCTCAAACAGACTTCCCTTTAGCGCATGGGTATGCAATTGTTCTTTGTTGCTTATTTTCAACAAATAACACAATAAACCGGTATCATAAAAATACAGTTTCGGTGTTTTGACTATACGCTTGCTGAAATTTTTGTGATAGGGATAAAGTTGGAACAAAATATAGCTGTTCTCTAAGGCGGATAACCAAGCTTTAGCGGTGGGTTGGGAAATACCACAAGCATTGGCCAAAGCATTTAAATTGAGGAGCTGCCCGGCGCGGGTGGCACATAAGCTTAAAAAGTTTTGAAACGAACGAAGATCGCGGATTTGGATAAGTTCAGTTACATCACGTTGAACATAAGTTTGTACGTAATTCGAATAAAATGTTTTAGAAGGAATATCCCGATCATAAATGGCAGGATAAAATCCTTTGAGCATGTTAAAGAGATAATCCTCCCGATTGAGCCAGCCGGCTGAACTCAATTCGCTAAAATCAAAAGGGAACAATTTAAAGATAGCCACCCTTCCTGCCAAACTTTGGGAAATGTTCTCCATAAGGTGAAAATTCTGTGAACCCGACAAAATGAACTGTCCCATAATTCCAGAATCATCAACGATCGCTTGCAAATAGGAGAATAAGGGAGGCACACGCTGCACTTCATCAAAAATGACAAACGTATCATACTCGTTTAAAAAGCCCTTCGGATCATTTTCAGCAAAGGAGCGCAGTTCCGGGTTCTCCAGGTTGACATAGCGATATGCTGTAAACATTGCCCTGAGCATGGTGGTTTTGCCCGACTGCCGAGGACCCGTAAGTGCAAGTATCTGATACTTTGAAGCCATCTTTTGCATGGCAACACCTATGTTTCTAATTGGTGTCACAATATCTTGTTTACCAATCAAATATATAGTTTTATTTTGATATCGCAATCTCTCTATTTTGATATTACATGCTTTTTTCTTTGATATAACACTTTAGCTATTTTGATATTCCATATCATGTATTTTGAATTTGCAAACATTAAAGGGGGATTAGTAAGTGGGTTGACTTTAGTTGTTGCTCATGAGATGGAGATTTTGCTTTGATAAAGGGTTTCCTCCCCCTGCCCCCTCCGAAG
>DQHT01000111.1 GCA_003531115.1 Bacteroidota bacterium | reverse complement strand
CGGTTGGACCTGTCGAACCAGTAGCGCCGGTAGGACCTGTTGAACCAGTAGCACCCGTTGAACCAGTAGCTCCCGTAGAACCGGCAGGTCCTGTGATATTTGTTGCAATACTCCAACTGCCGCTGCTTTTTAGATAGACATCGCCTGATGTCGTATTTAAATAATAATCCCCGTTAACACCGGTCCCGCTTGATGGAGTCCCGGTACCTGAATACCAGGTATTGCCATCGGTACCCGTGGCTCCCGTTGAACCCGTAGCACCGGTAGTACCAGTAGCACCGGTTGGACCCGTAGCTCCCGTTGAACCAGTAGATCCCGTAGAGCCGGCAGGCCCTGTGATATTTGTTGCGATACTCCAGCTGCCACTGCTCTTTAGATAGACATCGCCTGTTGTAGTATTCAAATAATAATCTCCATTAACACCGGTCCCGCTTGATGGAGTCCCGGTACCTGAATACCAGGTATTGCCATTGGTTCCTGCGATGCCTGAATCACCTTTAACACTCGGTGAATACAGGGCATAGGGCACGCTGAGCAGTTCTGAACTTCCCATAGAAATATACCCTGAACCAAAGTCAATTTCAACTTCCATATACTTACTGCCTGTTCCCCAATCGATCGAGCTGAAATCTCCGATTGAAACAACTCCGGTTCCAATTGACAGGTTAAACAAACCGAAAGCGTTTGTTGTTACAGATTGGGTTTCCTGGTAAACGATAACGCCTGTTCCCGATAGGTCACGGATCCCGGCCCGTACTTGAATAGAAGTATTTGCAAACGGATTCCCTGAAGCATCACGCGCAATCGCCTGATATCTGAATTGTTGCGGGGGTTGTTGCGCATGCACATGAAATACCTGGAGGCACAGCAATGCAAGCATTAAAATTAGTTTTGATTTCATTTTGTTCTCCTATCTTTTAATAAATAACCAACCCCGTTTTTCTATCTTATTGTATTGGATGATGTAGTAATATGTACCATCAGGAAGCGCCTGGCCATACATATTATTCCCGCTAAAGATGATGTCCTTATTGTCGTAATTGTCATTTTTCCATACCTCGTCACCCCAACGGTTAATTATTACTACTCGATTATTTGAGTAATAACCAAGAGCCGGGATTTTCCACCAATCATTGACTCCATCTCCATTAGGAGAAAACCCGTTAAAGAACTCATAGGTTACTTCAGGTTGGAGGAGATTAGGTTGGTGAAATCCCTGTGTTAAAAAATGATCTTGTACAGTGTAGGTCTCGATCATTACCTCTCCTATAGTCCATTCAACAGATACGGTGGGGGACCAAAAATAACCGCCCTGGGATGCGACAACAACGGGTGATAACGATTGTGCATTAGAATACCGGGAAATAAAAATGATTGTTAATACTAGCCAGATTTTCATATGTAAATATTTTTCCTGGCAAGTATTTTTAACAGTACCAACCCGAATTCCATGAATGAATTACCAAAAGGCAAAGTTCATCACATTTCGATTGGCAGCTGTTACACTATCCTGTCAATTTGTTACAGACTTCACACTTCAAGCATTCAATTGGCTGAATCTATCAGTGGGTATTATGCGTAAATTCACTGGTCTATTTGCCGAAATTTGCACATCGTTGGAGTAGCATGGCTTTGCTACTGAATAGCAGGGAAAAAGATCCAAACTGTAGGGCAGACCCGCCTTCGCTTTGTAAGGTGATCGTTAAATTTAATGTTTTATATCATTCTAGTCAGGATGAATCGTGTTTAGAATTTAGCCTTCTATCAACCCCGAATGGGGTTCACCAATTATAGCCCCGGGTCGTACCCGGGGGAAAAGGGAATAGGATAAAACAACCCCAACGGGGTTGACCAAAAGCGTCAGTTATTCCCGAATTTAGCGGGGTTTCTACAAACCCGGGTAACCGTGTTTACAACCGCAATTTTGTGTCACCCTTTCAGGGTGATTTTTTCGAGCGCGTTTTATTCCCCGGGTGCTACCCGCCTTCGCTTTATGTAAATTCGCTATACAGCGTTTATTATTCGTAAAGCTTTGGCGGGTAATACCCGGGGCTAAGTATGGAAAATCCCTTCGGGATGGGAAGGACTTGCCGTACCCGTGGTACTTCGGCTCCGCTACGTCGCACGCAGTCGGCGGACTCGCTCGTATTGACTGTTACTAAAACTGCTGAACCCAACTTATCACTCATCACTCATAACTCCTAACTCCTACCCCACCATTTCCCCCACAATCCTGGCCGAAGCCATCACCAAAGGAATACCCCCACCCGGATGAACAGAGCCCCCGCAGAAATAGAGTCCTTTGATCTCTGTGCTAAAATTCGGGTGCCTCAGAAAAGCAGCAAAACGGTTGTTGCTGGAGGTGCCGTATAATGAGCCCCGGTAAGAAGATGTTTGGCTCTCAATATCGGCCGGACTTAATACCGACTCATTCACAATATGCGGGGAGAGGTTTTTATTCAGTATTCGCTCCAGCTTGGTGAGGATGCGGGTTCTCAGGGTTTCTTTTAGTTCTTCCCAATCTTGTCCGCTATGTTGGGGGGCGTTGACCATCACAAACCAGTTTTCTCCTCCTTTTGGGGCATGCTCGGGACAAATTTTCGAGGATATGTGCACATAAACCGTTGGATCTTCGGCGATAGCCAAATCATCAAACAAGGAAGCAAATTCCTTTTTATAGTCTTGGCTGAAAAAAATATTATGGACATCCAGTTCAGGAAATTCCTTATCCATACCCCAATAAAAAATAAAGGCAGAAGAAGACCTTTCCTGGGCCAGGGTTTTTTCTGGCGCCTTTTCAGCAGGCATCAAAATCCGGTAAGTCGGCCATATATCGGCATTGCTCACCACGCAATCTGCCGGGTAGAAGGAGCCGTTTACCCGGATCCCGCTTACCTTTTTTCCTTTGGTTTCTATCCCCTCAACCCGGGCATTAAAGGTAAACTCTACTCCCATATCCCTACACAAAGCATACAAAGCCTTGGGAATAGCGTGGATCCCCCCTTCCGGCATGAAAGCTCCCAGACCAAATTCGAGGTGGGGAATGACATTTAAAGTTCCCGGTGCTTTGTATGGATTCGACCCGTTGTAGGTGGCATAACGGCAAAACAGCTGAATGACCCGCTCATCCTTAAAATAACGGCGGATCACGGTTTCCATACTTGCAAAGGCATCGATCTTTGAAAAACCCAGTAATCCGCGCAGGGTATCCTCGCTCAGGTAATTCTTCCAGACATGTAGCGACTTGCGAAGAAAAACCGGCTCGGTTAAACGATGGATCTCTGCTGCATGGGCCAAAAAGCCGTAAAGCGATCCGGCCTTGTCTTTTGTATTGTTTTCCAGTTCCCTGCCAAATAGTTCCTTGTCTGCCGTGGCTTTTAAAAACAATCCATCTTCATAAAAATAATGGCAAAGGGTTTTGAGTTCCTTGTAGTGATAGTAGTCACGTGGGCCTTTCCCGCAGGCTTCAAAAACCTCATCCACATAAGCAGGCAGGGTAAACAAGGAAGGTCCGGTGTCAAAAAGGAATTCGCCTTGTTCACGAATTGTGGCTTTTCCTCCGAAATACGCGTTCTGCTCGAATACATGAACCGGCTTTCCTTTAGCGGCCAATCGGGCTGCAACGGCGAGTCCGGATAAGCCGGCTCCGATTACGGCAACCCTATTTCCGGCTGATGCGGGCATAAAGCGCCAGGGGGATTAAAAGCATGCCCATGCTGTAAATAAAATCGTCGACCGGAATGCTGAACAGGCGAATCCCCAGGTTTTCGGCATCATTATACCAAACCACGGGCAGGGAGGTGAGGATGCCATTAAAGATCAGAAAGGGGATCGAAATCAATAAATACGTCATAAAAAAACGACCGAGAAAGAGGTTTTTTCCCGAAATCAGGATCATCAACAACACAAAACTCAGGAATAAGGTAGCCACCGAGGTATATAGCTTTTCGGTATGAAAAATATAAATAGCCAGAGCAGCCAAAAGCACAATCCAGGCAATAAGTTTTCGGGGGCGAAAGAAGATGTCCTTAGGAAAATACACCTCCAGACAGGCATAAATAAAGATAGCAGCAAAGGGAACGACCAAAAAGAAGATATACTCTTCGAAGGGTAAATGAAATAAGGTTAAGCCCAAATGGTACTCGGGGTTAAAGCCCCAGATGCCAATGGAAGTAAAAGCCATATCCCAGGGCAGGAAAATGACAAGATTGAGCAGTATACCCGGCCAAACGTATTTCCATTTTTTATAGAAAGCCACTTTTTTGTCGAACGACAGGGCCAGGGGAAAGGCCAGGATCAGGATATCGAGCAGCAGGTAGGTATACATCAGCGGGTCAGACTTTCAAGTAGCTTTTTTTCTTCGGGTTCAAGTTGGGCATTTTTTAGCATAAAGGCTACGATCTCTTTTCTAAGTGCGGGACTAAGCCCGTCCGTTTTTGTTGTCAGGGCGGCTATAATTTTATCTTCATCCTGGTCAATATGCTCCCGGTAAGGCAAAAAAGAGGGGATATTTTTTTCCATCGAATAACGGAGATAACGGATCTCGATATGGGCTGCATCAGCCGTAACCGCCTCATCCAGAATGGCCGAAGCCTGCTTTACTTTTTCGAGTTTGGTATAGGGATTAGAAGCATGTTTGGCGAGCAAGGCCGTATAAGCCCCTTTGTAGGCATACAGCAGGGGTTCATTTTTGCTCACCATTTCCAATAATTTTAAGCCGGCTTCCGTCTCCGGTTCCGAATCGATCGCCTTTTTGTATTTGGCCCGTACCTGGTCAATATCAGGGATACCCGACAAGGAAAATAGGAGGAAGAGGACTAAAGTCAGTTTCATATTCGGTTTAAGCGGAATTTTAACCAGGAAGAGAAAAAAATGAGCACCTTTTCAGGATTACTCACCCTTACCCTTTGCTCCAATACCTTTTTGGGTTCGAGTTTATGGATTTTTTGCAATAAACGGTAGAAGTAGATATAAGCAATATACACTCCAAAGCTGCTGCTCGCGGGCAGTTGGCGTATGCCCTTTAGTGCCAGGGAAAAATCGGCTTCAATATCCTCTTCGATCTGCACCTTTATTTTTTTATCAAAGCTCGTGAAGAAATTGACATTGGGGAAATAGATCCTCCCCCTTTCCTGAAAATCGCTTTTCAGGTCGCGTAAAAAATTAATTTTCTGAAAAGCTGCCCCCAGAGCACGAGCCGGCGCGATGAGTTCTTCGTATTTTTTCTGGTCACCTTCACAAAATACCTTGAGGCACATCAACCCCACAACTTCAGCCGAACCATAAATGTATTTCTGAAAGCCGGCGTCCTGGTAATTGCGGTAATCCAGGTCCATGGCCATGCTGTCCAGGAAGGCGTCGATCAAGGCCAGGTCGATCTTGTACTCCCTGACTGTTTTTTGGAAAGAATGAAGAACAGGATTAAAACTGATACCCTGCCCGATCGCCTTATAGGTATCCTCCCGAAACAGTGTTAACAGGGCTTTTTTGTCGTAATTATGGAAGGTGTCTACAATTTCATCGGCAAAACGCACAAAGCCATAAATGTTCCGGATCGCTGAACGCATTTCAGGAGCCAGGGCCAAAATACCCAAACTGAAAGAGGTACTGTAAGAACTCGTGATCAGTTTGCTGCACCCTTCACACACACTGGTATAAAGTTGCATATCCGTTTCATTGCTGGTTCTTGCTAGTTTCATGGTTTACTGATTGGATGTTCCCTGCTAATTTCACGACTGACCACTTCTCCCGAAATCAGGGATGGTGGTACCCCGGGACCCGGAACGGTGAGCTGTCCGGTATAATAGAGGTTGTTTAACTTTTTGTTTTTGATGGATGGTTTGAGAATGGCCGTTTGCCGGAGCGTATTGGCCAGTCCGTAGGCATTGCCCTTATATGAATGGTAGTCTGTCACAAAATCCATCATGGCATAACTTCTTTTTACCACTACGGATGTGCGGATATCCGCTCCCACCCGTTTTTCAAGTCTTTCCATAACCAGGTGGTAGCATTTTTCACGTGTCACCTCATCATCTTTTAAGCCGGGTGCCAGGGGAATAAGGATAAACAGGTTTTCCATTCCTTCGGGGGCAAGGGTAGGGTCGGTTAGCGATGGACAAGACGCATAAAACAACGGCTTATCCGGCCATTTCGGCGTATCGTAGATCGCCTCTGCATGGGCATCAAAATCGGTATCAAAAAACAGGTTATGATGGAGGAGTCCGGATATTTTTTTGTTCACGCCCAGGTAAAACAACAGAGATGATGGCGCCATGGTGCGGGTTTCCCAATAGGTTTCAGAATAGTTCCGAAATGCTTCGGGGAGGAGTTTGCTTTCAATATGCTGGTAGTCAGCGCCACCAACGACGATATCGGCCACATAGAAACCTTTGTTTGTTTCGACACGTGTGACCTGGTTGTTACGGATGCTTAGCCCCGTCACTTCTGCATTAAAATCAAATTCTACACCCAGTTCCATAGCCAGTTTGTACATGCCGGAAACAATTTCGTACATGCCTTTTTTGGGGTACCAGGTTCCAAGGGCAATGTCGGCGTAGTTCATCAGGCTATACAGGGCCGGAGTTTGTTGGGGTTTCGCTCCGAGAAAAAGCACGGGAAATTCGAGCAGGTTGAGAATTTTTTTGTCACGGAAAAAACGGCGAAGGTGAACAGATATGGATTTAAACAGGTCCAGACGAAACACACTGCGTATCACCCGCCAATTAGCAAATTCTAACACGCTGCGGCCCGGTTTAAACACCAGGCTGCCCATTCCCACTTCGTATTTATATTTGGCCTCTTCGAGAAAAAGATCAAGTTGTTTTTTCGCCCCTTTTTCACGGATCTCCAATAAATCTCCAAAAGCGTCAGTTCCTGAAGGGATATCCCATATTTCTTCCGGGAAAAACACCCGGTAAGAAGGGTCAAGCCGCATCAATTCGTAGTAGTCGCTGGTCTTTTTACCAAAAGACGCAAAAAAATGATCGAATACATCCGGCATCCAGTACCAGCTGGGGCCCATGTCGAAGCGAAAACCATCCTGTTCCCAGACCCGGCATCTTCCACCCGGGCTATCGTTTTTTTCCAGGACCCGTACGTGGTATCCTTCCTTTGCCAGGAAACAGGCGGCGCTTAAGCCGGCAAACCCGGATCCGATCACGATCACTTCCTTCATCTTAATCAAGTTGATAGCCGTAATGGTGTGCGTAAGGGACCAGCAGTTTCCTGAGCTGACGACGTGCAACAAAAATGCGGGTTTTGACCGTGCCAATAGGAATACCAAGAATTTCGGCGATCTCGTGGTATTTAAACCCTTTCAGATTCATGGTGAAGGTTTTCTTCAGATCCATAGGTAAAGTCTCGATCGCATGGTTAATATCTTTTCCGACAAACGTGTTTTCTCCGTCATTTTCAGTCAGGTGGTTGGTATTGTCAAGATAAAACGTATTATCCGTAGTATCAATAAAAGTATTCCTCTTTACCATTCTGCGGTAATTATTTATGAAACTGTTTTTCATGATGGTATACAACCACCCCTTGAGATTCGTTCCATCAGCAAAACTGTTTCGGTACATAAAAGCCTTAAGCATGGTTTCCTGAACCAGGTCCTCCGCATCATCCGGATTTCGCGTGAGCTGAAGCGCATAATGTTTCAATGGAAAACTTTCTCTTTCTACGACGCGACTAAATTCGATTTGTGTCATTGTTTAATCTTTTAAGACTTTCGTTAAACAAAGATAAGGCCATTTTATTATGAAGCAAGTTTTTGTTCATTCTTTATTTCTTTTAATTAAACACTTTGAGTGAAAATTTTACGAACAGCCCGGCTGGCGCTGGCCAGGATGCACTCAGGTTCACATACGGAATAAAGTTTGCAAGGGATTCAATAACTTTGCAGCGCGTAAACAAAATCCCTAACTTGTTGTTTAGCCTTATAGATGAGAATTAGCATCGGGAGAAAAGCCCACTTCAATGCCGCACACCGGCTACACAATCCGAATTGGAGTGAGGAAAAGAATAAATCCTTCTATGGACTATGCAATTCGCCGAATTATCATGGACATAATTACGACCTGCACGTTAAAGTAAAGGGGGAACTCAATGAAGAATCGGGTTATCTGATCGATCTGAAAATACTCAAGGACCTTATTCGCGAGGAGGTTCAGGAGCCTTTCGACCATAAAAACCTGAACCTGGACGTTCCTGAATTTAAAACATTAATACCAACAGCGGAAAATATTGCGGCAGTGATCTGGAGAAAGATCCGGAAACGACTGCCGACAGAACAAAATTTTGATTTGACCGTAATCCTTTATGAAACTGAACGAAACTACGTTGAATATACCGGTGAATAATATCGAAACGATTGGCGACGACCATATCTCGCTTTCGAGTGAAACACCATTGCGTGAGGATGCCTTTGAAATGGATGATCAGCTAAAGATAGAGCTGATCGCCAAACATTTTAGGGAGATCATGCATATCATGGGGCTGGACCTCAACGACGACAGCCTGCAGGGTACACCGCTTCGAGTGGCCAAGATGTATGTTGAGGAGGTCTTTTCAGGACTGAATCCGGCTAACAAACCCTCTGTTACCTTGTTTGAAAACCGCTACCAGTACAAACAGATGCTGGTAGAAAAAGAAATTGAGTTTTACAGCAACTGCGAGCACCATTTTGTTCCCATTATCGGGAAAGTGCACGTGGCCTATATTTCCAATGGCAAAGTAGTTGGACTCTCGAAGATCAACCGTATCGTACAGTATTTTGCCAAACGCCCTCAGGTGCAGGAACGTATGACCGTACAGATCGCCAATGCCCTGAAAGAAGCGCTTCAAACGGAAGATGTGGCCGTAATTGTTGATGCCAAACACCTTTGTGTGGCCTCCCGGGGGGTTAAAGATTCGACATCAACCACAACGACCTCTGAATACTGTGGTGAATTCATGAATGAAAACAAACGGGCAGAATTCTTTAAATATTTAGCACTCAAATAAATCAAGCTTTTTCATTCGCCTCCGTAGTGTATATTTGCCTTACATGGATCGGGGGAACTATGAAGCCAAACACCCAACTTTCAGGGGAAATCTTGAGCGTTTACCGCTTGCAACACTCGTATTAGGTCCTAGTAGCCTGTTGCTCGATTACAATAAAGCTTTTCAGATCCTGGCGCAGGAAAAGTATCCGGATCAGGAGCCAATCGGCGCACTGCATGCTTTGGCAGAGCATATCAGCACCCTTACAGAGTCCTATTTTTTTATCGGGTCAAGACGCTATTTTATTAGCAGGAACGATGAAGGTGAAGAAATTCATGAAGAAGAACAGGTCATCATTCTGTATCCGGAACATGAAGGGAGCAGTGCCTCTCAAATTTTACAGGAACAACTCGAAGTTGAACTTGCTCAAAAAGAGGGGATCCTTGCTGCTATTCCAGACCTGATCTACCTCCTGAACCGCGATGGTATTTATCTGGATTGCCGGGCAAACAATGAAAAAGACCTTCCTGTTCCTCTTGACATGATCGTAGGCTCTTCGTTTTGGGCCATGCCTGAGTCATCAGAACTTAAAGAAGCTGTGTGGTCGTGCATTTTAAAGGCCATGAATACCGGAAAGACCCAGACCATCGAATACCAGCGGAAAAACCGCTTCGGCCATCTGCAGTATTACGAGTCCCGTATCAGCCGGTCTGATTCCAATACCGCCGTTTATTTCGTCCGGAATATCACAGAACGGGTTGAAGCGCAGAACCAGCTTGCATCCAGTGAGCAAAAATGGAAAAGTATTGTAGAAAACGGCTATGACGGCATTATCCTGGTAAACCGGGATGGAAGGGTCATGTATGCATCATCCAATACCGCCGAATACCTGGGCGAAAACCCGGCAAACGTGCATGGTACCCAGGCAATAAAATTAATTCCCTGGTATGCCATTAAACTTATTCGCCTGTTTTATGCCATGCTGCAGGAGAAGGTCAGTACCAAAAACATGACCCTGGAAATCCAGGGGAAAGATGGGCGTCAGTATTATTTAGAATCATCGTGGATCTCGCGTTTGAATGACCCGGCCATCAATGCTGTAATTATCAATTTCAGGGACATCACCCGCCAGATCGAAGTGGAAAAGAAACTCCGCGCCAATCAGGATACCATTGAAACGATCTTGCAGACAACTTCTGCCGGCATTATCATTCTGGAAGGAGTAAAAATAATCTACCTGAACGACCAGTTTGCTGAGTTGCTTGGTTATGATAAGTCGGAATTGCAGAATGCCGACATTTCCGACCTGACTTTTCCCGAAGACAGGATGAGTGTTCTGCAACGTGCCGGAAAAAGAGCACAAGGCGACCTGAGTCAGCTGCATTATAAGATCAGGGCATTTACCAAAACAAAAGAACTTCGCTGGCTGGATGTGCATTCGAGTGGCATCGATTTTCACGGCATTGCTGCCACCATTGTCACTTTACATGATATCACCGAACAACATGATTTCGAAGCCAAGCTGATCGAGGCCAAAGAAGGGGCCGAAGAACTGGCCCGACTTAAATCTTCTTTCCTGGCCAACATGAGCCATGAGATACGCACTCCTTTAAATGGTGTACTCGGACTCGCCGACCTGATCTCCATGAGTGAAAGCCTGGATGAGATCAAAGAATACGTGACCCTTCAAAAGGAATCGGGAATGCGCCTTTTAAATACCCTTACATCCATACTCGACTTATCACGACTGGAGGCTGAAAATAATGCCCTCCAACTCGAGCCTATTCATATCAACCAGCTCCTCAGGGATACCGAAAAAGTATTCCGCATTCAATTCCAGAACAAGGGCCTTGAGCTCAGAATGGAATTAGTGAAGGAAAAACTCGTAACCATGGGCGACGAAACCATGCTCCATCAGGTAATGAACAATCTGGTTGGTAATGCCCTCAAATTCACCGATTCGGGTTATTGTGCCATTCGTTTGTTCAAGGAAAATGGCCCAAAAGGAGTGCAAATTGTGATCGAGGTAGAAGACTCCGGTATTGGTGTGGCCACCGAATTTGTTCCCCATGTTTTTGATACCTTCCGCCAGGAAGTACATGGAAACAGCAGAAAGTATGAGGGAAGCGGTCTGGGACTGGCTATCACGCAAAAATACCTCACCCTCCTGAAAGGAAACATTAGTCTAAAAAGTGAAAAAGGGAAAGGGAGTTGTTTTACTATTCGCCTGCCACTCAGAAACTTGGCTTAGCAAGAATTTAATTGTAAGTTTGGCCCCAGGATATGAAGCGGATACTCTATGTAGAAGACGACAAGATAAATGCACTTGTCGTTTCAAAATTTGTTGAAGCATTTTATTCCATTCAGGTTGCTAATACCCAGTCCGAAGCCCTTGCTATTCTTGAAGATCAGGAATTTGATCTGTTCATTCTTGATATCTCCCTCGGATATGAAGACGAAGATGGAGTAGATCTGATGAAAAAGATCAAAATGCTTCCCCATTGTCGGGATAAAAAATTCATTGCCCTGACTGCTCATGCCTTGCGCGAAGACCGCGACAAATACCTCGCCCTGGGTTTTGATGGCTATTTATCAAAACCCATCAACAGAAAAGTACTGCTCGATTCGATCGCAGGATTTATGGGCGATGAAGTGATTTCCTGAGCGAAGCCGGCAAACTGGCAAAAACAAGGTCGTAGGAATCATCGATCCATTCCCGCAAACTTCTTTCATCTATTGAGCCATCGATCATTACTGTATTCCAGTGGTTTTTATTCATATGATAACCGGGTAATACGGCAGGATACCGCTCCCTGAGTTCTATCGCCTTTTCCGGATCGCATTTCAGGTTGATGCTTTCAAAACTGATGATGTCGGTGAGCGCGAACATTTTTCCATAAACCTTGAATACCAGGGTCTCTGGTCCGAAAGGAAATTCTTCGGTGACGCCTTGCTTGGCAAGGCAATATTCGCGGAAACTTTCTATGTCCATGTTTACGAATATAGGGGTTTAGGGTTATCGGTATTAGGTTCTTGTGCCAATTTGCCTGAACCCTGTACCCGAAACCCAGAACCCCTTTAAATTTATTAGTTTTGCGCTTCAACATACGATCATGATCCAGATTTCCTTTATACGTGACAACAGTGAAGAGGTAATTACCCGATTGGCCAAACGAGGCCTTGATGCGCGTCAGGCTGTAAATGATATCCTTTTGGCTGACGAAACCAGGCGCAAAACACAGAACCAGCTTGACAACTTACTGGCTGAAAGCAACCAATGGTCGCGGGAAGTGGGAGAACTGTTCAAACAGGGAAAAAAGGAAGAAGCAGAAGTATTGCGGGCCAAAAGTGCCGCAGCCAAAGACAAGATCAAACAACTGGAAGAAGCCCTCGGAACCTCAGAAGCTTACCTGGAAAACCTGCTCATTCAATTACCGAATATGCCGCATGCTTCGGTACCGCTTGGGAAAACACCTGAGGACAATGAAGTGGTGCTGGAATGGGGACAAAAACCCACTCTACATCCAGCTGCCGTTCCCCATTGGGACCTGGCAGAAAAGTTTCAGCTTATTGATTTTGAACTGGGAGTAAAGATCAGTGGTGCCGGTTTCCCTGTATACCTCGGAAAAGGAGCGCGTTTGCAAAGAGCCCTGATCAATTTTTTTCTGGATGAAGCCATTAAAGCCGGCTATCGTGAAGTACAGCCTCCCATAGTGGTGAATGAAGCTTCGGGTTATGGAACGGGACAACTGCCCGACAAAGAGGGTCAGATGTATTATGTGAATGAAGATGATCTTTACCTCATCCCTACTGCCGAAGTACCCATAACGAACCTGTACCGCGACACGATCGTAAAAGAGAGCGATCTGCCTATCCGTAATGCAGGATATACCCCATGTTTCCGCAGGGAAGCGGGCAGCTATGGAAAAGATGTGCGTGGGCTGAACCGTCTCCATCAGTTTGATAAGGTAGAGATCGTTCATATTGCGCATCCCGATAATTCGTATGAAGAACTGGAAAAAATGAGCCTGTATGTTCAGGGCCTGCTACAGAAACTCGAGTTGCCCTATCGGGTACTTCGCCTTTGTGGAGGAGATATGGGCTTTAGTTCAGCGCTGACTTATGATATGGAAGTATGGAGTGCAGCCCAACAACGTTGGCTGGAAGTGAGCTCGGTTTCTAACTTCGAAACCTTTCAGAGTAACCGTCTGAAATGCCGTTTCAAAAGAAATGAAGGTAAAAATGAGCTGGTGCATACCCTTAACGGAAGCGCGCTGGCTTTGCCCCGCATTGTGGCTTCACTTTTGGAGAATAATCAGGACGAAAATGGCGTTAACATTCCTAAAGCACTTCATGCGTATACCGGGTTTGATCGCATCTAAACATCTTCTTTTATTTTTCCTGTTCAACTCCTTTTTGGGTCTGTCTGGTGCCGATGCGCAACTGGTGTGCAAAGATGAGATGCTGATCAATCCGTATTACAACTGTGGCACCACCTTCGAGCCGGTTTGTGCCTGCGATGGTGAAACATACAGAAACCAATGTTCGGCCGTGCAACATGGCGGAATACAGGGAAATCAATGGGTAAGCGGGCCCTGCCAGGAGTTTTATTATTTCATTTTTCCCACCTTATGCCAGAATGGAAATTTGACATTCCGTTTACAAAGCAAAAATCGTGGACGGTATACCATGTATCTGATCAGCACCTTTGGAAAAATTGAGCGACAACAACAATTTGATGTTGGAACCAGTGCCACAACCAATTTTGACATGGATGTATCGACTTTTCAGGCGGGCATTTATTTTATGGTGATCCAGGGGAATACGCAGACCCAAATTGAGCGCTTTGTTGTGCTCCCATCCTAGGAATTCTTTGCTATATTGCTCAGAAATAAACCTAAAACCATGGGACTTTTAAAAGAATTCAAAGCCTTCGCCATGCGGGGCAATGTAGTTGACCTGGCCGTAGCCCTGATTATTGGGGCTGAGTTCGGCAAAATCGTTTCCAGTTTGGTGTCTGATATTATCATGCCCCCCATCGGACAACTTATGAGCGGTCTCAGTTTTGCCAACCTCTATTATGCTCTGGATGGTGAGACCTATGAGAATATCGCCGCCGCAAAAGCTGCCGGCGCTCCACTCTTTACTTATGGTAATTTTATTCAGGCCATTGTAAACTTTGTGATCGTTGCCTTTGCGGTATTTATGATCATCAAAGCCATGAATGCCGCGAAAAGGAAAAAAGAGGATGAAGCCCCGGCAACTCCGCCACCAACACCCGAAGACATCATGCTGCTGCGTGAAATTCGTGATTCCCTGAAAAAATAAGCCTTTATTTTCTGAGCCTGTTGTCCAGTTGGGTTATCGCCGTTTTATCGACGCTAACCTGACTGAACAAAGGGTGTTTTACATTGAGGATATAATTGTGTTCAAGCGGGTTCGCCGCACTGGGCACTTTAAGGGCCAAATGGGTATTTGCATTTACCCAATTCTTTCCCCATTCTTTTAATGGATCAGGGGCCGGACTATCCCGCCAGTTTTTTGGCAGATCGGTAAGACTTAGTTCTTTTATTGATCCGTCGGGAATAAAAATACGTGAAACGACCAGGTCATTTGGTAACAAGTCATGATCCAAATGCACCAGCAATTCGAGTATAGCCAATGAAGAATTAAGCGAGGTATAAAGAACCGGAATTCCCTTGTGGTTCCATCGTCCGCCTGCATTTTCCGCCCCTTTTCCCGAAAGGTCCTTTGCCCATTTCTTTTTTGAGATCCGGTAAACGATCATGAGAAAATACCGTGCTCGATACGTGTTAACTCATCGTAGACCATGTCAATACCCAAACTGGCTACCATCAGGTCAATGGGCTTTTCGCCCCTAAAGGCAATATTTTCGCGGTGCAGCCAGTTCAGGAACTTTTCTTTCCCGCCAAAAACTTCTATGCCTTTATGAAACAGCCGGGCCAGCTCGATCAATTTTTCGGAAGAGGTAAAACTGATCGTTTGCTCAGGCAGCAGCCTTTGGATGGTACGCTCCGAAACATTTAAAAGCCTGGCCAGCTCCTTTTGGGATAAAGTAGAATGTTCAATAAAATGGGTAATTGCTTCACTTCCTAAACCCGCTTTCATCATCTTCCAATACTTAAACCGGGCATTACTCTCCGATTTTCCTTTCGGCGGCTTCAAACCCAACCACTGAAAAACAGTAGCTTCTTCGGTCGATGAAATTATTCTTTCAGTCATAAAGACGACATTTGTCACGAATGTACTGACAAGTGTCGTAATTTCCAAATCAAAAATCCCCGCAGTCGTTACACTGTGGGACTGTTTCACTGTGGGACTGTAAAACTGTTCAACTTTAACGATCCCACGATCAAACAATCCTACAATCCAACAGTCCCACGATCCCACGATCCCACAATCCCACAATCCAACAATCCCCCATTTCCTTATATTTGCGCGTATGACAACGAATGCATTGATCGAAGAGCTTAGCTGGCGCAATTTATTGCACGACAAAACCCCCGGACTCGAGGAACAACTCAACAAAGAGATGACCATCGGATACGTGGGCTTCGATCCTACTGCCGATTCGCTTCATATTGGAAACCTGGTACCGATCATGTTGCTGGTGCATTTGCAGCGTGCCGGCCATAAACCTATCGCTTTGGTGGGTGGTGCAACAGGTATGGTGGGCGATCCCTCCGGAAAAACACAGGAACGACAACTTTTGTCGGTCGATGATATCAACTACAATCTGGAATGCCAGAAAGAACAACTTAAAAAGTTCCTTGATTTCAGCGACAAACCCAATGGGGCAGAGCTGGTAAATAATTACGACTGGTTTAAAGACCTGGGTTTTTTAAATTTTATCCGGGATGTGGGCAAACATATTTCTGTGAATTATATGATGGCCAAAGACTCGGTAAAAAACAGGCTGGAAACCGGCATGTCGTTTACCGAGTTCAGCTACCAGCTTATCCAGGGCTATGATTTTGTGCACCTCTTTCGTGAAAAAGGAGTACGCCTTCAAATGGGGGGGTCAGACCAATGGGGAAACATAACAACGGGTACAGAACTAATCCGCAGAATGACCAGCGGAGATGCCTTTGCCCTGACTGCACCCCTGGTAAAAAAAGCCGATGGGACCAAGTTCGGTAAGTCAGAAGGCGGGAATATCTGGCTCGACAGAGTGAAAACGAGTCCCTACAAATTCTATCAGTTCTGGTTGAATGTGTCGGATGAAGATGCCTTAAACTGGTTCCGAATTTTCTCCTTAAAAAACCATGAGGAGATCATTGCCACAGAAAACGAATTAAAAGCAGCCCCGCATACCCGGGCAGTGCAGCATGCCCTGGCCGAGGAACTCACGATCCGGGTGCATTCACAGGAAGACCTGGACCGTTCCAAAGAAGCCAGTGCCGTACTTTTTGGAAAAAATACCTCTGAACAACTGAAACAACTGGACGAGGACCTCCTGCTCGACCTCTTTGAAGGCGTACCCCAGGCCACCCTTTCTAAATCACTGTTGGAAGCCGGTTGTCCGATCGCCGAATTGTTATCCGACCATAGCGGCTTTTTCCCCTCCCGCGGCGAAACCCGGAAGATGATCAAAGGTGGTGGCGTTTCCCTCAATAAAGCCAAAGTAGAGCAGGAAGAACAGGTGGTAAACACGGCTGACTTGCTTCAAGGCAAATACCTCCTGGCTCAAAAAGGAAAAAAGGAATATTGCCTGATCATTGTAAAATAGGGCATGTATTGAAGCGTATCTTTGGAGAATAAGATGAAACAAGTACTGGCAGAAGTCATAACAATTGGCGACGAACTCTTGATAGGTCAGGTGGTGGATACGAATTCCGCCTGGCTGGGGCAAACCCTTAACCCTGCCGGTATTGAGATCAAACAGATCACTTCCGTTTCGGATGACGCTGCTCATATTGTCGAGGCCATTGAACAGGCCAGGAAAAGGGTTGACATCCTCATTATTACCGGAGGTTTAGGCCCGACGCGGGATGATATTACCAAGGTCACTTTAGCCAATTATTTTGGAGTAGGATTAAAGGTAGATCAAATAGCTTTGGAACATGTTCGTTCCATTTTTGCAAAACGGAACCTTCCTATGCTCGACATTAACGAGCAACAGGCCCTGATCCCGGAAAATTGCATTCCCATCCATAACGACCGCGGAACGGCACCGGGAATGTGGTTCGAAGACAAAGGGCAGGTGATCGTGAGTTTGCCGGGAGTGCCCTATGAGATGAAAAACATGATCAGCACCTTTGTTATTCCGAAGCTGCAGACCCTGTTTACCATGCCAGTGATCCGGCACCGTACCCTCCTCACATCCGGTATTGGAGAATCCTATTTGAGTAAAAAAATTGAAAGTATAGAACTGGGTCTGCCCCCACATATCAAACTCGCCTACCTGCCTAATTTCAGCACAGTACGCTTACGCTTTTCAGCCCGTGGCAGCTCGGCTACAGAACTTGACCTGGAACTGGACCAAATTGCCAGAAGGGTAAAAGAAACGATCGGTAACTACCTGGCAGCAGATGGCGATGTGCAATTGCAACAGATCATCGCCGACTTATTGGTAAAAGAAAATGCTACGCTTTCGACCGCCGAAAGTTGTACCGGAGGCTATATCGCCCATTTGATCACCTCGGTGCCCGGAAGCAGCCGCTATTTTACCGGAAGTATCGTTTCCTATTCGAACGAAATAAAAATTGCTCAACTCGAAGTATCAGAAAGTGACTTAGCTGAACATGGCGCCGTAAGTGAGCCTGTGGTACGCCAAATGGCCGAAGGAGCAAGATCAAAACTGGGTACCACCTATTCCATCGCCACCTCAGGCATAGCCGGCCCGGATGGTGGCAGCGAAGCAAAACCTGTTGGCACTGTTTGGATCGCCGTTAGCGGACCCAAAGGAACCATCTCCAAACTCCACCTCCTCCATGGTGGAAGGGAGCAGGTTATTCAACGCAGTGCGATGATTGGGTTGGATATGTTGAGACAAGTTTTGAGTGATGAGTTATAAGTGATGAGTTATAAGTGATGAGTGGGTTATAATTTTGGTTTTTAGATAGATGCATTAAAGGAGATTTGAAATGGGGAAAAGTATACTAAAGGAAAAGAGCTTTGACTTTGCAGTTGAAATAGTTCAATTATGCCGTAGTCTGATTGAGGTGAAAAAGGAATTCGTATTGAGTAAACAGTCATTGCGCAGTGGAACAGCTGTTGGGGCATTGGTTCGTGAAGCGCAAAATGCCGAAAGCTCAAAGGACTTTGTCCATAAGTTAGGTATCGCTCAAAAAGAATGCGACGAATCGATGTATTGGTTAGAGCTACTAAAAGCCTCAGGCTATCTCATGCAGGAGGAAATAGAAATCCCGTACAAACAAGCCGGCGAACTCCTAAAAATGCTAAGAAGCGCGATCCTAACCACCAAAAACAAATTCAACTCATAACTCATAACTCATAACTCATAACTCCTTTGAGAAACACGATTAAAAGTGCATTTTTGCAGCAAGTTTTAAGCTAAACGATTAGGAATGGCCGAGTTTCAATTGATCATGCCCAAGATGGGCGAAAGTATAGCAGAAGCGACCGTTATTCGCTGGCTGAAAGAGGAAGGTGAGACCATTGAAGCGGATGAGTCTGTACTCGAAATTGCGACCGATAAGGTCGATTCTGAAGTGCCCTCCCCTAAAGGTGGCGTTTTAAAGAAAAAGCTTTACGGCGAAAATGATGTGGTAAAGGTTGGAGAACCGGTAGCCATTATTGAACTCGCCGGAAGTGAATCCGCTCCCGCTCCGAGTACACCTGCCCCTATGGAAAATGCGGCTCCTGCAGTAGTAGCTGAAAAAATGGTGAGCGATGCCGTTGAAACTGCCGCCCCGGCATCAGCCGACATGAGCGGTGGAAGTCGTTTTTATTCCCCTCTCGTACTCAATATTGCCCGTACAGAAGGCATCAGCATGGGCGACCTGGAACAAATTGCCGGAACGGGCAATGAAGGACGGGTTACCAAAAAAGATATCCTGGCCTTTGTTGATGATAGAAAAAATGGGAAAGTTTCTGCTCCGGCAGCGGTTCCTACTCCTTCTGCACCAGCCGTTTCGGTAAAACCAGATACCCATAAAACTCCTGCCATTTCGGTAAATGCCGGCGACGAGATCATCGAAATGGACCGTATGCGTAAGATCATTGCCGAACATATGGTGATGTCGAAACGTACCTCCGCCCACGTTACCTCTTTTGTTGAGGCCGATGTAACGAATCTGGTTATGTGGAGGGATAAGGTAAAAGACAGCTTCCTGAAACGGGAAGGAGAAAAGATCACCTTTACCCCGATCTTCATCGAGTGTGTGGCAAAAGCCATACGCGACTTCCCGATGATCAATATTTCTGTTGACGGAGATAAAATCATCAAAAGAAAAGACATCAATATCGGAATGGCCACGGCTCTGCCAAGTGGTAACCTGATCGTTCCCGTTATCCGCAATGCCGACCGCAAAAACCTCGTAGGACTTACCAAAGACGTAAACGAATTGGCCAACAAGGCGCGGAACAATAAATTAAGTCCGGATGATATTTCAGGAGGAACCTATACCCTCACCAATGTGGGCGGATTCGGTAACTTAATGGGAACACCCGTTATCAATCAACCCCAGGTGGCTATTCTGGCTGTCGGAGCGATCAAAAAGAAACCGGCTGTTATTGAAACTCCACAGGGCGATTTAATTGGTATCCGTCACTTTATGTTCCTTTCTCATTCGTATGACCACCGCGTAGTGGATGGTTCATTGGGAGGAATGTTTGTGCGCCGTGTAGCCGATTACCTGGAGCAGTGGGATATAAACAGGGAGATCTGATCGATAAAAGTCTATAAAAGAGGCCGGTATATCCGGTCTTTTTTTTTGAATAATACTATATTCGGGAAGCTTTTCGTTAACTGCACATGAGAAATTCCATACTTACTATCATCTTTATTTTGAGTATGACCGGACCAATCCTGCATGCCCAAACCTATCAAACCTTTAATCCTTATGACTTTAATCGCACCCTGGTTCAGCATGTTAATGCGCAGGCCGGCATCCTGAAAGAAGGGAATGTGGCTAGTCGAACTTTTGAAACACTTTATTACTCAAAGGATGGAAAACTAAGAAAATCAAGCGTTTCGAGGAAAAGCACCTATACCAAATCAGGACAATTGCGTCATGAAATTTTGTTTAAAGAAAATGGGAAAGTCCATTTTTCGGCCTCTTACGAATACAACGAAAATGGCCAGGTCATTCGTAAAACGCAAATCTTTGGAAGCAAACAAAAAAGCACCTATGTATGGGAAATCACCTATCACAATGATTCCTTAATTTCCACAATTACCAACTTCCATAAAGGAAAACAAACCTGGGGCTATCGCTATATTTATTCGGAAAACAATTTGCTCATCGAACAACGGTCCTATCATAAAAATAAACTCACCGATCGGATCGAATTCGATTATTACCCTGACCTCAGTAAAAAAGAAGTGCGCTATTACAAAGACAGCCTGAAGTTGGAAAAAACCTTTCGTTATGATTGCGGGATCGCTAACTCCCTACTCAGCGAAAAACAGAAAGATACACTGACTCGTTGCACAAAAAAAGAAGAACTGGAAGATGGAACAGTGCGGAGGATCGAAGAAACCAGAGATGAAAAAGGACGGATAGTGCGTACTATCTACGACCATAACGCGGCACAAAAATGGAGTGAAACCCGTTACTACGACAGCAAAAACCGACTTAGAAGCAAATATCATCGGGAAGTGCTGANNCCCTCGAAACAAAGGATGAGTTTGGCGGGCGTAACTACCAGTCACTAAAGGAAGGACGGATAGACATTTCTTATTCTGCCACTTACACTTTCCATTCGTCGATAAACTAAAGCAGTTCCAACCCTTTTTTATTTTTAAACGTTGTACAACTATTCAAGACTAAAAGGCGTCTTAATACTAGTTTACAAACCACAGATCGGCATCCGATGCGCGACGAAATTTCTTTGATAGAAGCCTGCATCAAGCAGAACAGAGCAGCTCAGCAGAAGCTATACGAGTTGTTCGCCCCTAAAATGTTGGGGGTTTGTTACCGTTATGCTTCATCAAGGGAAGAGGCTGAAGACATGTTGCAGGAAGGATTTATCCGGGTTTTTCAAAAACTTGATACCTTTCGCTTTCAGGGTTCCTTTGAAGGATGGCTTCGACGCATAATCGTAAACACTGCCATCAACATCATAAGAAAATATCAGAACTTAAAATACGAATGCGATATTGACTCTGCAGAATATACTCCTGCAGCATCCGGCGACGTGATTGCGTCCATGTATACCAGAGAGGTTATTGATCTCGTGCGCAGCTTACCAAATGGCTATCGCACCGTGCTCAACCTCTACGCAATTGAAGGGTACTCCCATAAGGAGATTGCGGATATGTTAGGAATAAATGAAAGTAGTTCACGATCTCAATACACGCGGGCCAAAGCCCTGTTGGCAAAACGCTTGGAGAAGATCGAAGCGTTTGGTATAACAGAGCATGTCAAGGTTTCGCATCCATAGACCCTTCGAAGAAGAATTGGCTAAAAAAGCCGATGAATTTTCCATGCAACCCAGCCTCTCTACCTGGCAGGGCGTGGAAAAAAGTATTGCCAAAACGCGATCCATTCAGACTTTTTGGAAAATAAGTATACTTACGCTAAGCATTCTGGCAGTTATCGGAATTCTTTTTATCCAGGAAGACAGAAGAACAGCCAACTCACAGGCTACTGAGGCCGGCATTTTACTCCTCAATCCCCTGGCTGATTTACCCCTTGCCAATGAAAACAGCCAAGCGTCAAATGTGAATCCTACAAAAAGTGTAGGGTTAACGAAAAAGGGAGGAAGTCTGTCCACTCTGGCACAGGAGGAGACGGCTTTTAGCGCAGTAGATGAGTCTAAATTCGGAGCGGAGAAAATCTTTCTGAAAAATATCCGTCCAAAAGGTTTGCGCATTGCATATAAAGCTGAGCATGCGAATGGAGCTGCTCCTATTCGTTTCAGAAAACGCCCGGCCGGTAACAAAAACCGTGATGCCTGGTATATTCAGGCGAATTTTGTCCCCGCATACGCTTACCGTAATATTTCTGCCCGCACCGACTATGCACGCCCTCTTGAGGATACCAAAAAACAACTCGACAAAGGTATATCCGGCTTTTCGGCCCGCGTTCAGGCGCGTTACCATTTCTCCGATCGTTTTTCGCTTGCATTTGGACTTGGCTATACCCGTTCCGGTGAACAGGTCGGCATGGCTCCAAGAATAAACAGCTCAGTATACGATGCCCTGGCGGAACAATATGGGTATGAAACTTCTGAAATGAATGCGCCGGGCGACATTACATACTATACCAACGAGTACAGCTACGCTGAATTGCCGGTTACCCTTTACAGCAAAAGACACCTCACTCCACGCCTGAGCTTAAGTACAGGCCTCGGTTTATCACTTGCCTATATGATGCGCACAAATGCCCGTTGCTATGACTATCGGGTAGATCATTATGTAAACAATCCGGAATTTTTCCGTGACTGGAGCATAGGCTCTCATGCTCAGGTAGTGCTCGAATACAGTATGAATACGCGGTGGTCGCTTGCAGCGGGACCTGAATTCACCTATGCCCTGCTATCTACCTACCGGAATTATTATACCCTCAGTCAGCATCAATTTTCCATGGGTATGAACTTTGGTGTTCAGTGGAAACTGTTCGATGTGACCAAAAGCCGGCTGGCTGATTGAGATAATTTTGTTGCATTCTTATTCACAACCCATTCAGGGCATCTTTTTATCTCTACCTTTGCATCCCGTACACGAACAAGGTTATCATGACAAAAACCAAGTATATTTTCGTTACGGGAGGGGTTACATCTTCCTTAGGAAAAGGGATTATTTCGGCCTCCCTGGCCAAGCTGCTTCAGGCAAGAGGCTATAAAGTCACCATTCAGAAATTCGACCCCTATATCAATATTGATCCGGGAACCATGAATCCGTATGAACACGGTGAGTGTTATGTTACTGACGATGGAGCCGAGACGGATCTTGACCTGGGTCACTACGAAAGGTTTTTGAACATTACCACCTCCCAGGCGAATAACGTAACCACCGGCAAAATTTACCAAACCGTTATTGAAAAAGAACGTCAGGGTCAGTATCTGGGAAAAACTGTTCAGGTGGTTCCGCATATAACCGATGAAATTAAACGCCGAATCTGTTTACTGGGCGACAGCGGCGAATACGACATCATTATCACCGAACTGGGTGGCACTGTTGGCGACATTGAATCCCTGCCTTATATCGAAACAGTTCGTCAGATTATCTGGGAAAAGGAGGAACATGAATGCGCCGTTATTCACCTTACCCTGGTTCCTTATCTTGCTGCCGCAAAAGAATTAAAAACGAAACCTACCCAGCACTCGGTGAAGGCCATGCTGGAATATGGGGTACAGCCGGATGTATTAGTATGCCGTACCGAACATGAACTTGGGGCTGATCTGCGTAAAAAAATCGCCCTTTTCTGTAATGTGAAGGTGAATGCCGTTATAGAGTCGATCGATGTGGAAACGATCTATGATGTTCCACTGAAGATGCAGAAAGAAAAACTTGACAAGGTTATCCTGGCGCATCTGAAATTGCCTTCGAAAATGGAGCCCGATCTGGATAGCTGGAAAGATTTTCTCTGGCGCCTGAAAAACCCGAAACAAGAGATCAACATTGGCCTGATCGGAAAATATGTTGAATTGCCTGATGCTTATAAATCCATAGCAGAAGCCTTTATCCATGCAGGTTCTGAAAATGAATGCAAGGTACGTGTGCACTACATGCATTCGGAATTGATCAATGATGACAATGCAAAGGCTAAATTGGGTCATCTTGACGGTATCCTTGTTGCTCCGGGATTTGGCGAAAGGGGCATAGAAGGAAAAATTACCACCATCAAATATGCCCGTGAAAACGCTGTTCCTTTTTTCGGTATCTGCTTGGGCATGCAATGCGCCGTTGTTGAGTATGCGCGCAATGTACTCGGGTTAAAAGATGCTGAATCAAGTGAAATGAATCCGGCAACCAAAAATCCGGTGATCGATATGATGGAAGAGCAAAAAAAGATCACCAAAAAGGGAGGCACCATGCGTCTTGGCTCCTATCCCTGCCAGCTCAGCAAAGGCAGTAAAGCCTATCTGGCCTATGGAAAAGCCAAAATTAATGAACGCCATCGCCACCGTTATGAATTTAACGACAAATACCGGGCAGCCTTTGAAAAAGCCGGCATGCAATGTACGGGGATCAATCCTGATTCAAACCTGGTAGAGATCGTGGAAATTAGCACCCACCCCTGGTTTGTTGGCGTACAGTTCCATCCGGAATACAAGAGTACCGTAGACAATCCCCATCCGCTTTTTGTACGTTTTGTGAAAGCAGCCGGGGAATACGCATTGAAAAAAGTTTAATCGTGTAAACTCTGCATTTCGTTCACCCTGTTGGCATCGAGTTTCAACAGGGTAAAAAGCAGTATGGTAAACCCGAGCAGGGAAGAACCTCCATAGCTAAAAAAGGGCAAAGGAATCCCTATGATGGGCATGAGTCCTATGGTCATACCAATATTGACGGTAAAATGTACAAACAGTATGCATGCGACACTGTAAGCATAGATCCTGCTGAAGCGGTTTTTTTGTCTTTCTGCGATGATAACGATACGGATCATCAATAAAACAAACATAAGCACCACCCCTGCCGATCCAAAAAATCCATATTCCTCCCCTATGGTACAATAAATAAAGTCGGTAGCCTGTTCGGGCACATAATCGTACCGGGTCTGGGTACCATTTAAAAACCCCTGTCCGAAAATACCCCCCGAGCCAATGGCGATCTTCGACTGCCGTACATTGTAATCGTCACCGCCTTTGCCAAATAACACGTTTATTCGTGCCCGTTGATGCTCCTGGAGTACTTCGTTGAAGAAAAAATCGACCGACTTGATCACCACGATCGAAAAAACCAATGCCGCGAGAATGGCCAGAAGCATTTGTTTGTTCTTTCGGAAGACCACCAATAGCACTGCCGCCAGTCCGCCAAGCACATAGATCACATTCAGGGGTTCATCCACCAGCAGGGTAACGACGAACAAAAATGCCAGGTAAAAAGCTCCGGCCAGCAGCCAGGTAGGGAGTCCTTCGCGGTATAAAACGAGAAAAAAAGCAGTAAAAACCAAGGCACTGCCTGTATCATTTTGAAGGAGGACCAGAGCCATAGGCAACAGGATGATCCCAAAGGAGATCATCTTTACCTTAAAGTCTTTAAACGATACATCATAGGAACTCAGGTATTTTGCCAATGTGAGAGCCGTAGCATATTTGGCCAATTCTACCGGTTGAAATTTAAATCCCCCCAGCGCAAACCAGGACTTGGCCCCTTTTGTTTCTGCTCCGATAAAAATTACGGCAATGCACAGGAAGATAGCCAGGGCATAAAATCCATAGGCGAATGCTCCATAAAATTTGGCATCAACGATGAGAATGGCAGCACCGAGAACCAGCCCGATGGCAATAAACATCATTTGTCTGCCATAATTTTGCGACAGGTCAAAAATGCTTGAATTATCGGGGTTATATACCGCCGAATAAATGGCTACCCATCCAAACAGGACCATAAAGAGGTACTGGAAAATGGTCAGCCAATCCAGTCCACCCGTTTCGAAAGCTTCGTTAGTGCGGTAGCGGTTCATTTTGCTTGACTGTATCGATGAGGTTCGTATTCAGCATCCGGTCTTCGAGATACTTCCTTCGCTGTTCCCGTTCAGGGAACAGATAGCGTTCTATCATTAAACTGGCGATCGGTGCGGCCCATTGCGATCCAAACCCCGAATTTTCAACTACTACGGCGATAGCGATCTTCGGATTGTCTTTAGGGGCAAAGGCAAAAAAGATCGAGTGATCTTTCCCATGCGGGTTTTGTGAGGTTCCCGTTTTTCCACACACCTCGATCGAGTCGATTTGAGCGACCCTGGCCGTTCCGCTCCGTACCACATCCGCCATTCCTTCCACTACGATCGGGAAAAAACGGCTGTCAACAGTTGTATAATGTTTTTCGAATTTAGGCCCTGTTTTTCCAATGGTATCCACATATTTCAGTACGTGAGGTGTAACATAATAACCCCGATTGGCGATGATGGCCATAACATTTGCCATCTGAAGCGGGGTAACCCCGAGCTCTCCCTGTCCGATAGCCATGGAGATAATGTTCGAGCCCTTCCAGGAGCCCTTTCCATACAAACGGTTAAAATAATCGGCCGGTTTAAGTATTCCTTTTGCCTCACCGTAGAGGTCAATTCCCAGTTTTACGCCAATTCCAAAACTTTCCAGGTGCTTTTGCCAGCTGGTATAACTTTCTTCAAACGTGCTGAATTTCCTTTGGTCAACAATACTCCGGAAAACATAACAGAAATAGGGATTGCACGAATGCATCAAAGCACCGCGTAAGTCGAGCGGCGATGGATGGCCGTGGCTGCACTTTACCGTATGACTTCCTACACGGTACCCTCCTCCACAATGGTAGCGCGTTTCAGGTGTCAACACGCCTTCTTGTTGACCGATTAGGGAAGAGATGGCCTTAAAGATGGATCCGGGTGGATAAGGTGCACTCAACGGGCGATTGAACATCGGCTTTAAGGGATCCATCATCAGCTTGCCGAAATTTTTTCCCCGCTCCCTTCCAATCAATAAATTCGGGTCGTAATCCGGTGTAGAGATCAAAGCCAGTATTTCTCCCGTAGCGGGTTCAATGGCCACAACACTGCCGATCTTGCCGTTCATCAGCGCTTCTCCGTAGGCCTGGAGGGCAGCATCCAGGGTAACGTAGATACTTTGTCCGGCTACCGATTGCGTATCATACGCGCCTTCAAAATAGGGTCCTACGGTACGGTTACGCACATCGACAATAACATTCTTCACACCCTTTGTTCCCCGCAATAATTCCTCGTAGCTCCTTTCAATGCCTGAAATACCAATATATTCTCCTTGTCGGTAATAGTTATTTGAGTTTTCAATGATTTTGGTATTCACCTCCCCGATACTCCCTAACACATGGCCGGCACTGCTGGTTTTGTACCTCCGGTCGGTACGCACTTCCATAAAAAAGCCCTGGAATTCGAACAGATGCTCCTGAAATCCGGCATAAGTCCGGGCTGAGATCTGCTTTTCGAATACGGAACTCCGGTAAGGGTTTTCCTTACACTTTTCCATCTTCTCATTAAAATCATCGACCGTAATTTTTAAGAGTCGGCAAAATTCCAGTGTGTCCAGATTTTTCACCTGGCGAGGCACCACCATCAGGTCGTAAGTGGCATCATTGTATACCATCAGGTTTCCATAACGGTCGTAGATCAAACCACGAGGGGGGAATTGAATTACCTTTTTCAGGAAGTTATCCTTGGATAAACTTTTGTACCTGTCGTCGAGGACCTGTATGGAAAATAGCTGAGCCAGGAATGCCAGACCAACCAGTGCGAATAACGCATAATAAAAATATTGCCGGCTTTTGTTTCCCATTATTGTTTGGATCTGGTGCGATAAAACAAAATCTGAAACAATACGATCAAGGCCAGAGAAACAGCCCCGCTCAACAGGGCCGACAGGATATTCTCAGGGATATAGCGGAAGCTAAAACTTTCAATAAAAGCATAAACCAAATGGTAAATACTCACCATAACTGCCGCATATATGATAAACCAGCGGTAGCCTATTGTGCTCAGTCCGGGCTCAATGCCCGACTCCAAAATGTCGATCCTTGCGAAGGATCGCACGTAATAAATTCGTGCATAGCTCATGATCAGCAGTGCTGTACTGTTAAATCCTGCTGAATTGTTAAACATGTCGAGCAAAAGTCCTCCGGTAAATCCGATCAATAAGGTAGGCACCGGTTTCAGATCGACAGGCAGGGTAAGAAAAAACAGCAGAAGAATATTGGGCTGGATAAGCGGGTTGATATTGAGTTTACCCACAATAAAAACCTGCAGGAGCAATAAGAAGATGAAGACGAGTACCTTTTGAATGTAATTAATCATTCCGGTCGTCCTCCTTTCTGGTTTCCTCTTCGAGGGCATGAACTTCGGCCTTGAACAAGTTTTGTACAATAAAAACAGAGTGCAGGCTGGTAAAATCTGTTGAGAGTTTTATTTCGATATCATAAAAATTGCTCCCGTCTTTCAGGTTAACCGATTCGATCTGTCCGATCTTTATATTTTCAGGATAATGCTCGGAATAGCCGGAGGTATAAACCATTTGCCCGACTTTCACAGGCGCAAAACGGTTGATATCTGTAAGTTGCGCATAGGAAAAAGAATTTCCATCCCATTTTACCGAGCCAAAATACATGAGGGTATCAACTTTTGGAGGAATATTCGTTTTTCTGTTGAGGAGGCTCATTACCGTACAAAAGCGATCGGAAACCTTTACCACCACTCCAACAACTCCCTGATCACATATGACCCCGTCATTTTTTTGGACACCGTGTATACGGCCGCGGTTCAGGGTAATGTAATTGTATTTTTTGTCAACAGAATTATTGATAACCTGGGCATCGATGTACTGGTAGCGCTGTTTGTATATGCTGTCGTTTACAGAAATGGAGGTAACGGTGTCAACGTAGTAAGCATCCCGCATCCGCGATTTGAGTTCGGCATTTTCGAGCAGCAAGGCCTCATTTTCCGTTTTCAGGTGAAAATAATTTCTCACCTCGCTCACCAGAGTATACAATTCTCCTGTTACCGCATTCGACGTATTGATAAAAGCCGAACGCTGATACAGGTTATTGCTGATAAGAATAAACAGAGAAAAGGACGTAAGGAGAAGGAAAAAAAAGAAAACATAAAAGCGCTGTATAAATAAGAATAGGTTATGCATGCGCCATCACTCTCATGTCATCAGGAATTTGAAATTATGGATATTCTTCAACGCAATTCCGGTACCGCGAACTACTGCTCTCAGTGGATCGTCGGCTACATAAACCGGTAATTTCGTTTTGGCAGAAATCCGTTTATCCAATCCGCGGAGTAAGGCACCACCACCGGTGAGGTACAAGCCGGTTTGGTAAATATCCGCAGAAAGTTCGGGGGGTGTCAGCTCCAGGGCGCGCAAGATCGCTTCTTCGATTTTGGAGATGGATTTATCCAGGGCAAGGGCAATTTCGGAATAAGAAACGGTGATCTGTTTCGGAATACCCGTCATCAGGTCACGTCCGTTTACGGCATAATCTTCGGGCGGGCTATCCAATTCAGGCAGGGCAGCACCCACTTCGATCTTAATTCGTTCAGCCGAACGTTCACCGATCAGGAGATTATGTTGGCGGCGCATGTATTCCAGAATATCCAGGGTAAACTCATCTCCGGCCACGCGTATTGATTCATCGCATACAATACCACCAAGGGCAATAACGGCAATTTCTGTTGTACCACCACCGATGTCGATGATCATATTCCCCATTGGCTCACTCACATCGATACCAATACCGATCGCTGCTGCCATCGGTTCGTGGATCAGGTATACTTCTTTTGAACCCGCTCTTTCAGCCGAGTCGCGTACAGCCCTTTTTTCCACCTCGGTGATGCCGGAAGGGATACAAATAACCATGCGCAATTGAGGAGAAAACAAACGTTTACCCGGATTGATCATACGGATCATGCCACGGATCATTTGTTCAGCTGCGTTAAAATCAGCAATTACCCCATCTTTCAGGGGGCGAATGGTTTTGATATCTTCATGCACTTTTCCATGCATCTGCATGGCCTGATGACCAATGGCAATAACCTGATTGGTTGTCCGGTTGATGGCAATAATGGAGGGTTGATCCACCACTACTTTATCCTTATGGATGATGAGGGTATTGGCAGTACCCAGGTCGATTGCCAGCTCTTGCACTAAAAAATTGAAAATTCCCATTATCCGTTCGCCAAAATTGTTGACTTCTACCTTATTTTCCGCAAAATACCAATAGTTTACAGACTAATTCCATTGCTCCTTCATTTTTTTTCAGGATTTCAAAGGAATTCTCCTTAACCGCAACAATATGGGTATTATGAATGACCTAATGTTTAAAATGCCGTTGGCCGGTGATAACCATCACCAGGCCGTTTTGTTTGCAATAATCGATGGAATCCTGATCGCGAATTGATCCGCCGGGCTGAATAAAACCTGCAATTCCTTCTGCATGCCCAAGTTTAACACAATCATCGAAGGGGAAGAAGGCATCAGAAGCCATTACAGCCCCTTCCAGGTCAAAATTGAATTGTCTGGCTTTTTCAATGGCCTGACGTAAAGCGTCGATTCTGCTTGTTTGTCCGCATCCTTTCCCTACCAATTGTTTGTTTTTCACCAAAACGATCGCATTTGATTTCAAATGTTTACAGATCAGGTTGGCAAATTCCATATCGTCCTTTTGAGCCGGAGAAGACTGCAGGGCGCCTTCTTCTTTCCATACTATGAAATTTCCCAAATCGCTTTGCTGAACGAGCGTGCCGTTTAGCATGGATCTGTAGTTCAATCCTTGCCGGATGGGCGCATTTTGTTTTAGCAGGATCCGGTTCTTTTTCGTTTTGAGCAATTCAAAAGCCGATTCTTCATAATCCGGGGCGATCAGCACTTCAAAAAAGATCTCATTAATGGCTTGTGCAGTGGCCATATCGATGCGTCCGTTCGTGATAAGAACTCCGCCGAAAGCCGATTCCGGATCTCCGGCCAGGGCTGCATCCCAACTGGATTTAATACTCGCTCCCAGAGCAACTCCGCATACATTGGTATGTTTGATGATGGCAAAACACGGGTCGCTGAATTCAGCCATCAGTTGCATGGCAGCATCTACATCTACCAGGTTATTGTAAGAAAGCTCCTTGCCGTTTAACTGATCAAAAAGTTCCTTTGTATCGCCATAAAAATCTGAAGCCTGGTGGGGATTTTCACCATAACGCAGGCTGCGTTTGTCGCGCAGCGGATGATAAACATCGCCATTAAAGTAGTTATTGATAGCTATATCATAATTCATCACCACTTCAAAAGCTCTTGCAGCAAACATTCTGCGTTGTTCAAGGGTGGTATTTCCGTTTTGTGCCTGCAACAAGGCCAATAGGGCGGGGTATTCATTTTTATCAGCCAGTACAGTCAGGTCACGGAAGTTTTTTGCTGCTGCCCGGATCATAGACGGGCCGCCTATGTCAATTTTTTCAATGATGGATGCTTCTTCGCTGGTATTTTTCAGGGTCTCTTCGAAAGGATAGAGATCTACAATAACCAGATCGATCTCCGGGATCTTAAATTCCTTCATTTCAGCCAGGTCGCTTTCGACGTATCTTCTTCCCAATATCCCTCCAAAAATAGAAGGATGCAGGGTTTTTACCCGGCCCCCGAGTATGGAAGGATAGCCGGTAACGGTTTCGACCGCAATACAGGGAATACCTAATTTTTCCAGATGTGCCTGGGTACCTCCGGTAGAATAAATGCTAACGCCCTGTTTGTTGAGTTCAAGGGCAATTTCATCAAGACCATCTTTATAGAAAACCGAGATTAGTGCAGACTTGATTAGTTTTTCGTTCATGATGTTATTATTTGCAAGTGAATGCACGCAATCCGTGCCGCTTCCTGCTCCGCTTTTTTCTTTGAAAATTCTTCCCCTCTTCCCAATTCGAGGCCATCAATTTTCACGCTCATGACATAAATTTTTGAGCGTCCTTTAATTTTTTCCTCAGCCAGATCGAACTGGATCTCCTTTTTCATTTTTTGCGACCACTCGATAAGCCGGCTTTTAAAATTTACCTCCAACAGAGCGAGTTCGTGTATATCCAGATAGTTCTTCAGAACGCGTTTCAGAATATAATCCCGGGTAAAGGAATATCCTTTATCCAGATAAATCGCGCCGAGTAAGGCCTCCAGGGCATTTCCACTCAGGGAACGCATTACCTGCTTATTGTTTCCAAGTCCTTTTCCATATTGGATCATTTCATCCAACCCCATCTTAACGGCCAGATCTCCCAACATAGCCCGGCTAACAATTTTAGCCCGGGTTTCGGTCAAAAATCCCTCGCCTTTATTCGGGTAGGACAAAAAAAGCACCTCAGCCACAACCAGGTCGAGTACGGCATCGCCAAGGTATTCGAGCCGTTCATTGCTCAATACCCCCTCTTCATCAGGAAACTTTTGGTTCACATATGAATTGTGCCGAAAGGCTTGTTCATATAGCGCAAAATTCCCCGGACGGAATCCCAATAATTGGGACAAGTTTTTTAGTTTGGGGTTAGTAGATTTCCTGTTTCTTCCAAAAAGCCGATTCAGGATAGCGGATCTCAAGCTTTTGGCGCTTAATCGATTTTTTTGAAAATTACAGATACGTTATGGCCGCCGAAGCCGAATGTGTTGCTTAATACTGCCTTCACTTCCCTATTCTGGGCTTTGTTAAAGGTGAAATTAAGTTTCGGATCGAATTCCGGATCATCTGTAAAGTGATTGATGGTTGGAGGGATCATCTGGTGTTTGATGGCCAATATCCCCGCAAGTGCCTCTACCGCTCCTGCAGCTCCCAAAAGGTGCCCTGTCATGGATTTGGTTGAGCTGATGTTCAGGTTGTAGGCATGCTGCCCGAATACCGACAAAATAGCTTTAGACTCGCTAATGTCGCCAAGTGGGGTTGAAGTACCGTGAACATTCACGTAGTCAATCTCCTCCGGGTTCATGTTGGCGTCTTTCAAGGCATTTTGCATAACCATGGTAGCACCCAGTCCGTCGGGATGGGGTGCGGTAATATGGTAAGCATCAGCCGATAATCCGCCTCCAACCAGTTCAGCATAAATCTTTGCTCCCCTGGCTTTAGCATGTTCATATTCTTCCAAAACCAATGCGGCGGCTCCTTCTCCAAGCACAAATCCATCGCGGCCCAGATCAAAGGGGCGTGAAGCCGTGGCAAAGTCGTCGTTTCGTTCGGATAAAGCTTTCATGGCATTGAAACCGCCCATGGCAGCCTCATTCACACAAGCTTCAGAGCCGCCGGTTACGAAGGCCGTAGCCATTCCTAAACGGATATAATTGAAAGCGTCGACAATTGCGTTATTGGATGATGCACAAGCCGAAACGGTTGTGAAATTAGGTCCTCTGAATCCGTATTTGATCGAAATATGGCCACCGGCTATATCCGAGATCATTTTGGGAATAAAGAATGGATTAAAACGTGGAGTACCGTCACCTCTGGCAAATTCAATGGCCTCATCGAGGAAACTTCGCAAGCCTCCGATGCCCGAGCCCCAGATCACACCAACGCGGTTTTGGTCAATTCCTTCTCCATTTATACCTGAATCAGCTACAGCCTCATCCGCCACTACAACGGCGTATTGGGTGTATGGGTCCATTTTGCGCGCTTCCTTCTTATCTATGAAGTCAAGCGGATCAAAATTCTTTACCTCACAGGCAAACTTTGTTCGGAACTTGCTCGCATCGAACTTGGTAATAAGATTGGCGCCGCTTACACCATTAGAGAGGCCGTTCCAGTATTCTGAAACAGTGTTCCCTATTGGTGTAAGCGCACCTAAACCAGTAACAACAACTCTTTTAAGTTGCATACAGGAATCTTAATTACTTAGCGTTTTGTTCGATATAAGAAACTGCCTGACCAACAGTGCCGATTTTCTCAGCTTGGTCATCAGGAATAGCGATGTTAAATTCCTTTTCGAATTCCATAATCAGTTCAACGGTGTCCAACGAGTCAGCTCCCAAATCATTGGTGAAGCTAGCTTCCTGGGTTACTTCGCTTTCTTCAACACCGAGTTTATCGATGATGATGGACTTTACTCTAGATGCAATATCAGACATTTCTTCGGTTTTTTATTGGGTGCAAATAACAAACTTTTACGCTTAAATCGCAAACAAAAAGTTTTCGCTGCGATTCACCTAACTTGCACCTGCGTTAAGAACAGCGCAGTGAAAAAGACTCTCCTTGCATTCGAACCCGACTACGATTTTAAACTGATCGCCATTGTCAGTGCCTTACCGGCTCATACCCTTTGCTGGTGGCTGGAGAAAAAATTCAGGATTCCTTTACGCAGAGGTGAAGAATTGGTGCTTAATTCGAAGCGCGGAGCACCGGAAAGTTTTTTTCAGGTGTTTTTTAACCTGAATGAAGACGAAACCTACCAACGTTGGACCCTTTTTGGGAACAAATCAGGGAATGGGTTTCTGGTAAGCGAACAAAAAATGGTGGATTATTATTTAAAATTGGAAGGCGATTTTGAGCGGACCGATTATCTGGCTATTCTCAATTCCATAAAGGAGATCCCCGGAATCGTTCACTATTTTGATGTTAAACCCGAACAACTTAAATCAAAAGCAAATTTAGTCTTGTGAGTTACAAAACGAATTTTAACAAAACCAAAATTGTGGCCACCATTGGCCCTGCCACATCTTCATACGAAAACCTGAAAGAGATCATATATGCCGGTGTAGATGTGTGCCGGATAAATGGTTCGCACGGCAGCCACGAGGATCATCTCCTCGTTATTGAGAATGTAAAACGCATTAATGCTGAATTACGTTCCAATATATGTATCCTGTTTGACCTTCAGGGCCCTAAACTCCGTATAGGGATGGTGGAAAACAATGCCATTGAACTGGTCGACGGACATACTATTATGCTCAGCTCACAGGAATGTGTGGGTACTCAGGAGCGTATTTTTGTCAGCTATGAAAAATTGGCCCAGGACGTTAAGCCGGGGGAACGTGTTTTACTTGATGATGGAAAACTTGAATTGGTTTTTGAAGAAATTGTTGATGCCCATACCGTAAAAGCCAGAATTATTCACGGTGGCATCCTGTCGTCTAAAAAAGGTTTTAACCTCCCTAACTCGTCGCTCAGTACTGCAGCCCTGACAGAAAAGGATCTCTTCGACCTTGAATTTGCCCTTCAAAATGAGGTGGAATGGGTCGGGCTTTCTTTTGTCAGGAAACGGGAAGACATACAGATGCTGAGGAAATTGATCAGTGATCATGGTTCAAATGCCCGGATCATTGCCAAAATAGAAAAGCCTGAAGCCATAAAAAACATTGATTCCATTATAGCCGAAACAGACGGCATCATGGTAGCCAGGGGGGATCTTGGCGTTGAGTTACCTATGGAAGAGGTGCCGATCATCCAGAAAGAAATTGTAAAAAAATGTATTGCGGCAAGCAAGCCGGTTATCATCGCCACCCAAATGATGGAGAGCATGATCCAAAATCCCACTCCTACGCGCGCCGAAGCCAACGACGTTGCAAATGCGGTGCTTGACGGTGCCGATGCCGTTATGCTCAGCGCTGAAACCTCGGTTGGGGCCTATCCCTTACTGGTGGTTCAGGCGATGGAGCGGATCATCCGTAATGTGGAATCGAGGGGCGATGTGTACAATAGGGGACAAAGACCGGGCGAAGGATCGGATACCTTTTTGTCGGATGAGGTGTGCTTTACTGCTGTCAGGATGTCGGCCCACCTCAACGCCAAGGCCATCGTTTCGATGACCCGTTCGGGTTATACCGGATATAAAATTGCCAGCTTCCGGCCAAAAGCGAACCTCTTCATTTTTACCAATAACCTTCCGCTATTAAACACGCTGAATCTGGTTTGGAGCGTTCGGGGCTTTTTTTATGACAAATATTCCTCGACCGATGAAACCTTTAATGATGTGATCGACATACTCCGGGAAAATAATTTTGTAAGCCGGGATGATATTGTTGTTCACACAGCGAGCATGCCCATCCATGAAAAATCAAGAACCAACGCCATTAAAATTTCAACGGTAAAATAAACTTTGGAGCAGCCTTTGCAGCAATCCAATTCCACCATGTCGAACGAAATTATCAACCGCGTAGCAAGCAGCCCGATCCTCACCCTGAATCTCGAGGATATGTATCTCGAAGGAGAACGGCTTGTATTGGATATTAAAGACCAGCTTTTTCAGGGATTGATCCTCCGCGAAAAGGATTTTCGTGCGTTTATTAAAACCCATGACTGGAGCCTCTACCAGAATAAATTCGTGGCCGTTACCTGCTCCGTAGATGCCATCATCCCAACCTGGGCCTTTATGCTCGTGGCTCAAAAACTGGAGCCGGTGGCAAAAGCCTTTGTATTTGGTGACCTGAAAGCATTAGAGAACTACCTCTTTCAACAACAACTTAATACCCTTGATATTGCCGCATATATCGACAAGCCCGTTGTGATCAAAGGTTGTTTCGACAAGCCCGTTCCGGTTAGTGCCTATATGGAAATTACCCGTATACTGGCTCCTCATGTTAAAAGTTTGATGTACGGAGAACCTTGTTCAACTGTGCCTATTTTCAAGAAGAAAGTTTAGCCTCGACGTTCTGTACCAACTGTGCCACAATGGTTTCTGTTTGTTGGTAGATGGATTCGGCATCGATAAGCAGCTGGGCAACAGGCGATTTGTCCTTTAATCCGCCCGCATTCACCTTTACATTCAGGTAGGCTCCTGCCACCGCCGTGCGTACACATAAAGCTCCTACACCCGCGTCAGTAACTGAATTCGGATTCCCCTCACGGATCATTGCCTCCAATAATGGCAGAGCGGCATGGGCATTTTTCATGACCTCAAAAGGCACCTGACAGGCATTGATGGTTGCTTCCTTGATGGCCTTGCTCCGTTCAGCTTTTTCTTCTTCTGTGTCTTTGGGTAGTGAAAAACTATCCATAATGGCATTAAAAGCCCGGGTATCTTCGTCAACCTGAGCCAATAATTTTTTCAGGATGCCCTGTCCTTCTGCCCCTTTTTGCGAAAAATAGCTGCTTTTGTCTTCCCAGCCTCTTTTGTTGGCCGACAAATTGGCGACCATGGTGCCCAACGCGGTTCCTAAAGCGCCGGCATAGGCCGAAACCGAACCGCCCCCGGGTGCAGGACTCTCCGATGCCGTTTCATAGGCCAGCTTTTTAGCAGTCATGGAAATCAGCTTTTCATCTTCCAGGTTGCGTAATTGGTATTCAATGATCTTTTTATTCGGGTCAAAGGGCGACAATTCGTCGAGTCCGAGAGATTTAATGGCTATATGGATGAGTTCTTCTTCGCTAACACCCAATGAACGTCCTTGTTTTTCGAGAAAATAGGTTCCTGCATCGAGCATGGCTTTCAGGGGGATAAGTCCTACCAATTCGGATCCGGTTACCCGCAAGCCCCGGCTTTGGGCTGATTCACAAACAGCATCGAAGGCGCTATGTAGTGGGGTGATGAGGTAATTGGTCAGGTTCATGGAGATCTGGGCGATGCCGTATTCTTCAATGAACCAGCCTATTGCCTTGGTGGCCTTTAATTTTCCGGGAACGCGTACAGGTTCACCGTCAGCATCCAAAACCAGCTTACCCAATACCGGATGGCCTTCCCGCTTTACACGACCTGCCTCGCGTACGTCAAAGGCAACAGAATTCGCCAGCCGGGTTGAGGTGGTGTTTAGATTAACATTGTAGGCGATCAGAAACTCCCTGGCTCCGATCACTGTAGCTCCCGAACGGGCCGAAAACTCAGCCGGACCAAAATCCGGCTTCCATTTTGGCTCTTTTATTTTAGTAAAAAAACCCTCGTATTCGCCAGCCCTGATCACTGATAAATTGCTGCGTTCTTTATTGGGTTGCGCTTCTTCATACAAATAAACGGGCAGGTTTAATTCAGTGCCCACTCTTTTGGCCAATTTTATGGCATAGGCAGCTGTTTCTTCCATCGAAATGCCTGAAACAGGAATTAGCGGACAAACATCGGTAGCTCCCATGCGGGGATGTTCGCCCTGGTGTTTGCCCATGTCGATCAGTTCAGCGGCCTTTTTCATAGCCAAAAAAGCGGCTTCAATAACCCGTTCCGGTTCACCCACCAGGGTTACCACGGTACGGTTGGTTGCCTTTCCCGGATCTACATCCAAAAGTTTGACGCCATCTACCTTTTCTATTTCTGCAGTGATCTGAGCGATCAGGTGCAGATCGTTTCCTTCACTAAAATTTGGAACACATTCGATTATTTGTTTCATGAGGGCGCAATAAGTTTTGGCAAAAATGGGTCAGGAAGAAGGGAAAAACAAAAAGCCGGGAGAAATAATTCCCGGCTTCTGTACACGAAAAAATGAAAACAACTAGTATTCCCAGAGATCATGCTCCATTACGAACAATTCATTTTTGATCTCTTCACTCTTTAATAGGGCGCCGATCCCGTTATCCTCATACTCCGGATAGTATTTTATCGGGTAATCGTAGGCATTAGGTTCTTTGATAATTTGCGAATCGAACATACGGGCCTGGAAAAAATGATCCATAGAAATGCGGGCCGCCATATTTTTGTTGAATACCTCCGCATTCGCAAAATAGGGTCGTGCATCATCATATTTGATCCAGAAAAGGGGTTGTTCAGGTAAGGTTACCGTTCCACCACCGATAACCGGATTGTAAACAACAGCAAGCGCGACAATGCGTGGGTACATACGCCCATGCGTTTTATCAAAGATCCAGTCTTCCATAACCTGAATTTTAACGAGTGATTCTTTGGCAATCACATCTTTCATCGGAACCGTTGTAATTTCAAAGGTTTCAGGATCCATAATGTCCACCAGGATCTCAAACTCCAGTCGCTCCTTTACTTGTTTATCCGTTAGCTCCTCCTGAAATTCCCTGTCGCTGTATACTTTCGGTCCATCGGGAAGGAGGGCGAGTTTCAGCATCAGGTCAAAAACGCTGAGCTTCGGGTATCGGAGCAAAATATTCATTTTTTGCCGGGTATCGATGATCCGCTCGTAGCGGGTCATCCAGGCCACATCTCCTTCGCGGAGGTGAGGGTAGGATAATACATATTGTTCAGGCACCCCACGTTTGACATATTCCGGAACGGTTTCGATATTCGAACTGTAGGGATCAAATTCGGTCAGCCAGTTGATAATTTCAGTCATTTCTTCAACCGGTTCACTTTCTGACTCAAATGAGTAAGGAGCTGTACTTTGTGCCCCTACGATTAAACTTCCGCAGAGGCATATTTGGGCTAAAATCAATTGTTTCATGGTTTACCTCCTATCTGTTTGTTATTAATGTGAGACCTGAAATGGGTTCGGAATAATTTTCAACTTTTACATCATCAAATATGACTATGGAGCCGGGAGGCATTTGTGCCAGTGCGTTTTTTACCTGAGTCGTAGTAGTCTGGCCATTAACTGTGATTGCAGGTTGCATACCGGTTCTAGGATGAACAATAATCATCTTAAAGGACTTAACCTTGTATTGCATCCCTTTAATATAAATTCCTCCCGTCCCGGCAACAACCATATTCTGAGCCAATAATGCTGATTTTGAATACGGTTTACTGCCGTCAAGTGTACCGAAAGTAATTTTAGGCTGAGGGGCATTCCTTACCAGAAACTCCTCCTCTCCCATCGATTTCCAATTGCCATAATCATCCCTGATGGAAACTCTTACTTTGATCTTACCAGTAAGGTTTAAGCGGGCATTGTATTTTCCATCGGCCACCCGGATAAGGTTCCCTGCGGTAATTTCTGCACGAACATTCGAAGGGGCAACTCCTGGAACCGTAATGGTTAACGGATTGTCGATGCCTTTATAAAGGATTTTGGTATTATCAGCCGAAATACTGGCTCCACCATTAAATACATTATACGATGTTTCAAACGGGTACTTACGAAGGGAATCGGATTCCCTCACCCAGATCTCTCCTTTAACGGTGTGCGTACCCGGACCAGAAGATGGGATCTGGTAAGAGAATTTGCCATTTTCTTCACCGACTTTTTGTCCGTCGATATATATTTCATGCGTTTGCCGGGTTGAAAAGGCTGTTAAAAAGATATCGGCCTTGAACTGGTCGCCAGCCATGAGGTAACTCGACTGGGGAACAATGGCGGCCTCCACCTTATCAATGGGCAACAGGTCGCTGCCAACGTGGCCATACAGAAGTTTCAGCACATCGTAAGTGGTGTTTTTGCAATCATTCTGGATTTTCGACATCATGGCAATGACTGCAGCCAGAGGGGAATGTTCGAAATGGAAAGATTCCCAACTTTGTGTCTCATAATCATGGGCTTCCAAATCGCTAAGGACTTTATTTCTGTCCTCTTCGGGAAGCAATTCCAACATTTTAATCCGCGTGGTGTTGATCTTCTCGAGCAGCTCCTTGCCCTTTTTCTGATTGATGAGAATGCCTGCATGGATCTCAATGTTCTCACGTCCCACAAGCTCGGTTTTATCGCCGGTTTTGCTTTCTTCCCGACCTCCTGTTTCTGTGATCAGGATGTTTTTCAGATTTTCAACGTGTTGAATAAATTCATTGGAAAGTCGTTCAGCCTCTTTTGCTTTTACATAGAAGGGACGGGTAATTTCAGGCTGGGTTTGCAGGTGCTTGTCGAAGGCAACAAGGATCTCATCGTTTTTCTTATCGATGTTCACTCCGGTTTTATCCATGGATGTTTCCATGAGAAAAAAAGCCTTGAGAATTTCTGCCGACACATTGAGGGCCAGCATGGCGGTCAGGATCAAATACATCATGTTGATCATTTTCTGCCGCGGGGAAATTTTAGCTACAGTCATATGGGTTAAGGGTTAGTGAAAGTAGCTGTGTTACATAGAGTTATGAGTTATGAGTTATAAGTTATGAGAGTTGGTATTAGCATAACGCGAAAATGTTACGTTGTATTGCATACAATGAAAAAGCCCCGACTTTCTGTGAAAGTCGGGGCTCTATTATTTGTAAACGGATCGATCAATATTCCCAGAGATCATGCTCAGTAATGAACAATTCGTTTTGGATCTCTTCTGCTTTAAGAAGCAGAGCCAAACCATTGTCTTCATACTCTTCAAAATCTCTCAGGCGGTAATCATATTCGTTTGATTCTTTAAAAATATAACTTGAAAACATTCTCTTTTCGAACCAATGGTCGTAAGAGATCCGCGAGGCGTCATTCTTTCTGTTGTAGATCTCCCAATTGATCATCACACTCCGCAATTCAGGGTAATAGATCCAGAACAGGGCCTGTTCCGGTAATTCTATACCCCCTGCAATGGGCCGGTAAACCGGTGCTATTGCAATGATACGGGCAAAGAAGAGCGAATGTTTCTTGTCGAAGATCCAGTCTTCCATGATGAAGAATTTTTCAATTTTCAACGGATCAAAAGCTGTTTCGATCACCGTATCGATCAGATCATACGGGTCATCAGGATTCAAGGGGTTGATTATTTGTTGATTTTCCCGATATATACCCAGGTCAAGAACCTCTTCCGGAGTATAAATAGAGATCAAAGAATCGGAACGGTATGGCGTTAATACACCATCATTAACCGCCTTGTAAACGATGTTTCCGAGATGGCTTTTGGGCCATTTCATAACCAGGTTTTGCTTTTGACGGGTGTCAACAATCCTCCAAATTCTCTTGGAATACGCTACATCAGCCTCACGCAAATAAGGGTAAGGAATTTCCTTACGCTGCTTTACGGCAGCTTTTTCGTAGGTCCAATCCTCGTATACGGTGGCGTCATAATCCGGCTGTGCAAACGCAGCACCCGACATGGCCAACAATACGAACAAACAAATAATCTTTGATGTTTTCATAACTATCTAGCTGTAATTACAACTGGCATCAACGCACGTTTACCGTCAGGTCCAGTTGCCTGAATATTGTCGATAATGATACGGTCACCACTTTTCATTCTGCTCATGATACTTTTCGCCTGTGGCGGTAGGGCAGTTCCCTGACCATTGATCATAACAGCATCTCCTCTTCTTGGAGAATAAACGATAAGGTAGCTGTTGATGGAATATTTCACCCCTTCATAGGCAAATCCTTCTCCAAGTGTTCCATACACGCCCGGTTGAGCTGCGATAACCCCGGTAGAGTGTGTTCCACTTTCCAGCGTTCCCAGTTTCGCCTCAGGTTTTGGGATGGAACGAACGCGGAATGGTGCCTGATAGGTCTTTGATTTTCCGTTTTCAGTTACCGTCACCACGATTTTTATATCCCCTCTTCTGGTCACCCTGGCGATGTATTTACCACCACCTTTGTTGATCAAAGAACCGGCACCACTGATCGACGCTTTCACGTCGTTCGGGTTTTTTCCCGGAATGGCGATAGTGATCGGGTTATCCAGACCGATATACAGTACGTTCATTTTATCAGCTGAGATAGATGCTTCACCTTTAAATACAGAGTAAGTTGATTCAAATTCATAAGGTTTAACTCCATCTTTACCTGCAACTTCAATGTATCCTTTAACTGTAAAATCGCCCGCTGAATTCGGATTGGCTGTGTATTTTACCACTCCGTTTTCCATTTGGTATTCTGTACCATTGATCACCACTTTATTCGTTTGTTTCGAATCGTAGGCGGTGAGGATAACGTCGGCAGTAAATTGTTCGCCCAAAGAAACGGCTGATTTGTCCGGGATAAACTTCGCTACCAACATGTCGAAAGACATATCATCAGCGGTAATTCCGGAGAACAAAGCAGTCAGAATTTCAGCTTCTGTATTTTTTGCGTCGTTCTGGATCTTGGTCAGAAGAGTAACAACAGCCGCCTGGGGCGAATGTTCAAACAATTCTGATTCCCAAGACTTTGCGGTACCCTCCGGATCGATAGCGCGGAGGTCGGTTTGATCTCCGATACGCTTTGCTTCATTCGCCAAAGGTTTAAATGGGGCTAAAAGCTTCAATAATGCATCACGAGTATCATTCACTCTGCCTTTCAATTCAAGTCCTTTTTTAGGACCTTCATTCGAAATCATCAGATATGCATGTTGTTCAATATTATCGCGATTTACTAATTGACCATCTTTTGCACGAATTTCTTCGGGTTCTGTTATTTTACCATCGTTGGTGGTGATCTTTGTTTTCAGATCTTCAACGTAGGTCACAAACTCTTTGGTAATTTTCTCAGCTTCTTTTGCCTTTTCGTAGAAAGGTTTGGTTTTTTCGGGCTGGTTTTTCATCTGTTTCTGAAACGCCATCATAATATCGGCATTTTTCGAGTCGATGTTTGCACCGGCCTTAACCATACTTGATTCCACGAGGTAGAATGCTTTCAAAATTTCTGCAGAAACGTTTAACGCGAGCATCGCCGTAAGTACGAGATACATCATGTTAATCATCTTCTGCCTTGGTGATATTTTTCCTCCTGCCATTGTCTGATCCTTTCTTTCGTTTTAGGTTAAAATTTCACAAACTAGGCTGTTCTGTTGCCACCCATTGCTGACAGCATGTTTCCGTAAACGGAATTCAGACTGGCAATGTTGGAAGCAAGTTTTTTCATTTCGCCACTGATATGCTCAACTTGTGCCTGGTAATCTTTGGTACCGGTTGACATTTCGGCGAGCGAATTCATTGCATCCATGGCTTTGTTGTACGAAGCAGAAACACCTTCCAGAGATCTGGAAGCTTTTTGCACGTTCTCCGTATATTCTCCGGTAGCTACAGTAGCTTTAGAGATATCAGACATACCTTTTACGTTTTCGCTTAAGTTCTTTAAGCCGCTTCCAAGGCTGCTGATCAACTCAGGACCCACTTTTGCCTCCTCGAGCATTCTGTCAAGTTGTTGCGAAACAGTTCCTTTGTCTTCTTTAGGTTTTTCATTGGACTCCATTCCTGCTAATTCAGGATAAACCAGACTCCAGTCTACCTCCTGATGAATTGGTTCAAAAGCTGAAATCGTGAAAATAATAGCTTCAGTTCCCATACCGATGATCAGCATAGTGTCGGCGCCCGGCCAGTGCATAATTTTAAAGAGCGCACCAACGATAACCACCGCCGCGCCGAGGCCATATGCCATCGACATGAGTTTTTTGCCCGATTTACTTTCAAAAAAGTTTGCCATGTTAAGTTAAATTAAATTTGGGTTAGTAAAGTGTATAAATATAAATGAGAATTGATTACGTGATTAAGACAAGACCGCTGCCTATGGCTCACGGTCCTTGTTAGAGCGACCCATATACGACATCACACAACGGAAGCCTATATACGATTTGGCGGTATCCTGATACTCGTAGGTACGGGTACCATTCTGGATATAATAAGCAACATCTTTCCATGATCCTCCACGAATCACCTTGCGGCGCTGTGTATAGGTCATGTCGGGATTCGGACGGCCCAGGTATTTGTCTTCAGCCGGATAAATATTTGCGTCGAACTGATAATCCGAGTTCAGGTCATCCGTAACAACGTGAGATTCGTCAGCATAGGCCGAGATGGTCCATTCCGCCACGTTTCCGGCCATATTATAGAGGCCATAATCGTTCGGGAAATAAGAATAGGCGCGAACCGGGTATACACCACCGTCAGCCTGATAATCTCCACGACCGGGTTTGAAGTTGGCCAGGAAACATCCTTTGGAGTTACGGGTATAAGGCCCACCCCATGGATACATGCTTCCATCGCGGCCACCGCGGGCAGCGTATTCCCACTCATACTCTGTTGGTAAACGGAATGGGTTGACGATCGGTTCGTCGATCGATTCGTAGTATTCATTCAGGTGACCTGTTCTCCAGGCACAAAATGCTTTCGCCTGATCCCAATCCACGCCAACTACAGGATAGTTGTCGTATTTCGGATGCCAGAAGTACATCTGGGTCATCGGCTCATTGAAGGAATACGCGTAGTCACGAACGAAAGTCAGCGTATCCGGATACACGCGCACATTTTCTCTGCGCACAAACTGGGCACGGTCGGCATCCTCTTCAGCAAATGCTGCAGCTTTGATGTCGATCCACTCGTAGTAATAAACCAGTTTACGGGTATCGATCGCGCGTTTTTTATAATAACGCTCGCTTTCTTTCAACATGATCGGCGCCAGGGCGTCTTCGATGTTTTCTTTTTCATCTTCATCCCACCATGGAATTTCCTCTTCATAGTTGATGTGCATTTCTCCATACTCATCTTCCATGATATAAGGCTCTGCCATGAGATAGCGGGCCATAGAATCGATAACGTGGTTCACGAACTGACGGTACTCGTTGTTCGTGATCTCGGTGTCATCCATGTAAAAGGCGGTTATCGTGATTTGTTTGTTTGGTGAAATGTGAGTCTGGAAAATATCATTATCCGCCTGACCGGCATGAAAAGTACCGGTAGGTACATAGATAGTTCCCAATGGCTGAGGATGAAACCAGGGTCTCCTTCCTTGAACTCCCACAAGTTCACCACGATCGCTGTTCAGCCCACAACCGAACGTCGACATGACGATGACCATTAATAGTGCGTTTTTTATGTTTTTCATATCAAGCAATATGAATTGAATGTACAAGTTTATCTTATTAACCTTACAATGCAAAGCATTTAAGGCGATTGTTACGTATAACGCAATTTTTTTCCGCATTAGTATATGTTCCCGAAATTGTTTTACTGCCTAATAAAGGGTGTAACCCTCCAGATAGCGCACGTTGAAGATGGGTTTCTTTGGTGGCGGCGGACCAACATTAACATCAAAGCAATAACTCACGAACAATTCGTGGGTTCCTGCTGCCGTATACTTCCTCACACCGCTGATAGCCTGCATGTCGTAGGAATATCCCACATACAGATTTGGGAAAATAAAATAACCAAACAGCAGGCTGATGGCATCAGCACTCCGCACATTGGCGCCAAATACAAGCTTTTGGTTCAGCATGGCACGAGCCCCTAAGTCTACCTGTACTCCTTTTCCACTCGATTTAACCAGTAAGGAAGGCAGGATAGCCAGGGAACCAAAATCATGGCGTGACCCGGCCAGGAAATAGATATAGCGTTCAATATGAAAATCGATCTTACCGGCAACACTAATTTTGGGAGCAGTAAGGTGCGTCATCGAAAGTCCGGCATAAAATCCATCGAACAAACGCTGATGGGTATAATAAACACCCAGGCCCATATCAAACTTGCTTCCGCTTACAATGGTAGAGGGTATTTGCGGATCGCCGGGCTGCAGTGGATTGTATTTGGTACCATCCAGCTGAACCTGAGCCATACCAAAATCGGCACCCACGGCTAAGGTTTGGTCAGTGGCGCCTGTTCCTCCGGGCAATTGTCTGCCCAAACGGAATTTCCACGCTACCGAACCCCGGAGGTAGGTGTTTTTGTTAAAACCAAGTTTATCGGAAATTACCTGAAACCCAACCCCTAACTGATTGTTCAACAGGGGTGCCGTGATGCTGAAACCATTCGTTGCCGGATTTACCGCATCGAACCAGTCACCTTGCTCACTCGGCTTGTACGCACGGCTGTTATCTCTTTGTCCTAACCATTGCTGGTGGGTAATCAGATTCAGACAGATCGCATCTTTTTCGCCAGCTACTGCCGGATTGTATGCAAGCTTGTTAAGCATGTAGTGCGTGTAGTACGGATCCAGTTGTGCGGATGCGTGTAGAGAAAAGAATACAGAGCCCAGAACAAGTAGTTTTGTAAAGTTTAATCGCATGCAGCGTGAGTTTTAGAGGTTAGTCCAACGCAAATATTAAGCTTTGTTAACAATATTACAACACTTGTTGTCGAAAAGTTAACGACAAGCCCGCTACAATATTGCAGAAAAGCTACCTATTTATTCGCGAGAATAATATAATTCTCCAAAGCCATGGTCATTGACGGCACTTCGGAGGTCGGTGCAGGGATGTTCAAAACAAGGTTGGCTTCTTCGATCGCAGCAGCGGTTGTTGCGCCCCAGGCCGCGATACGCGTGTTGTTTTGTTTGAAATCGGGGAAATTTTCGAAGAGGGATTTGATATCAGCCGGACTGTAAAACACGATGATGTCGTAAAACACATCGGTGAGGTCAGACAGATCCGCAGAAACGGTACGGTAGAGAATGGCTTCCTTAAAATTTATTTTATGCTTGGTCAGAAAATCGGGAAAGGTAGCTTTTCGGATATCGCTACAGGGATATAGGTAGTTTTCACCAGGGTGGTTCTTGATGAGATTTAGTAACTCTGCCTCAGAACCATTTCCATAGAATATTTTACGTTTCCGCATCACGATGTACTTCTGTAAGTAGTAGGCCATTCCCTCGTTGATACAGAAGTATTTCATGTCGGCCGGCATCTCCAGTTTGAGTTCTTCACAAACGCGAAAGAAATGGTCTACCGCATTGCGTGAACTAAAAATGACTGCCGTATGGTCCAGAAAATTGATCCGTTCTGTTTTTCTGAAATCCTTTCCGGGGATAGGATCTACCTGAATAAAGGGACGGAAATCCACTTTCAGGTTTAACTTCTCTGCCAGGTCGTAAAAGGGACTTTTGGTTCCCTCAGGTTGGGGTTGAGAAACCAGGATGGTTTTTACTTTCAAGGCTCGCTACTCTTTAATTCAGGTTAGTAATCCAATAATATATAAACCCATGACCATGGGCCTAATTCCAGGGTGCAAAGATATAAAATTAAATAGAAGGTTGGATAGGTAAAGCTTGAAGCGGCATGGGTAAGCGCCCTGACGTTCTTCAGGAAGGCTGTTATTCCCAACAGGGTAATGATCACAATACCCATTACCCGCGCGTCGGGAACCTGATCATTCAGCAACATAAACAGGAACGCAGGCAGGGCCAAAGCAGCAATAAAAAAGTTCAGAAATACGCTTGAGTATATCGCCGTGGTAACAAAATACCTGGCCTCAAAAATGCGGCCGACCAGACTTGAGAGCACAAAACGCAGCATAATGAAGGAGAAAATGAGTATACCGAGCAGCAGATAATCCCCAAAAGGGTAGTCGGTCATGGCCCTTTCGTTACTCCACAATATCCACTGAAGCGGCAGGGCGTAGATCAAGGCAGTAAAAAAGCTCATCAGGATTGAAAAGCCGCTTATTTCTGAATTCTGGTCCTCCAAAACCTCTCCCAATAATTTTGGTTTTAAAAAGGACCGGAAATAGGTGAGAATTACCCCGGGGCTGGCCAGTCGGGCAAAGCCTACGCACGACATAAGTACCAACACCACCAGATATCTCCACTTGTTCGAAGGGAAATGCCGGGGTTTTGGATCTCCAAGTAGTTCCTGATGCGCCACCCAGTTAGGGTTGTAGGTTCCCTGGGTTGGAAATTGCTGCATTAAAAAGCTGTCGTTGGCCAAAGAATCGCGAAAAAAGGGGTGCCCCTGCCATTGTGGAAGGTAATTGACGGTGCTGTCGGCAGCCAGACTATCCTCCGGCATGACCATAACCTGCCCATTCACGGCGGAAAGGAAGAGGAACAGAAATAAGGACAGACAGATCCGGATCACAGGCTTAAATTTGCACCAAAGATATTGGCTTTGTCAGGAATTTACTTTCATATCCCGTTTTGCAGTAAAGCCTGCGCCTATTGCGATTTTCACTTTTCTACTTCGATGAAGCTGAAAACGCCCGTTCTGTCGGCCATGGAAGCTGAGCTTACGCAGCGCCTGGAAGTTTGTGAATGGACAAATTTGCAAAGTATTTATTTCGGGGGTGGAACTCCTTCCCTTCTTCATGCAAATGAAATTCAACGCTTTCTGGATCTGATCGCAAAGAAGTTCCGTATAGACGGGATTGAGATCACCCTGGAGGCCAATCCGGATAACCTGAGCCGGGAAACCCTGAGTAGCCTGAAGTCAGCGGGCATAAATCGTCTGAGCATTGGCATTCAATCGTTTTTTGATGAGGATCTTGTATGGATGAATCGCAGCCACCAGGCCCGACAGGCCGAACAATGCCTGGAAGATGCTGCAGCCGCGGGTTTTAAGGAACTTAATGCCGACCTGATCTTTGGTTTTCCCCTGCTAAGCGATGAGAAATGGATGGCGAACATGGAAAAAATGCTCAGCTATCCCGTTACACACCTTTCTACTTACAGCATGACGGTAGAATCGGGTACCGCCCTGCATTATGCCATCCATCATAAAAAAGAAAAACCCATGCATGAAGGACAGGCTGAAAAGCAATACCGCATGATCATGGATTTTCTGGAAAATAAAGGCTGGGACCACTATGAAATATCCAACTTTTGCCAGCCCGGCCATCCATCCATCCATAACAGCGCCTACTGGAAAGGAAATGAATACCTGGGGATAGGCCCTTCAGCCCACGGCTATTCGGGCAAGGAACGCTATTGGAATATGGCGAATAATGCGGCCTATATCAAGGCGATGGAAGCAGGTATCCTGCCTGAAGAAACGGAGGTGTTAAGCGACAAAAATATCCATAACGAATACCTGCTTACGCGTTTAAGGACCAAACAGGGGATCATGTTTGACGAATTTGAAACAGAGTTTGGCCAGCCACTGAAAGACCAGCTCATCGAATCCATAAGGTCAGAAAATCTGTTTCCTTATTTTTTTATGGATGATTATTCTCTCCGCCTCAATAAAGAAGGTTATTTGCTCGCTGATTATCTGATCGCTGAATTGTTTTGGGATTAGAAACAACCGCCCATTGGCGGTTCTGGTATTCATAGGGAGCCGGGCGTTGGCTACAATCCTTTCACCCCTGTAGGTTTTTGTTTGCTTGCAAGGAAAAAAGGGTTCTATAATGCTACAAACCCTTCACCCCTGCGTGTTAGTGTTTGATTACTATGAAACATTTATTCTAAAATCCCGAAATCATTTCTCTTCTACGGTGTTGTGATAGACCACAAGGAACAATTTGACCAAGAACATTGTTAAGCTTAAATTATGAAATCAAGGTGCTAATCTGATTCTTGTCCGGACCCGGAAACTCTGGCTGAAAATCGAAACCCCGTAGGGGTGAAAGGATTATAGAAATTCACCACCACGCCAATAAAAACCCCGTAGGGGTGATACAGCTTCGGAACAACAACTTGGCGGTCGGATCAACAACTTGGCGGTCGGATCAACAAAACAATTGAAGATGAAATAGATATACTAACTCAAGCCTCGTTAATCCAACCAATCGAACAAATATTTCTCATCAAATTCAACTTCAAACTTTGTGAGCATTTCCAAATACTCCTCTTTAAAGGTTCTTTTGGCATGATGCGACTCTTGATTTAATATGTACTGGTAAACCTGACCTATTTGAGACTGGCTATATGAAAAGACGCCATAACCCTCCTGCCACCTGAATTTTGATTTCAAATACTTCCGCTCGTTAATATAATTTGAGGAATTGTTTTTAATGTCCCGGATAAGGTCCGAAATATTTTGTGATGGCTGGATTCCGGCAAATACATGGACGTGGTCGGAAACACCATTGACAATAATTGCTTTTTGTTTTTTCTCCCTGATTATGCCGGAAATGTATTTGAATACCTCGTCACGCCATGGTTTTTGCAATAAATTTTCTCTGCCTTTTACCGCAAATACATACTGTACATATATTTGAGAAAATGTGTTAGCCATAATTTATCTCCACCATTTGAATGATAGGTTTTAGGATAAAAATATGGAAAGATTTTCAAATTCTAACAAAAGAATTTCTTCCATCCAAACGACCGCCCTCAGGCGGTCTTATTCTGGTTGGGGTGGTGCTGTTGCTACAATCCTTTCACCCCTACGGGGTTTTGTTTGCTTACGAGGAAAAATTTGTTCTACAATCCTACGATTGACGAAACCGTTACCGCTATGGTCTATGGTCCATCGACCATGGACTACTCCGACTCCGCCTCTACCGCCTCTACTTCCGGAACCATTCGTTTTAGCAGATTTTCGATCCCTGCTTTTAAGGTAATGGTCGATGATGGGCATCCGCTACATGATCCTTTTAGTACCACTTTCACAACTCCTTCTTCAAAACTTTTAAAGGATATCGCTCCGCCGTCCATCTCTACAGCTGGTTTAACATGCATATCGAGCAGGTCTTTGATCTTTTGAACCACTTCTGATTCTTCGGCTTCGCTGAGTTTTTCCTCACGAGGGGCTACGATAGCCTTGCCGGATTCCAGGTATTCTTTTACAAAGGCGCGGAGTTCCTGCATGATATCCGACCAGTCGAAAGTGGAAAGTTTGCTCACGGTAACAAAATTATTCATGATGAATACCGCATTTACATAAGGTTTTTCGAAAAGTGCCGTAGCCAAAGGTGATCTCAACGCTGCTTCACGGGTTTGAAAATCAGCGCTGTCGTTCGGAAGGATCATGCGGTTGGCAACAAACTTCATGGTTTCCGGATTCGGAGTTGCCTCGGCGTATATATTCACTAATTCCTGATTTGTAGTCTCCATATTATTTAGAATCGTTCTACAAAGGTAACAATTTTCCTGCCGTAAATCAGTACTTTTGCAGCGAATAGAGTAGCGTTGATCATGGCGAAGATTTCCATCAATATCCAGTCGGGAGATATAAAAAAAGAGGAACCCATTGTAGGCATTGATCTGGGTACCACCAACTCATTGGTGGCCATCATCGATCCAAAAACAGGAGCTGCCAGAGCACTAAAAGGCAAAGGCAACTCGGTAATTGTGCCTTCGCTGCTCCATTTTGGCCCTGGCGGGGAGATCATTGTAGGACAAGCTGCACACGCCTTTCTGGTTGATGCCCCTGAACGCACGGTATATTCTGTAAAACGCCTTATGGGCAAATCGTATGGGGATGTAAAGGACCACGAACATTTTTTCAGCTACAGGGTGATCGATCAGGATGATGAAAAGTTGGTGAAGGTGCGCATCGGCGAACGTTTTTATTCTCCCATCGAATTGTCATCCTTTATCCTCAAAGAGCTAAAAACCCGCGCGGAAAATGAACTCGGTGTACCAGTTAAAAAGGCGGTGATCACGGTTCCGGCCTATTTTAATGACTCCCAACGCCAGGCTACCCGGGATGCCGGAAAGCTGGCCGGTCTGGAAGTACTCCGTATCCTCAATGAACCGACCGCAGCCAGCTTGGCTTATGGAATCGGGCTGGATAAAAATGAAATAAAACATGTTGCCGTGTACGACCTTGGCGGAGGAACCTTCGATGTGTCCATCCTGCGCATCACTCAGGGGATTTTTGAGGTGTTGTCGACCCATGGCGACACGTATCTGGGTGGAGATGATTTTGATCGGGCTGTCTATTCGCACTGGCAAAAACAGCATCAACTAAACGACTTGAGCAAAAGCGAGACCCAGTTGCTTCGCCTGAGTGCAGAGGAAGCTAAAATAGCTCTGGGCACGCAGAAAATATTTGAAAAATCAATAGAACTTGGAGGGCAAATCCTTAGCCTTAAGCTGGGTCTTCGTGAGTTAGGCAAGCTGATCCAACCTGTGCTTGAACGTACCCGAAATTCCTGCAAACAAGCCTTAAAAGATTCAGGACTTACATTGGATGAACTCGATGAAGTAGTTCTTGTGGGTGGCTCTACCCGAACGCAGGCGGTAAAAGAGGCGGTAAAAACATATTTCCCGGGCATTCCTGTTAACGACAGCCTGAACCCCGACGAAGTAGTAGCTCTGGGTGCTGCGGTTGAAGCTGATATACTGGCCGGAAACCGAAAAGACTTGCTATTGTTAGATGTAACACCCCTTTCGCTCGGAATTGAAACACTGGGTGGATTGATGGATGTGATCATTCCCCGAAATAATAAGGTGCCGGCACAGGTTGCTAAAAGTTATTCTACCTCGATCGACGGACAGGTGAATTTAAAAGTGAGCGTTTATCAAGGGGAAAGGGAACTGGTAAAAGAAAACCGCAAGCTCGCTGAGTTTGTGTTAAAAGGTATCCCTTCCATGCCAGCAGGATTTCCGAAAATTTTGGTGAAATTTACCCTGAATGCCGACGGTATCTTAAAAGTTGAAGCCATGGAAGAACGTTCGGGTGTGAAACAGGATATTGAAGTGAAACCGCAATATGGGCTGACCGACCAGGAGGTAGAAAACATGCTCCTGGCCTCTATAACCCATGCCGACAGCGATGTGAAAACACGGTTGCTGCTGGAGGCTAAAAATGAAGCCAGCCAGATCATCTATATAACTGAACGTTTTCTGGAAAAAAACCAGGGTTTGCTGTCGGATGATGAACTTCAACAAACCGCTTTGCTGGTGAACGATCTGAAAAATTCGTTGGAAAGCAACGATAAGGATATACTATTGAGTCTTATAGATGAGTTAAATGAATATACCCGTCCATTTGCGGAACGGATTATGGATATTCGTATTGCTCAAGCACTCAAAGGAAAAAGCCTTGAAACATAAAATAGCGTTTATTGCCTTCTTTATGTTCCTCGCTGCAGCCGTTAACGCACAGCACTATCAGAAAGATGAGGAAGCCAGACCCGGTTCAAAGCCCCAAAAGGTGGGAGTACGTATTGGTTTTGGGAATTATTGGATAAAAGCCCCGGAAATGCGGGATGGGAATTCCCTTCGTGGCGTTCAGGGTGCCATTTATTACCGGGTAGGATTTAATAAACGTTTTAATTTAAATGTAGAAGCGGCGGCTTGTTACCGGGGTGCGCGTTTTCCTGAAAACAAAGGCGACACCGGCCAGATCTATTCCCGTCTCGGTCTTTTCTACCTCGAACTTCCTGTATTGGCCATGATCTCCATGGATAAAAAGGATAAACATATGCTGGTTTTCGGACCCACGGTTTCTTATCTGGTTAAACCTTCCCTGTTTATCGGCTATGTTCCCAATGGCTATTTTCAGCCTCCTGTTTTCACTGAACTTCCGTTTAAACCCTGGGAATTTGGGGCTGCATTGGGGTATATGTTAAATACCAAATATGTAGGTTTATATATCGGATACAAACATGGCTTCACCAATATTGCCGGCGATTTTGCCAATGCCAATCCGATACGGGATTTCGGAAACGCAGCTCCCTACACCCTCGATGAAGTTTCGCCGTCGCTCCGTAATGTGCGCAGTATTTTTAACCGAAGCATCGAATTTAGCCTCTATTTTTAGGCATGCAGTTGCCATCGCTTTCCGCTCTGGCCGCAGGCCCGCTCTTCGCTCTCCTCGTATGTTTCCCTCACCCTGGAAGCGTATTGAAGGCCCAGCATTTTCTTCCCAACGGTGATTTCAGCAACCTGAATATTTGTTGCGAATACCATGTAAGTTGTGCGCCTATGGGCTGGTGGACCAGTTCTTCCTCCACCTTTAATTTTAAGCCAATTCGTTATGATAAGGCGAAACGGCCTATTCCCATGCCCGCCATGATTAAAATGCGCGGAAAGGATGGACTGAATGAACGGTCGTATATTCAGGCCCCTTTGTTATGCCCCTTAGTACAAGGAGAAACGTACGAAATCGAAATATTCTACTCGCAAAAAAAGATACGCTTTGGCTATCTGGGGCTTTATTTTTCTGACACTTTTATCCATATCCCGGCAAAAAAAGTTTACACCGTTGATACCCTGTCAGGATTTTTTCAGGTACATCAGTATGACAGCCTGATCGCCTACCATCCGCAAAAAACCTTTTTTTTGAATTCAGGGCCTTTGGCTGTTGGTGAACAAAAGCAGACAATCCTTTACACTGCCACCGGTACGGAGAAATTTCTGTTACTTGGAAATTTTGAAGATGATGAGAATACATTTTACCAAAAAGGTCTTTTCGCCGGGAACAAACCGGAACCCTTTGTTTCCATCCATCAAATAACCCTGAGCTCCAAAACGGGGCGGGTCTGCTACTGCAAAAAACAGGAAGAAATATTAGAGACCCTCAACCGGCGCCATAGCTATTTCGGAGCCTGCCGCGACACCCTGCCCATTAATATGAATGCCCTGTTCGCAGGTATTGGTGAATGGAAGGACCATCAGGAATATCCATCCGAGCCCGAAGCTATACCTGTGTTGGAGGCAGGTAGAGCTTATCGGATCGACCGGCTTTATTTTGCATTTGATTCCGCAGTAATTGAAGAACGTTCATTCCCATCGTTGGACAGCCTGGCATCTCTACTTCACCAGTACCCCGGATATTCGGTATCCATCATCGGGCATACCGATAGTATGGGTAATGCTGCGTATAATGAGCTTCTTTCGCTGAACCGGGCAGAGGCAGTGAAGGCGTACCTGATCGATCAGGGAATTGCTCCTGAAAAATTAACAGCGATCGGGCGAGGCAGTTCGCAGCCCATTGCAACAAACCAGACTGATGAAGGAAGGCAGTTAAACCGAAGGGTTGAGTTTATACTCCGGGAAGAATAGCGCTTCCAGCTTCCACTTCGGGGGCGATCTTTTTCACCAGACCCTGAAGTACTTTTCCCGGTCCTACTTCAATAAACTCAGTAGCTCCATCTTTAACCATAGCCTGAACACTTTGGGTCCAACGTACGGCAGCGGTTAGCTGGATGACAAGGTTCTTTTGAATTTCGATCGGATCAGAAACTGCTGATGCGGTAACATTCTGGTATACCGGACAATCTGGCGTATGGAAAGGTGTTGCTTTGATGGCCGCTTCTAATTCCTGGCGGGCAGGTTCCATTAAAGGAGAATGGAAAGCTCCACCAACCGGAAGCACCAAAGCCCTTTTTGCTCCTGCTTCTTTCATTTTTTCGCAGGCTTCGTTCACGGCTTCGATGGAGCCGGAGATAACGAGTTGTCCGGGACAATTGTAATTTGCAGCCACGACCACCCCATTGATGGAAGCGCAAATTTCCTCGACCTTTTCATCGGCCAGGGCCAGAATTGCTGCCATGGTAGAAGGCTGGGCTTCGCAGGCCTTTTGCATGGCCAGGGCGCGTTGAGAAACGAGTTTTAAACCGTCTTCAAAAGAAAGGGTATTGTTGGCTACCAGGGCAGAAAACTCGCCCAGTGAGTGGCCCGCAACCATATCCGGGCGAAAGGAAGCACCCATTACTTTGGCCATGATAACGGAATGCAGGAATATGGCGGGTTGGGTAACTTTGGTTTGTTTCAGGGATTCATCACTTCCTTCGAACATTTCTTTGCTGATGGAAAAGCCGAGGATCTGGTCTGCCTGCTTAAACAGGTTACGGGCTAATTCATGCTGATCATAAAGATCCTTGCCCATCCCAACAAACTGGGAACCCTGTCCGGGGAATATGTATGCTTTCATGTTGATCGATTTTAACGGTTGGCTGTTTGGGAGTCATGTTCTTTTCCTTCTCCATTTTTCTTTTGATGATGAGGATGGCCATAAAAACCATAAACACCAGGGAAATGATAAAAATACGCCAAAAGCGTTTTGGGTCGGGTTCAAAGGATCTGGCCATAGTACTCCATTTTTAAATCGCTGCGAAGATATGGGCATTTATGATTTTTGATTTATGATTTATGATTTCCATTGCACTTGGCATGCGGATCGCCCCGTCCATGTTTAAAAAAATTCTTCCCCTCAGGTAACTTTTTCTGTTTCTGTTGCGTCATCTTTGTAATTAAATCCAAATAATATGAAAAGAATAGTACTCGCTATGAGCTTTGTTGCTTGTGTTACCGCAGGCTTTGCTCAAACACAAAACATGGAGATCCGGCGCTCCGACATGAGTTATGCCGGAAAAAGTTTTCAATATCAGGAGGATACCTCTGTTGTTCTTCCTATGAACTTCCAATCTACCGGACAAAATCTCAGATGGGATTTTAGTGTTTTGGACAATAATTTTTCAAAAACTACCCTTTTTCTTGCTCCTGACACAAATAATGGAGGCAGCACCGTTAACGGATGCAACCTGGTTATTCAGGATGATGATCAGTTAGATGATTACTCCTATATCGAAGATGCTGACTCTGTTTGGAAGGCTTTGAATAACGGAATGGATACAACCGGAGCTACATCTGATTTTCATCCCAGAATGATGATCTTTCCTTTGAAATATGGTTCAGCCTGGTCAGATTCTACCCGTTCAGATAATACCTATCCAGGTTCTGATTTTGGAGCGCCGGTCGATTCTATTCGTGTGCAGGTGTACGTACTTGTTAATAATACCTGCGATGGACAAGGTCAACTTTTACTCCCTGTTGACAGTGTTGAAGCTTTGCGTCTGAAAACGGATGTGTATGTTGAAGTTGATATTTCTGCCTATACCGCTATAACCGGTTGGTTCCCGGTACAAAATTCATCCGAAGGACAAATCACCTACACTTTCTTTAACGAAGAGGGCGGATATTATGCTGCTTCAGTCACCTTAAAGGCTGATCAGCCAAATGTTGGGGAAATCGTTTACCGTTCCTCCAATGTTATGAGTGTAAAAAATCCACTTGAAAATGTGCAAACGCTTCTTTACCCGAATCCGGCTCAAACCCATTTCCAGATCGAGGCCAAACAGGCAGGTAGCATGCAGATCTTCGACCTTCAGGGGAAACTCGTTCAAAACAACGTGAACATAGAAGAAGGAACAAACCGTATTGAAACAGGAGTGCTTAAATCAGGTCAATACCTGGTGGTGATCCTTTATCAGGATGGAACGACTTCTGTTAACCGCGTAGTCAAAAATTAAAAAAGTTTTCAGTGTTCAGTTTTCAGTGTTCAGTGGATCTCGCTGAACACTGAAAACTTTTATCCGCCGAAGCATTTCGCGTAGGCGGAGAACACTGAAAACTTTTACCTTTGCCGGGAGAATATGATAGTAATCACCGGTGCCGCAGGATTTATAGGGAGTTGTTTGGTAAAACGGCTCAACGAAGACCGTTTTTTCGATCTGGTATTGGTCGACGACTTTTCAAATCCGGCCAAAGAGGCCAACCTCAGCGATAAAATTTATCAGGAGAAAGTACATCGAAATGACTTTTTTACCTGGCTCGACAAAAATGAAAGCCAGGTTCAGTTTATCTTCCATATCGGAGCACGTACCGATACCACCGAGTTCGATGTCAATATTTTTAACGAACTCAACCTCAATTATTCCAAAACCATGTGGCTCAAGTGCGTTGAATATGGCTTGCCTCTGGTTTATGCTTCATCAGCTGCCACGTATGGGTTGGGAGAGCTGGGTTATAAAGATGATGAATCGCTCGTTGGTCAGCTTAAACCCCTCAATCCCTACGGAGATTCCAAAAATGATTTTGATAAATGGGCCCTGGCTCAGGAAAAAAAGCCCTATTTCTGGGCGGGACTTAAGTTCTTTAATGTTTATGGCCCTAACGAATACCACAAAGGCCGTATGGCTTCGGTGATTTTCCATGGATTTAACCAGATCAAAGAAACAGGCACCCTCAAACTCTTCCGCTCCCACCGCCCCGACTATTCCGATGGTGGACAAAAGCGCGATTTCGTGTATGTGAAAGACGTGGTTAATGTTTGCCACTGGCTGATGCACCACCGGAAAAATTCAGGTTTGTATAATTTGGGTTCAGGCACTGCGCGTACCTTTTTAGATCTTGCAAAGGCCACCTTCAAAGCCATGGGAAAAGAGCCGAATATTTCCTTTATCGATACTCCGGCTGACATTCGTGATAAATACCAGTATTTTACCGAGGCGGATATGAGCAAACTGAAGGGGATCGGGTATCCTTATGCCTTTACTTCTCTTGAAGATGGGGTGGAGGAATATGTGAAAGAATATTTAACATCAAACTCTAGATACTAGCAACCAGTCACTTCGAGCCCGTCGAGAAGTGGCTGGAACGAGAACTTCAGGTCGGACTGGCTCTCGACTCGCCATCGCCCTTCGACACGGCGTGGCGTTTCTGCAAAAGCTACTGAATCGTTTGCCTGCTCAGGGTGACGGCCATTAGATGTCTGAAAAGTCCTCCCTACCTCCCTTCTACCTTTCAATACCTCTCATTTTCGCCCAACGAAAAAAGGGCATAATCAAATTTCACCGGGTCATTCGGGTCAAGCTCCTTGAGAAAAGTGGTCAGTTCCATAGCGCATTGCCAGTCGGCCTGTTTCCTTTTTATCATACCCAAACCTGAAGCAACACGGTGAACGTGGGTGTCGAGCGGACAAACCAATTCGGAAAGGGGGATTTTCTTCCACAAACCAAAATCAACGCCCTTTTCAGCAGGGCGCACCATCCAGCGCAGGTACATGTTCAGGCGTTTGCAGGCACTTTTTTTGGCCGGGGTGGCCACATGTTTTTGGGTGCGTTGGGGAGCATCGGGAAGAGAGAAAAAGGTTTTATGAAAGCCTGTCAATGCCTTTTCCATACCCTGAAAATGTCCATTTTCATCAAGAAAGGCGGTTTCCAAACTTGTTTCCTTACAATAATACTGTTGAAGAAATTCAAGAAAATAGAGCAGGTCGGTATCATTAAACGTGCGGTGCACAAACCCCAAAAAGCGTTTCCTGTCCAATTCCTGATGGCCTACAATAAATGCATGGGGTGAATTATCCATCCACTCGCCCAATTTCAGGCAGTTGCGGATGATAGTGGTACGTTGTCCCCAGGCCAGGCTTGCGGCAAAAAAGCCCATGATCTCCCTGTCCTGCTGGCTGGAATAGCGATGCGGGACTGAGATCGGGTCATTGGCTATAAATTCCGGTTTTTCATAGTGCCTTACCCTTTCCTCCAGAAAATCCTGAAGTTTTCGCTTATTCATACCATCCAGGGCGAAAAGGTGAGGTTTCCTGATTGATGCTTATGGCCTTTCTGGCATAGCGTATACCCAAATAAAGAGAAAGGAATGCGCCTATTGAAATGCCAGGGATATTGCGGATAAAGAGGAAAAAGTCATATGCACCATGGAGCAGACTGGCAATGAACCAGCCTATCAGAATATACAGCAGCCGATTGCTGGTAAATTTACTGTTGCCAATAAAAAAGCCCATCAAAATGGCGAAGGTTGCGTGGGCCGGCACTGCTGAAAACATGCGGAGCAGGGCAATCCAATGGCTTTCCTCCGGTCTTGAATTGACATAAACATAGATCAGGTTTTCGGCCGTTGCAAATCCCATGGCCACCGCTGTACAGTATACAATTCCATCAAAAGGTTCATTGAAAGCCTTATTCGGATAAAAAAAGAGCAAAACCACGAGAAGTTTGACCAGTTCTTCGGTGGCACCCACCGAAACAAAGGCATAAAAAGCCGTTTGGTAAAGATTGCTGTCGGAGATACCAAAGCCATAATGGTTCCAGAGAATATTGGCTCCCAAAACAAGCAAGGTTGAGGCTGCTCCTCCAAGAAAAGCAAATAAAATAAGGTAAAGGGGCTCTTTTTCGTATTTATCCTTGAGGTAGATCCATACCAGGATCAGAAATCCCGGTCCGATAGTCAACGCCAGTAGCCCCAGCGCACTCATCCAATGGCTTGAGCTAGATCTTCGATAAGGTCATCAACATCTTCAATTCCTACACTCAGGCGAATGAGCGAATCGCGTAATCCGGCTTTTTCGCGTTCTTCTTTGGGTATGGAGGCGTGGGTCATGGTAGCAGGGTGCCCCAATAAGGACTCAACCCCTCCCAGCGACTCGGCGCAGGCAAAAAGTTTGGTGGATCCGGCAAATTTCATGGCCGCTTCAACTGAGTCTTCTTTGAGTTCAAAGGAGATCATGCCACCAAAGTCACGCATTTGTTTTTTGGCGATGTCGTGGTTGGGATGATCGATAAATCCCGGCCAGAATACTTTGGCCACCTTGGGATGGTTTTTCAGATAATGGGCGATTTTGGCTCCGTTCTCACAATGGCGCTGCATGCGGATATGCAGGGTTTTGATCCCGCGTAATACCAGGAAACAATCCATGGGTCCCGGAGTTGCTCCGGAGGCATTTTGGATGAACTCCAGGCGGGTTTTCAGATCTTCATCCGAACAAAGCAAAGCCCCCATGACTACATCCGAGTGGCCGGCGATGTATTTGGTGATGGAATGCATAACGATATCGGCACCCAGATCCATCGGGTTTTGAAGGTACGGTGAAGCGAAAGTATTGTCGACCGCCAGCAGGGCGCCATGTTTTTTGGCGATGGATGCCATGGCGGCGATATCGATGATTTTCAGGGTCGGATTGGTCGGTGTTTCTGCCCAGATAAGTTTGGTTTTAGGGGTGATAGCCGTTTCTACCAGCTCCGGTTTGGTCATATCCACAAAGGTGAATTTGATCCCGAAGGGTTCGTACATTTTGGTGAAGATCCGGAAAGTACCGCCATAGAGGTCGTTGGTCGCCACGATCTCATCGCCCGCTTTGAACAGTTTGCATACCGCATCGATGGCACCCATTCCTGTTGAAAAGCAGAGTCCGTATTTGGCATTTTCCAGGGCAGCCAGTTGGTCTTGCAATTGGGTACGCGTTGGGTTATGCGTGCGGCTATATTCATATCCTTTATGCTGGCCAGGAGCCGACTGCACATAGGTAGAGGTCTGGTAAATAGGAGTCATAATGGCGCCCGTAGTCGGGTCGGGATGCACTCCGGCGTGGAGGACTTTAGTTCCAAATTTCATGGGGCAAATGTAAGGAGGGATTTATGATTTTTGATTTGTGATTTATGATTTAAGAGCGACTTCGTCCGCCGAAGCTATGACCGTAACGAAGTGAAGGACATAGCGAAGGTGGAGGGAGCGGGACTGCGTCCGGAGCGAAGGAGCGGAGGGAGCGGGGGAGAAATGGGGACGAGGGGACTTGGAGACGAGGGGACTTGAAGACGAGGAGCAACAGGATTCGTCACACTGACCGCGTCCGCCGTAGCTTTTCAGCGAAGGCGGTGCGAAGCCGAAGTGCGACGGACGGAGCAGAATTTTCAGGGGAAGCATACCAGTTCCTATCCCTATATTTGGCCTACCCTTAATCGTGTCGGGTAATGATGATCATGTTCAACTATTTCTTCAAGACATTACTGGTCACCATTGGTATTCTTGCATATATGTCATGTGTTAAGAACCATATGTATGAAGGTAATACCGACTATCCTTGTGAAGATTTACCTGATTATCCGATGGGGGTTAGAGGGATCCAACAGGCACATTACCAAAGCCAGGCACCGGCATTTAATCCTACGAATAGCGATGAATTTGTCTTTACAGATGTTCATGGCGATAATTCAGATCTGGTTATTTATACCATTTCCACCAAACACAAGAGTATAATAGTTAAAGATGCCAATGTGCGAGGGCAGCCGAGATGGGGTGATAATGGCTTGATTGTTTATACAGATCCGTCGTTTAGTCTGGTGGTTGTTGAAACTCTGGGAAATCTGAAATCTAAAATTTCTTCTTCTGGCAGCTTTCTTTATCCCTATTGGCTATCGGACAGCTTAATCGTAGCGCAATTCAGCTATAATCTTGGGGTTCCTTATTATCGGGTATTAGTCAATCTCAAAGGGCAAATTATTGATAGCGCTAAGGGTCCGGGATTTCATCGGGGAGTCTCTATTTCCCCAGATGAATTTGTTAGCGTAAACTATGAAAATAAGGCTACCCTTATTGAAAGCAATTCATCAGGACATGTTAACCGACTCTTTGACTTGAGTTTCGATGGGAGTAACATAATAACCGGGCTCGCTTATAATCAAATCTCCCAGGTATTTTACTTTTCCACGTTCAGGGAGGGTGTTTATATTTTTAATCCTCAGGAGGGAACAAGGTTAAAGCTTCTGCCAGGATGTGAGACGAAGTGTTATGACTATATGTCCATATCCGGAGATTCTAAATTTCTCCTACTTGAAAGAGTGGATGCTTACGATTACAAGAATGATACGGGAATTTATTCCGTTAAATCGGGGATATTCCTGTATGATATTTCCAAAGGCACACTAACTGCTTTAGATTTATGACCGACTTTTTCTTTTGAGACCGGACTTAATTGGTTGCATCCGGTATACCAATCTGTATAAGTTCTATTGCTTATCGTGAACAAAAGTAATAGGTGTATTCCACCTTAAAACACCACAGTTTTGGTTTTTCTGATATGATGTACTTTTTGATCTGGGTATCATTACTCAACTGGACCTCATAATTTATGGATGGGCCTGTAAAAAAAGTTTTCTCCAGACCCAAGACTATTCGGTGAGTTTTATCGGATTCAGCATTGACTTTTAAATTATATGCAAGTCCAAAATTCAGTTCAAGGCCATATCTTGTTTTGAAATCGATGCTATCCCCCGTAATAATATATTCAAATTTATCAGTGCCACTGTATTGAGGAGACCATGTATTTTTAACCACAAGTTTCGTTGGCTTCATCCGGCTGGCATTAATGCCAGCTAAAATCTCAAAAAACCCTTTATCAGAAACCTGGAGTGATCTAGAAAATAACAAAGGAATCTGAATAAATGTATTGGACATTCCAACTTTTAAACTACCGGTGTAACTGAGATTTGGGAAATCAAATTCATTGTGTTTAATCGTGGAAGCCTTACGAACGATATTGAGCCCAGTATAAAAGGAATAAATATCGTTTATTCGATATCTTACTGAACTATTCAATCCAACACCTAGTTTGCCGTTCGGAGAAATTGCTTTGATTTCCATTTTTTCGGGAATGGAGTATCCAAAGGTAAGACCGGCACCAATAGCGATGTGTTGTGAATGTGCAGAATGTAAAACGAGCAAGCATAATAAAAGCAAACAATATCTCATGGTGTGATTTTACATTAGTAAAGTGTAAAGCATGTTAAACCCTAATCGATGTACTACTTTATCACCCCCTTGAATGGTCCGAAACATTTCCGATTTAATCTCGTTTAGATAATATTAAACACCATTTTTTAAACTTCCTTCCACGTTGACTTGCTTGTCCGCACATTTCCAGAGAGAAATTGCCGTTTTTCTTTTCAATTATAAACTTCCTTTTAAAATGGAGCGTACTTGTATCAGTATCCGGGAAATTTTCTGCTATTGCAGCTTTTACAGAGTCCGGGTAAATTCCAGTCAATATTAGTGTATCACTAACGATGCACCACTTCCTTTCACTAACTCCACATGATGTATAGTCAAATGTTGAATCCTTGTATAAATCAAGTTCGTACCGACCGGTGTATGTCCGATTTGGATTTAAAAAATATCCTATTCTCTTAATGATTGGTTCTTTGGAATCATAATGCCCGACTAATTCACTTGGTAAAAATTCATAAATATGCGCATAACATAGCCCAATAGATATAAGACAAATAAGTGTAAAGGATTTATACCTCATAAAATCTTTCAGATCGGTGACAAATTCAGTTAGGGAAGGACTATCTCTGTTTCTTTGCCGCTTTGCAAGTCAAGGGTAAAGATAGCCCGCCGACAAACTAATCTTGAATAATCTAAGGCCTGACAAATTTCTTTTGTAACCAAAGCCGTATTCTGGTCAAGTAAATTCAAACTCAAATACTCCTTAAGTATACATGATGACTTAATGACTGTGCTGCTGCCATTGTTTACATCAATTTTCCAGATTCCATCGTTAAGAATGATAGCGTAATAATTCTCACAGCTCTCACATCCATAGACCCTTTCCAGACAATCCCATGGTTTTTTGCCGAGCCGTGGTGAAATACTGTCTATTGATCGACTGGAAAAACTTGTTTTGGCAATACCGCAATTCAATGAGCTGACAACTACATTATCCTCTGAATACCACGTGCCTTGATAATACAAGAAAGTATCCGTGTAGCTAGGAGTATAATAGAACCGATCTAGAATTGCACCATCCTCTGAAATTACAATTGACTGTAAGCTATCTGCCTCAACTCTCTGAAGGATCAATTTGTCACCCAAAGGTGATGAGGATAAGTAAGCTATCGTTCCATACCCGGAAAAGATAATGGATTTGCTTTTTGTCAATCGATTGTGCTTTTCAATTTCATAGTTATTATTAATAACATAGATGTAGCCATTAGAACTCCAAATCGGTTCACCATAAAAGGTGCCTTTACCAACCGAATAATTCTTGTTCGTTTTCATATTATGGACACGCAATTCATGATTTGTCATATCTCCTGAAACATAGCAGAACTCATCCCGATTAGCCGGGTTACTACAGGGCCAAAAATTCATGACAGAAAAATCCTTTGAATAACGCATTGTGTTATTCAAAAACTCATCGCAGGAAATCACATGCTCCTCGTTTTTCTCAGAACAAGAAAGACAAAGAACGAAAACGAATAAAAGGGGAATTCTGCCAGCAGATCTAAAGGTCATATTCCAGGTGCTTAGTGAAATGGCGATTTTTTTTCGCTTCGAACTCGTATGTCACTCCCAGTTAACTTAACGAAATGAGTACCCGATTTCATATTTGATAGCATGGGTCATTTCTGAATCTATCTCCTCAAAACCAAATATAGGAATTAAACAAGTATCAAAAGGGTATAAAGTCGCAACTTCATTCAGGTATAGCGGAATTCATTATCTTGAACCACATTTACGAATCTGTTTCAAGGACTCTCATTGACCCTACAAACCAAACATAAACTACTAACCACTATCATCGCCGTGGTCTGGCTCATAAACGGTCTTATTTGTAAAGTCCTAAACCTTGTACCCCGGCATGAACAGATCGTTGCCCGAATTTTAGGCGACGAATTTTCAAGACCCCTGACAGTGTTGATCGGACTTTCGGAATTGGTCATGGCGGTCTGGATCCTGTCGAACTTTAAGTCAAGGCTAAATGCTATTGTCCAGATCGTTATTGTGGGGGCGATGAATATCCTCGAGTTTATACTTGTACCAGATCACCTGCTCTGGGGGCGATTTAACTCCATTTTTGCCCTGGTGTTCATAGCCATCATTTGGTACAATGAATTTATTCTCAACAAAAAATTAAACCGGCAAAGCTGATGGCATTTCTAAAAAACCACCCCTTTGCGGTAGAAGCCTTTTTTGAAAGCTCGATCGTCCTGACTTTTGCCGTTCCAAAGGAGCAACTTGAAAGATTGATTCCTTCAAGACTGGAACTCGATACCTTTCAGGATAAATGGGCATTTATCGCTGTAGCTATGGTGCAAACCTCGGGGCTCCGTCCTGAAGGTTTTCCGAAATTTATGGGCAATGACTTCTTTCTGATCGGTTACCGCATTTTTGTGCGCTATACCACTTTAGCAGGGAAAAGACTGAGAGGACTTTATATCCTCAAATCAGAAACGGACAAAAAGAAAATGGAAGTGCTGGGTAACATTTTCACGCATTACAACTATACTACTACTGATATTCAAAGAGTTACAGAAGGTGATTTCAAAACCATCAGTTCTGAGAATTCCAACTTTCATGTCACTTTGGAACAAACCGTCACTGAAATCGCTCTCCCGGAGGGTTCGCCCTTTGCTGACTGGAAAGAAGCCAGACGATTTGCCGGTCCTTTGCCTTTTACCTTCACCTGCGATGAAGCAGTCCAAACAGTATTGATCATCGAAGGAGTCCGCGAAAATTGGAAGCCGGAGCCGGTGAAAGTGGAATCCTACCATTTCGATTTTTTAAAAAGCCTGAATCTGGAAAACGTGGTATTGGCGAATGCCTTTGAAATCAGGAACATCCCCTACTTTTGGAAAAAAGGTAAACTGGAAAGATGGCAATAGGACGAAAACGCTTTCAGGGTGTTGCGAACATCGTTCGGTTTAACTGGCACTTTTACGTGCTGGCGCTTGTTTCCCTCACTGTCCTTTTGCTATTCAAGAGTTTTCTACCCCACGCTTTGCACCCCTTCATTACCACTGGGGTGATCGTGGTATGCGGGGTTATGATAATCTCCCTGTTCGTTTCCTTTTATATCTATGACCTGTCCGGCCTCTATCGGCTAGAATGGCTGGATCCATATATAAACAAGGTCGATACTAAAATATTGAATATCAACGCGGGTTTTGATGAAAGCAGTCTACTAATAAAGCATAGATTCAGTCAGGTGGATTTAAGCATGGGCGACTTTTACGATCCGGTTAAGCACACAGAAATATCCATAAAACGGGCAAGACAAGTTTACCCCAAATTGCCGGGAACACTCTTCATTCAGTCAGACAAACTCCCGTTTTCAGAAAATACTTTTGATCTGTGCCTGGCCATTATGTCGGCTCATGAAATAAGGGATAAAGAGGAACGTATTCAGTTTTTTAAAGAACTGAATCGTGTTAGTCGATCATCAGGACTGGTGATCGTACTGGAGCATTTGCGGGATTTGAACAATTTCCTTGCTTATACCCTTGGCTTTTTTCATTTTTATAGCCGGAAAACCTGGCTAACCACCTTTAAACAGGCAGGTTTATCGCTCAAATCAGAACGAAAATTAACCCCCTTTCTAAGTCTATTTATTCTGGAAGCAAATGGAACTAAATATTGAGATCATTGGTGTTTTACTTGTTATCCTGTCCTTCATTCACGTTGGTTTTCCGAAATATTTCAACTGGAAAACAGAGTTAAAATTGCTCAGCCCTATTAACCGGCAAATGATGGGTGTTCATACCTTCTTTATTGCGCTTATGGTGTTTCTCATCGGCTTACTTTGTTTGACCTCGGCAAGCGACCTGATGGAGACAAAGCTTGGAAATACGCTATGCATTGGCTTGGCACTGTTTTTTACGATCCGGCTGTTCTTTCAATTTTTTATCTATTCACCGGAACTATGGAGAGGCAAAAAGTTTGAAACCACTATGCATATTCTGTTTTCCTTATTTTGGGTCTATGCAAGTGGGGTGTTTATATGGATATTGCTATGATCATTCAATAACAAGCATCTTATACGGCCCATCTTTCATTAAAAAAATCAAAAACCAGCCAATAGCGCAGCCATTTCAAGCAGATTGATGGCCTCAATGTTTTCAGCGATGGGATAGCGCTCTTTGCCTTGGTAAACGACAAAGGCTTTATCGGGTTTAAGGTCCTCGAGAGCATGGTTAAAGCCTTTTCCCGGTTTTGCAACCTGCCCGCGTTTGATCTCTATTGCCCATCGTTGGGCTCCGGGCAATTCAAGCAATAAGTCGATTTCTGCTCCGGCAGCAGTGCGGTAAAAATAAGACGTGCTCCGCTCCGGCGCCATCCTGATGAGGCTTTCGACAACAAATCCCTCCCAACTCATTCCAACTATAGGGTGTCCGAGTAGATTTTCGAGGGAATCCAGCTTCAAAAGGGTATGGACCAAACCGCTGTCGCGAATGTAAACTTTGGGTGATTTAACAAGACGTTTTCCGGTATTGCCATGAAAGGGCATCAGTCTTCGCACCAGCAATAAATCCACCATGAGATCGAGGTAACGGCTTATGGTTTTACTGTCCACCAATAATCCCCGGGCCAGTTGGGAGGCATTGAGCAGGCCGCCCTGAGTATGGGCCAGCATCGTCCAGAACCGCCGAAGAGTCTCGGCTGGTACTCTTGGCCCCAACATGGGAATATCTCTTTCAAGGTAGGTCTGTATAAAGTTTTCCCTCCAGATTATACTTTGAGCCGTATTTTTTGCCAGGAAACTCATTGGGAAACCCCCACGTTCCCATAACAGGTTAATATCCCGGTAATCTACTTCCAGAAGGTCGAGAGGAGTGAGCTCCAGGTAAGCAATCCTGCCGGCAAGTGTCTCCCCTGACTGCTGCAATAAATCGATCGAGGTCGATCCCAGCAATAAAAAGCGTGCAGAATTACGCCCCCGGAGTTTTCCCTGATCTATCAGTCCGCGTAAGAGCTGGAATAATTCAGGAACACGCTGCACCTCATCGATAATGACCAGTTTATCTTCATGGCTGGAAAGGTAAGACTCGGCATTACTTAATTTTTCGTGGTCACCCGGCAGTTCCATATCCAGATAGATACTGTTGAACTTTTCTGCCACGCTATGAGAAAGGGTAGTTTTTCCCACCTGCCTTGGGCCTAAGAGGGCAACAGCCGGGAAATTTTCCAGACGATCCAGGAGTATGGGAGTTAATCTTCGCTCAATCATCCTTGCAAATTCGGCATAACATTCCGAATATGCAAGGATGAATGCGAAAAGGATGAGACGATGAGGGAGATGCTGGGTTGATTCCTCGTCTGCGTCGTAACTAAGAAATCTGAGATTTATTTCTTCTTATTTGCAAATGTGAATTCCAATACTATCTTTGCACTCCCTTTGAGAGACAGGATTGCTGAGAAGCACAGTACCAGAAGGAAAATTGACATATTGGGAGTTTAGCTCAGCTGGTTCAGAGCA
>DQHT01000135.1 GCA_003531115.1 Bacteroidota bacterium | reverse complement strand
TTATCTTAAGTTAGCGCCATTACTCCGAAGGGGGATTAGCGGCATGTAAGACCAAATTTGTCCTCAAGAATCAAAGATCCCGTTGACTCGTGAAGCCCCTCGTCCCCAAGTCCCCTCGTCTCCAAGTCTCCAAGTCTCCTTGTCAAATCCTCCCTACCCTTTTCTGGCTACCACAAAAATATCCCAGGTATCATCCAGGTTTTCTTTGGTCAGGAAAAAGTCTTTGGTATCGATATCCAGGGCAACCGGGTTTTCCTCGGCCAGTTCTTTACGCATGCGGCTGGTGAGAAAATTATAGGGCAGGGTTACCCAGGAGGCAGGTACGATCTTATGCAGGTTGAGCACATCCCATTTCAGGATCTTGCGCACCCATTTGTTGTTGTCGGCGTAGTACTTGTTCACGCGCTCGTTTCCCTGTAGTCCGATCATCTCCACGTCTTTGAAAACCTTGCGGAAATCTTTTTCCATCCATGCAAAATCGTATTCAAACACGTGGAAAGGGTTCCTGGCCAGGGATTTTTTGGCATTTACCGTGGTGCATAAAAACACACCTCCGGGTTTCAGGATGCGGTATACGTCTTTGATAAATGCCACAGGATCCTCGATATGTTCAATAAACTGAAAAGCCGTTACCACATCCATACTTTCACTTTCCAGCGGGATGGGGGGAACTTTGCCGTGCACAAAATTGAGGTTTTTTACATGGGCATACTCTTTTCTCGATTCCTCGAGTGTTTCGGCCGAATAATCTACACCGGTAGCGGTTTCTGCGAATTTGGCCAGGTGAACGGTTCCATAGCCGCTGCCACAACCGATATCGGCTACCTTTTTGCCTTTCACAAAGTGCTCGGCATTTTCATAAGCATAAAAACAACGCTTTACTGTAACGTTATTGGAGGGCTCGAATGAGGGTCTTTCTCTGTCAAATATCATGGTATACGAAGGCTGCAAAAGTAGCATTTTTTGGCTATAGGCTATAAGCTGTAGGCTGTAGGTGAGCAAATTCTGTGCAAGAAGCGGGGAAGTATTGACAAAAGTCTCATGTAAACCATTGCTAATTCAAGAATTCGTGTTATTTTTGCAGCGAAATGATTTAAGAAGAGGGGACAGCGTCCCCTTTTTTATTGATTGGAAAAATGGAACTCGCAGCGAAAATTCGTGAATACGTTGAAGCGGCCCTTGTTGACCCTCAGTATTTCCTCGTGGATGTACTCAAGAGCAGCAATGGCAAGTTGATAAGCGTATTGCTGGATGGAGACGCGGGCATACCCATCGCCGAATGCAGCAGGGTGAGCAGGACCATTTCTGCCCGGATCGATGAAGAGATCCCGGATGAAACTGGCGCATTCACCGTGGAGGTTTCATCTCCGGGAGTCGACAGGCCCCTGAAGCAGATCAGGCAGTTTCCCAAACATATTGGCCGGAACCTGGAATTTGGTACGATGGATGGGAAAAAACATGAAGGACGACTTGTAAGTGTTGAGGGCGACACCCTGACACTCGAAGAATCCTTCAAAGAAAAGGGAAAGAAAAAGCAGCTTTTGCTGAACACATATAAATTTGAACAAATAAACGACCCCAGGGTGGTTGTTTCTTTTAAAATGTAGCAGAATGAGTAACCTAGGTTTAGTGGATTCCTTCGCGGAGTTCAAGGAGTTTAAGAATATCGACAGAGCCACCATGATGCGTGTGCTTGAGGATGTTTTTCGGAGCATGCTGAAGAAAAAATTCGGCACGGATGAGAACTGCGATGTGATCATCAATACGGAAAATGGCGACCTCGAGATCTGGAGAACCAGACAGATCGTGGAAGACGATGCCGTGGAAGATTCAGCTTTGCAGGTAGGAATTACCGATGCAAAGAAGATCGAAGCTGATTTTGAGGTGGGTGAAGAAGCGATCGAGCAGGTGTTTTTGATCGATTTCGGTCGCCGCCAGATCCTGACCGCCCGCCAAACCCTGATGTCGAAAATTCTTGAACTGGAAAAAGATGAAGTATACCGCAAATACAAAGACCGCGTAGGTGAAATTGTCAGCGGTGAAGTTTATCAGATCTGGAAAAAGGAACTGATGATCCTGGATGATGAGGGCAATGAACTTATCCTTCCTAAAGGAGAAATGATCCCGAGTGATTTTTATAAAAAGGGAGATTCTATCAAATCTGTGGTGCTCCGTGTGGAGATGTTTAACGGAAACCCGCGCATTATCCTTTCCCGTACCGCTCCTGAATTCCTCGAACGTTTGTTCGAACTGGAGGTGCCTGAGATCCTCGACGGACTCATTACCATCAAAAAGATCGTACGTGAGCCGGGTGAACGGGCCAAAGTGGCTGTTGAAAGTTATGACGACCGTATCGACCCTGTTGGTGCCTGTGTAGGTATGAAAGGGTCACGTATCCATGGTATCGTTCGTGAACTGCGTAACGAAAACATCGACGTGATCAATTATACCACCAACCTGAAATTGTATATCCAACGCTCTTTGAGTCCGGCGAAACTTACCTCTATGGAAGTCGACGAAGAAAAAGAGCGGGTATCTGTTTTCCTCAAACCCGACCAGGTTTCTCTGGCTATCGGTAAGGGCGGACATAATATTAAACTGGCCGGTAAATTAACCGGTTATGAGATCGACGTATTCCGCGACAGTGAAGAAGGAGTGGAAGAGGATATTGAGCTCGACGAGTTCTCTGACGAAATTGAAGGATGGATCATCGATGAGTTAAAAGCCATCGGACTCGATTCTGCAAAATCGGTATTGAGCATGTCGGATGAGGATCTGGTTCGGAGAACGGAACTGGAAGAAGAAACAGTGGCGGAGATCAAACGAATTCTTAAATCGGAATTTGATAATGACTAACGCGATGAAGTACTAGGGGTTAATGGCGATCCCGACGCCGGAAAAAAACGGGAAATAAAAAAAAGTAATGACAGAAAAACAGAACACATACCGTATCATCAAAGTTGCCACAGAACTGGGGGTTGCCGTGGGGACGCTTGCTGACCACCTGAAAGGCAAAGGCTTTGAGGTGGATGGTAAACCTACTGCCAAGATCACACAGGATCAGTACGATATCTTGTTGAAAGATTTCAGATCGGACAAGGCAGCAAGGGATGAGGCAAAACAGCTGGAGATCAGCAAAACGCGGGAGGAAAATTCAACCACCGAGATCTCCGACATGCCCAAAAAACCAGCCGGTACGGATAATAATGAATTTGATGACGACCAGGTTCTGATCAAAAACACAACCGCCAATCCTTATTCAGGAGCGAAGGAAAAACCTGCTGCCATTACCCCTCCTCCTGTTGAGAAAACAGAAGAAAAGCCTGCTGCCAAAAAAGTCGAATCGTCGGATAACAAAGTTGAAGTGACCGTGATCGGTAAGATCGAACTCAATGAAGGCAAAAAGACTTCCAAAAAGGCGGAAAAACCGGTTGAACCCCCCAAGGAAAAACCAACCGAAATACCCGTTGAAAAACCAATAGAAAAGCCGGTAGAAAAACCAACGGAAAAACCGGTAGAAAAACCCACCGTACCTCCGGTAGAAAAACCAACGGTAACACCATCACTCGAAAAAGTAAGGGAAAAACCTGTTGAAAAAGTAGAAGAAAAGCCGATCGAGGTGAAAACAGAGGCGCCCGTAAAGGAGGTCAGCAAAAAGGTTGAAGCCCCCAAAGAAGAAAAACCTGTTGAGGCTAAAAAACCGGCTCCAAAAAAGGAGGAAAAACCGGCAGAAAAAGTCAGGGAAACTCCCGCCGAAGAACCTGTATCTGTTGTGAAGCCACAGTACGAGAAACTTCAGGGACTCAAAGTTCTGGGTAAGATCGAACTTCCCAGCGAACAAAAGAAAAAGCCCGTTGCTTCTTCAGATGGTTCCCATGAGGGTAAGAAAAAACGTAAACGGAAAACAGTGGGTACCGGAAACACCGGAGCACCCCATAACCGTGAAAATACAAATGCAACTCCACGTCCGGGTGCACAAAATCGTCCGGCAGGAGGAAATACTACTTCTCCATCCAATACAACCCAGTCGCGTGAGAAAAAACTCGCTCCCGGGGCTATGAACCGTTCAAATCCGGATGGTAAACAGGAGATCACGGAAAAACAGATCCAGGATAAACTGAAACAAACCCTGGCACGCCTGCAACCAAGCAGTCGTGGCGGGGGTAACCGTCAGAAAAGCCGTCGTTTAAAACGCGACCAGCACGCCCAAAATCGTGAGGAGCAATCGCGCCTCGACGAAATGGAACAAAAAACCCTCAAGGTTACGGAGTTCATTTCGGCCAACGAATTGGCGAAAATGATGGATATCGGAGTAAACGATGTGATCACGGCCTGCTTTAGTCTGGGTATGATGGTTTCCATTAACCAGCGTCTCGATGCCGAGATGATCTCCATCATTGCAGAAGAGTTCGGCTATGATGTGGAATTTGTGGGTGCGGAAGTACAGGAATCCATCGAAGAAGAGGTAGATTCCGACGAGGATATGTTGCCACGTGCACCTATCGTAACCGTTATGGGTCACGTCGATCATGGAAAAACATCGCTGCTCGATTATGTGCGTAAGGCGAATGTAATTGCCGGAGAAGCCGGAGGGATCACCCAGCATATCGGGGCCTACGAGGTGAAACTCGACAGTGGTAAAAAGATCACATTCCTGGATACTCCCGGTCACGAGGCCTTTACCGCCATGCGTGCGCGGGGTGCCAAGATCACCGACGTTGCCATCATTGTGATTGCGGCGGATGATGATGTGATGCCCCAAACGAAAGAGGCAATCGCCCATGCTCAGGCAGCGGGTGTGCCGATGGTTTTTGCCATCAATAAAATTGATAAAGACGGGGCAAACCCGGAAAAAGTGCGCGAACAACTGGCGCAGATGGATATTCTTGTTGAAGACTGGGGAGGAAAATTCCAATGCCAGGAGATCTCAGCGAAAAAAGGATTAAATATCGACGAGCTTCTTGAAAAAGTATTGCTCGAAGCGGAGATGCTTGATCTGAAAGCCAACCCGAATAAACGGGCCAGCGGAACTATTGTGGAAGCCCAGCTCGACAAAGGTCGGGGTATAGTTACCACCGTGATGGTTCAGGCCGGTACCCTTCGTGTAGGTGATCCAATCATCGCCGGTGTTCATGCTGGTAAAGTAAAAGCCATGTTCAATGAACGAGGTAAAAAGATCGATGAAGCAGGACCAGCCACTCCGGTTACCTTACTTGGTTTCAGCGGAGCACCACAGGCGGGTGACAGGTTTGTAGCCACAGCAACCGATCAGGAAGCGAGAGAGATCTCCACCAAACGTACCCAATTGCAGCGTGAACAAGGGCTAAGGACCCAGAAACACATTACCCTGGATGAGATCGGTCGTCGTTTGGCCATCGGTAACTTCAAGGAATTGAATATCATTGTCAAAGGGGATGTGGATGGATCTGTTGAGGCCCTCGCCGATTCCCTGCTTAAGCTATCAACCGAAGAGATCCAGATCAACGTGATCCAGAAAGCCGTAGGGCAAATTTCTGAAACAGACGTGATGTTGGCTTCCGCATCCGATGCGATCATTGTCGGATTCCAGGTTCGTCCATCCGGACAGGCTAAAAAACTTGCCGAAAACGAAGGCATCGAGATCAAATATTACTCCATCATTTACAAAGCTATCGAAGAGATCAAAGATGCGATGGAAGGATTGCTCGAGCCGGATATTCAGGAGAAAGAAGTGTGCAACGTTGCCGTTCGCGAGGTGTATACCATCACCAAAGTGGGTACCATAGCAGGATGTTATGTTTTGGATGGAAAGATCACCCGAAACACCAAAATACGTCTGGTTCGCGACGGTGTGGTGATCCATACCGGGGTTCTCGATTCATTAAAACGTTTTAAAGACGATGTGAAAGAAGTAACTGCAGGTTACGAATGTGGTTTGGGTATCAAAGGCTTTAACAATATCCAGGAAGGCGATATTATTGAAGGATTTGAGGAGATCGAGGTGAAGCGGAAGTTGAAATAAATCGAAGATTGTCTGTCTGTCTGTCTGTCGGGGCCGCCACAAGGGCGGTTGTTGAATAATCCGTTAGAGGCGTCGAAAATAATCCGTTAGGGGCAGCCACAAGGGACAGCCCCTAACGTATTATTCCATTACCGGATTTGCACCTTCCCGCTAACGATACCCTCGGCAGCTTTGATCCGAACGGCATAATACGCATTCGCATTCAGGTTGAGATTCAATGTATTCATTCCGTGATTTAGAGACAATTTGGTATCGGTATAAACAACACGTCCGGCCATGTCGATCACTTCGAGCTGGTAGTTCTGGTCTTTATAGAAGGCGGGTACGAATACATATACCGCTGATCCATCACCGCTGATATTCATGTTCTGGATATCGCTAACCAATTTTTCGGCGCTGAGGCCATAGGTTTGGAAATGCAAGACAAAACGGGAATCGCTATTTTGGGTATGGTTAAAGGTATAGGGATTTGCTTTGATATCGTAGAAGATNNTAAAGCTCATCTGGCCGGTTTTGCTGCTACGGAAACCAAGGGGGAGGCTGTGGGTTTGTACGGCGCTGTTTAATGCGTTGATGGCGTAATTTCCATCAGGACTAAGGCTATACAAGCTTGGAATCGCTGCATCGTAGGAATATAGCTTGAAAGCATCCAACCCGTTATCCATACCTGGATTACCATTCTCATCGAAATACACGACGGTTTGGTCCCAGGCTGAGTCGGCGTCGTACACGTCGATTCGTGCCAGGTCGTAGTTTTTCTTCATAAATGTACCCAAACCGCTTGAGCTTATTGTTTGATTTGCAGCAGTGAAGGAGAGGGTGGTATTGCTGCTTGCCTTTACCCAAAACGCCTGGAACGGGGCAACAACACTGGCCGAATTGGGTGTTCCGCTTGCGCCGCCATTGGTAATAATGGTTACACCCGAGGAACATATGGCCGTGTATTGATCGTTTATTTGATCATAAACATGGATGGCTTTGTAGCTGGCACTATTTAAGGTCGTCGTCCATAAAGTAGATACATCCAGATTGCTGGCATAAGGATTCGCGATCAGGTTCCAACCCTGATCATCGGGATCAGAAGAGCCACCAGCCACACTGTTTTTAACTACAAAATCACGTTGACCTGAACTAATTGTCCCGCTGGCGGACCAGATCTGGCTGAAGTCATGTTTTCCCCCACTGGAGTTGTTCCCGTAGATGGCATAGCCTACTGTAGGACCGAATGTAGAATCCGGAACCGTCCAACCCGGAGCGTCATTTCCACTCACAGGAACGGCGTTCCAATATTTAATGTTCTTTTCAGCAGGCACCGTATGACTTGAATCCAATATATCAAAACTATCAATATCGTTAATGGTGCCGATAACAGGCAAACCAATATGCCTCCAGCCTGCATTGGTATTGGAAAGGGCTTTTTGAACGGTCAGCGTTCCGGATATCGTACCGCTTCCGGTCGGGTCAATTTGTCCGTAGGAGCTTGTTGTTCGCGCACAGATACGCAGATTGCCTCCGGTTGTGATCGTTCCTGCAGTGGGCAGGAGAATACCAAGAACACCTACTTTGCTACCCAGGGTAAGGCTGGCGCCACCTGTCAGGTTAACGGTTAAGTTTTGCAGCAGGTTGGTGGTATCCCATTGGGTGGTGTCCATGTAAAGGGTTGAACTGGTGGTTCCATTAAAGATGATGCTAGAGGTAGAAGAGCCGATGATCATTCCTGTTCCGGTTAGCCCTCCATCAAGGGTGAGCTGATTTCCTGAAAGTGTCAATTTCGCTCCACTTGCAATGTGCAAACTATCAAGTGCAATAGAAGCTGACAATATTGGGTCATTTGCTTGATCAAGGATAACTAGCTTCTCTCCGCTCGAAGGAACACCTGCTGGACACCAATTGGCCGCAGTGGCCCATGCTGTGCTCGTTCCGCCTTCCCAGCGTTTGGATAAAATTGCACTATTTGACGCAACTCCGAGCTCAATAAAATTGGTAGAAGTAGGAGTAGAGCCGAAATAAGCTCCAGAATAAACAGGAAGTTCGGTACTAGTAGCTATGATTAAATCTGTAGTTCCGGAGGTGATTGTAAACGAACAAACATCCACCCAGCTATTTAGGCTAAAACTAGTGGTTAGAGTTGTTAATCCCGCACCACCATCAGAATATGCGAAGCCAGAATAGACTCCTTCAGAAGGCGTTCCACTTTGAGACATATTAAAACCATTGAAGCTTGAGCCAATAGTTAAGGCGAACGAACTCTGGGCTATTACAGAAAAGTCCATCGCATCGATATAGTCTCCAGATTGAGGTAGATAAGAGCCATTTATTGAGCGAATTTGAACAGTAAATGTACTGCAACTTGTTACATTCATTCGAATTTCGAATTCCTGTGAATACGAATGTATCGATAATAGGCTAAGTATAAGAAAAGCGAGTATTTTCATAGCTAAGTCTTTATTATGGATTGGGAATTTGTATAGTTAAAGGGGTAGAACTGTTAGCCGCACCGCCGACATATCCTAAGAGTCTGGTACGATCATTTAGACCGCCACCATTGTATCGGCTCTGTCTGTCAAGGTTTAGGTCAAGTCTAGAGTAAATGTTATTCTTCGGCGTACTGGAAAGACCTGCTCCCCCTGAAAAATTTAGCATTGCCACACGATCATTCAAGCCACCGCCATTGTAACGAACCTGATAAGTAACGGAACCACCACCATCTCCGCCTCTCATGCCGTATATTCCGGTAGTCATGACTGACATAGGTTTAAGTCTGAAAGTCGTCGTATCCGTCCCATACGCTCTTCCCTGCCCACCGTTCGTAAAATCATAGAGGCTGGATGTAGTTCCTAAAGAAATACTATCTCTTGACATCACCGGCAAATGATTCCTATGCTTGATCACCACGTAATAGTATCCTGGATTCACATTCCAGAAGCGGATCTGGTCTACCCCATTGGTATCCATGATACTTCCATCGGATAATAAAAAGCCCGCTGCTCTTCCGCCACTAACGGCTGAGCCGTTGTAGGTGCTTCGGAGCTCAACCAAAACCCAATCAACCGCATTGGAAGGATGGTTAGCAGTGTCGACATTCTCTGTTCCAGTATAACTCCAGGGCGTACCGGAATAGGGTTGGGCGGAGGGGAGTAAATTTGTTGTTCCAAAACTGTTGCCCATGCGCAAGGCGGTGTTCATCAGCCCTGTAGAAGTATTGTAGGGACCTTGTAAAAACACCTTCACATTGGCGGTAATAAAGAGTCCGTCGGTGGTTTCCGAAAGGGTATCCGGATTCGTCTGAAGGTAATTTTCGCTCCAGCCGTTGTCGCCCTCGTATTCCATCAGGGCAAAATGGTAGGTAGTATTGGCGGTGAGTCCGGTTACAGTAACAGAAGTTCCCGTTCCTTTGAAAACACTGTATGCTCCTGTTGTTCCGATCTGGTCGCCAATGGCGTATTCGGTATTCGGGGTATAGGTTAATCCGTCGACCGGCAGGGTGCTGATCGCGCTTCCTTCTTTAATAAATAAGATCCTTCCGCTACCGCTTCCTGCCGTCCAGCTCAGGCTTAGGCTGGTGCTCGAGGTGGCTGTGATGGCAAGTGAGCTGGCTTGTTGAGCGGGTTCAGTTTCAATGGCAGGATTTACGGCATTGATAACGGCTGCAGATTTTGCCAGGGTAACACTGTCGCGGTGATTTACCTTCAACAACAGCCCTCCTCCGGATGTTACCCAGCTAATTTGCGGATTGGCATTTAAAGTTGTGGCTCCGGTAATATAAAAGGTGCCCAGTTTATGGGTTAGCTCCTGCTGGTCGATACGGGCGATCTTGGTTAAAAAATCGGTCTGGTTCGAATAAACAGGCAGCTGGACAAAGATCATAAGTTTATAGGCGTTCAAGCCATCCGAATCGATACGGGTTCCAAAATTTGAGTCGTAGGAGTTGGTAGCGTTTCCGTATGCATTGTACAATTCGGTACTCCCGCTGAGGTAGTTAAGTTGCGGGTTTGTAAAATTGGCTTCGCTGAAATTCAGGATAAAATCGGAATTGGAAAGGTAGAGGCTGTTGGTGTCAGTAGCCTGTAAATAGAGATCGAAAAAAAGGGTATCATGTCCGAAACGTTGGTTCCGTACAAGCACATCCGCATTAACGGCAAAGGAGCGCAAAGAGATGAAGCTCATTAGCAGTGTCATTACTACGAAAATTCCCCCTTTCATGAAGTTCAAAAATGGATCAATTCTTTACCCGGAAATATTACTTTTATATGAATGGCGGCAGGCTTATATAAGTGGGGAAAAAACCTTGTATTTGGCGTAAACATTAGGGTTCTGAAAGGTCAATGTGTGAACAGGGAAACAAAAAAAGAGCATCAAATCGATGCTCTTTTTTCATTATATACTATTTCTGAGTTATGGAATTTGCTCGTCTTGTCCGGTATTGTTGTATACCGCACTCCGGTCGGAGCTTGTTACATTACCATCCATATTCACGTCTTCCTGTCTGTATCCGTAAGCGTTTCGGGCATCCCACGCCGCATCACGGTCGTCGGCATCAATGGCCGAACCTGAGGCGTCGGCATTACCGGTGTACATAACATACCTGCTACCTGACAATACCAGGGCGGCAGTTCCGTAAGCTTGTCCCGCACCTGTAGTGAAGTCGAATACAAATCCGCTACTGTCGCTGCTATAGCTCATGGTTGTTGCAGACATCACCCCAATGTGATTTCTGTGATATACCACTACGTAGAGTTGGCCATATCCAGCCTGGCTTGGGTGCAATTTCATTTCCGTTACACCGGTGCTGTCCATAATAAGACCATCGGCCATCAGGAATCCGGCCTGCTCAGCTACCACACTGTCGGTGAGTGCACCAGCTGCAGTAGCTGCTCTCCGTACCTGAACATATACCCAGTCAACCACGTCATAAGGAACGGCCGTGATATTTTCCGTACCCGCATAGTTCCATGGAGCGGTATTATAAGGTTGGGACAAAGGAATAGAATCGATCTCATTCAATACCGTATCCATGGTAGTGCCGTTAAACGGACCTTCAAGCAAGGCGGTAATGTTCAACTGGATAGCGGTATTGGAGTCGGCAGTGGCCGGTGTTGTAGTCAGGTAGTTTTGGCTTCCTGCTGTTCCGTTGTATTCGTAAACCGCAAAGAAATAGGAAGTATCCTGTGAAAGTCCGGTAACCGTAATGACACTATCCGTTCCGTCATACACGATGTATTGTCCGGCAGATACGGTGTCGCCACTACCGAAAGTCGCGTTTGCCGTATAGGTTGTACCATTAACAGGGTCGGAGGAAACCGTACTTACAGCTCGGGCTACCACTACACGGGCGTCTCCGTTTCCTTTGGTCCAGCGGAGTCCCATTGAATTGGTCGTAACATTGCTGATGGTCAGCAAAGAAGCCGGTATGGTCGGAGCGGATTGCAGGGTGATCTCGTCGGCTACCAGGGATGAAGAAGTCAGGTAGTTATTGGATTCTCCTGAACCATTCACCTCAAATACTTCGTAATGGTAGGTGGTGTTGGCGGTTAATCCGGTAACAGACACAAAGGTATCTGAGCCAGCATAAACCACATAATTACCTGTGCCAATCTGATCTCCACTTGAGTAGGCCGAGTTAGCAGTATAGGCGGTTCCATCAACAGGGTCAGCGTCAACAGCGGCGCCTGCGTGGATCAGGATAATCCGGTTGGCACCATCTCCATCTGTAAAATGGAAAGTCATACCTGTTGTTGAAATGCTGGTAAATGCCGGTCCGCTTGAGGCAACGGTAGGCTCTGTTTGCAGGGTAAACCTGTCGTTTACAGCAGGGGTATCAATTTTATAGTTTTGAGCCCCGCCGCTACCATTGTATTCGTATACAGCGAAGTGGTATTCGGTGTTCGGTGTGAGGTTCGTTACCTGAACAGAAGATCCGGAGCCATTGTATACCACATAGTTATCATTGCTTCCGCCCAGGCCTGTTCCTGAACTGAAGGAAGCATTGGCCGTGTATGCGTTGGTATCAACCGGTGTAAAGTCGACTGCCGAAGTAGCGCGGGCTACTACGATCCTGTTGGCACCATCTCCATTGGTCCAGCTCAGGTCCAGTGTTGTAGTTGAGAAGGCGGTAAATGTAAGAGCGGTGGCAGATGTAGCAGGCTCAGCTTCTGTTGTTGTTTTGCTGCCGGTGAGGGTAGAAGAAGTCAGGTAATTGGCTGCTTCGCCGGTTCCGTTGTATTCGAATACTTCGTAGTGATACGTGGTATTCGCTGTTAAACCGGTAACCGTTACAAAGTTGCTGTCTGCTGCATAGATCACATAGTTCCCTGTACCCAGTGTGTCGCCACCCGCAAAAGTTGTGGATGCGGTATATTCTTCTCCATCAGCAGGGTCAGCATCAACGGCGGCTCCTGAGTGTATCAAAATGATCCGTTTAGCTCCGTTACCTCCTGTGAAACTGAAGGTCATAGATGTAGGTGCGATATTGGAGAAATCAGCATCGATAGAAGCCGTGGTAGGCTCTGTTTGCAGGGTGAACCTGTCATTAACCGCAGGCGTATCGATTTTATAGTTTCGTGCTCCATTGCTACCATTGTATTCGTAAACCGCAAAATGGTATTCGGTATTCGCAGTGAGTCCGCTGATGCTGGCGGTGCTTCCGCTACCATCATATACTACGATATTTCCTGATCCAAGATCCTCACCGGCAGTGAAGTCGCCATCAGCTGTATAGGCAACAGCATCTGTCGGATTAACCGAAACGGCGGATCCTGACTTGGCTACAACGATGCGGTTCGCTCCACTTCCATTTGTCCACGACAGATCGAGGGTAGTGGTGGTGAATGCAGTAATTTGAAGGTTGGTAGCCGAAGTACCGGGTTCTCCGGCCTTGGTGGTATCATTGGCGGTTGCAGGTGAAGAAGCACGGTAGTTTTCATTGTGTCCGTTTTCTCCATATACTTCTACGGCGGCAAAATAATAATGGGTTTCAGGATCGAGCTTCAGTACTGTAGTGCTTGTTGCTGTTCCGCGATATACCACATAAACGCCGGTGCTGCCGATCTGAGATCCTACGCCAAATGAATCTGCATCGTAGGCGATCCCGTCTGTAGGCAGGTCGGTTCCAACGGCTGATCCTTGTTTGGCCAATACGACTACATCATTACCGTTACCCCTCGTCCAGGAGAGGCTGATGGACGTATCGGTCTTGGTTGTTACAGACATGGCTGTAACCTGCGTGCTCGGTTCTGTGCCGATGGTCGGATTATTGGCGTCAAGGCTGCTAATTCTGTTAGACTTCCACGGGGTGGAAGTATTGAGCGTATAAACTGTAGTACGAATTCCTGCACCGGCAGTTACCCAGGTCAAACTGGGAGATTGTGTTTTATCCTGAAGTCCTTTTATCCAGAAGGTTCCTAAACGGTGGGTAAGTTGGTTTGTATCGATCCGTGCGATATTGGATTCAAACTGGGTTTGGTTCCCGAATGAAGGCTGCAGCACGTTGATCATGATCTTGTTTGTATTCGGATTTGAGGATCCCAGCGCGGCGGCTATATTGCCGTTATAGGTTGAAGTTGCTGATCCGGTGTGGTTCTTTAGAACGTTAGAGCCACTTACATAGCCTATAGTGGGTGTAGAAAAATTGGCATTGTTGTAGTTCAGCACAAAGTCGGCATCACCGAGGTAATAATCAGCAGAACCACCGTTTCTGGAAAGATAGATATCAAAAAACAAGGTATCACCGCTGTATTGTTGATTCCGTACATCCATGCGCAGGGATTGCGCATTTACTTCCTGTGTCATGGACAGGCTAAGTAATGAAAACAGGCTAAGAATCGCGTAAATTAGTTTTCTCATTTTCCTCAATTTTAAAAGGAGCGACGAAAATACTTGCACTAATATGTACGGGAAGCGGAATTTATACGAATGGGGATTTGACTATGTGAGTGGGGATTTTGTGGGATTGTGGGACTGTGGGACTGTGGGATCGTGGGACTGTAGGATTGTTCGTTTCTATGTTGGTAGAAGATTATTTACAGTCCAGTCCAACAGTAAAACAGTCCCACAGTTCAACACTACACCTTAAACGTCTTCTTCATCAAGCTAAAGAAGTTCCGGCTGATCTCCAGGGGTTCGGGCTTTCCTTTAAGATAGGCTCTTCCTGTGTCGTTGGTGTATTTTTCTATGCGTTCGAGGAATTCAAGGTTGATGACAGTAGAGCGATGGATCTGGAAAAAGAACTTCTCAGGCAGGCGGTTCGACCAGTTTTTGATCGAGCCATAGGTTACGAGTCGTTTTTCCGGGCCGATATAGATCTGTACATAGTTCCCCAATGCTTCGATATACATGATCTCAGAAACTTCGATAAGCACATATCGGTCGTCAGCTGCCACCATGATACGTTGGTCCATGCTGAATTTTTCCTCACTATCCGAGCTGCTTCCATTGTTGCCAATGCCTTCCATCGAATCTTTAAAACGCTGGATGGCTTGTTGCAGNNCGCTGTTTGGTTACGGGTTTTACCAGATAATCGATGGCGCTGACCTCAAAGGCTTTAACCGCGTATTCAGAATGGGAAGTAACAAAAATGACCCGGCTTTGGGGATTGATAAAAGGGATGAGGTCAAAGGAAGTCATATCACCGATCTCTACATCGAGCAGGATCAGATCGGGTATCATTGTCTGAAGGATGGTTTTTCCTTCGACAAAATCCGTCGTGCTGGCTATCAGTTCCAGATCCTTATTCTCTCTGACCAATTCTTCCAATACCTTAAGGTAGATTGGAGAGTCCTCTATGATTACCGTGCTGAACGCCAATTTGTAAATGTTTTATGCAATTCTACAAAGATATTGGGATGTTCGGGACGTGCAACCTTCATAAACGAATTGACGTATTTTTAATGATAATTAGTGGAATACTGCAAACGTTTCCCCGTGTTTCCCCGACATACCCTATTACAAGATAGAACAAATCAGGTGAAGTATTTATTTTTTTTAATATGGGGGATAAAACAGGAAGCTTTCGGAAGTTGATCATGTAGATTTTTGCCCTTCTTCTTGCTTTAATCAACATTACGGCCTTAATATTGCCTTATTCCACCTGAATTCCTTCAAGGCTGACCTTTTGAAGATTTCATCAGGACGTTCTTTACATCTGGTCATCGTGTTATCCGTTTTTTTCAAGTTGTTTTAGTGCCCCTTGCTTTTTTAGTGCATTTGGATAGTAAAAACCTCGAAAATTATGACTTCATATTCACGTATTTTGATCGATTTTATCAAGCCTTTATTGAATGGAAGAGAGTCTGAAGCTGATTTTCTCCTCAAGGCACAGTCTGGTATGATTGCCTGGAACCATGTGGTTACCGACGAGCACAACCTTCCCCTGGAAGTGGAATTAAAACAGCTCTATGAGCAACTGACCAGAAGCCACCCCGATTCCGTCGCGAATCTGAATATGCTGGTTATTCGCAAACTCATGTACTTTAGCGGATACCATCAGTTCATCATAAAAGTGGAATCCAGAAAAAAACCCGAAGGCTCACGAACGCTCTATGTGGAGTCGATCGAGGCAGAAAAGTTCAGGAAACTACTGAGTAACTGACATGTTTTAGAGTATTTTAATCACCTGTATATCAATATAATAAACGCGACATTGACCAAAGGTATCCTGTATATTGTTCCCACACCCATCGGAAACCTGGAAGACATGACCCATCGGGCTGTGCGTGTATTGAGTGAAGTAAGTTTGATCCTGGCGGAAGACACCCGGACCAGCGGGGTTTTGCTCAAACATTTCTCCATTCAGAATAAACTGGCAGCCTATCATCTTCACAATGAACATAAGGTAGTAGAGACCTTTTGTGCCCGTTTGTTATCCGGAGATTCTATAGCGCTGATCAGCGATGCCGGAACCCCTGCCATCTCTGATCCGGGCTTTTTGTTGGTGCGGGAAGCTGTTGCAAAGGGTATTGAAGTAATTTGTCTCCCCGGTGCCACGGCTTTTGTTCCCGCACTGGTGGCATCCGGTTTCCCATCCGACCGCTTTGTCTATGAAGGTTTTTTGCCCCTGAAAAAAGGACGACAAACCCGCTTAAAGGAACTCGCTGAAGAAACGCGAACAATAGTCCTGTATGAATCCCCCCATCGTATCGAAAAGGCCTTGTTGCAGATGATGGAATTTTTTGGAGAAGACCGCAGGGTAGTTTTGGTCAGGGAGATCAGCAAAATGTTTGAGGAAAAGCGAAGGGGAAGCTTGAGGGAGCTTTATGAGTCGGTGAAGGCTAACGCTCCTAAAGGGGAGATTGTGTTGGTTATTGAGGGGAAGTGAGAGTCAACCCTTCCGGCCCTTCGACCCGGCGTGAAGATACGGCAAAAGCTAATTATTCGTTTGCCGGCTCAGGGACCGGAGGGCCGTTTTCATAGCCCAAAACCCTTGCTATGGTCTACGCGCCAGCTGTTGACAGTCGACCGTTGACCGTCGACTTTTTTATGATACTTTTGTCATCGATGTTACAACGAATAAACCCCTGGTTTTATGTAGTTCTAAGCGCTCTGCTTCTTTTTGCAGCCTGGCCTCCATTGCCTTTTCCCTTTTTAATCTTCCTCGCTTTCATTCCTTTGCTGGCATTGGAAAACCACCACTATCAGGTGGCCGATAAACCCTTACAGTATTATTTTCAGATAAGTTTAACCTTTATTTTATGGAATGCGGCCACCACATACTGGACCTGGTTCGCCTCTCCTGCAGGATCCATGGTGGCCATTCTGCTTAATGCCCAACTCCAGTCCCTACCCTGGCTTTTATTTCATCGAACACGGAAAATATTCGGTGATAAACTGGCCTATCCTGCGCTGCTTATGTTTTCATTAAGTGTTGAATACCTGCATCTTAATTGGGACATTGCCTGGCCCTGGCTCAATATTGGAAATGTTTTTGCCGGTTCGGTATGGGCGGTGCAGTGGTATGAAATTACAGGTACCCTGGGAGGCAGTTTATGGGTATATGGAACTACTATTTTGATCTATCTGACTCTGGTCAGGGCAGGTAATTGGAAGACATGGATACGCCCGGCTCTTTGGTTGCTACTCCCGGTGGCAGCATCCTTGTCTATTGGAGAAAAGGAGAAATATAGCGATAGCTTAAAAGAGCTTATCGGCTTTGAAACGATTGTTGTACAGCCCAATATCGACCCTTATACGGATAAGTTCGATGGCATGACCCCGGAGCAGCAGTTGCAGCGCTTGTTCCGGCTCAGCGACTCATTGGTAACGCCGGCTACTCGCCTCATGTTTTGGCCTGAAACCGCCCTTACTGATTACCTTGATGAAAGAAGTCTGGATACAGAACCGACAGTACAACGTATTCAAGCCTGGGTGAACCGTTACCCGGAACTTATGCTCATAAGCGGCGCCAGCACGGTACGGGTTTATGACAAAAATGAAAAACACAGCAGTACTGCAAGGGAGATCAAACAATCACCCGGACTGTTTTACGATTCGTATAATACAGCCCTTTCTTTCCGGGCCAATAAACCAGTAGAAATTTACCATAAATCCAAACTGGTCCCGGGAGTCGAAAAAATGCCTTATCCACGCATTTTTGGATTCCTTGAAAACTATGCCATTGATTTGGGAGGCACGAGTGGTTCCCTTGGCCGAAGTGATTCGGCGGTTGTATTCAGCGATCGCGATGCGCATGTGGCACCGATCATTTGTTATGAATCTGTTTTTGGCGAATATGTAGGTGAATACGTAAACAATGGCGCAGGTGTTCTTGGTATTATCACCAACGACGGTTGGTGGAAAGACACCCCCGGTTACCGCCAGCATTTTCTCTATGCCCGTTTGCGAGCCATCGAAAACCGCATGTACGTGGCCCGAAGCGCCAACACGGGTATTTCCGGATTTATCGACCCAAGCGGAAAGGTGCTTGCTCAAACGGAATGGTGGGTGGAGGATGCCGTGAAAATGAATATTTCAACGGGAACAAAAAAGACGTTTTACGCCAAATCGGGCGATTACCTGGGAAGACTGGCGGGGTTTTTCTCCGTTTTGGTGATCATTGCCGGGTTTGTACGGAGAAAGACAAGGAAGGGGTATTGAAGTTTTCAGTTTTCAGTGGGCTTGTGCGCTAATTTGACACGGCGTGGAGGGGGTTGTTTTTAAGGATGAAGGAAAAAGTTGTCGTAGGAGACGCCGATTTATCGCGCTTCTGGCGATCGGCCAAAACTGTCGATCCGTTCCGCCCGTCGCACTTCGGCAAGCTCAGTGTGACGTGCTCTGTGACAATGTCCTCCAACTTTCCCTAGTTCCTCAATCAGCCATGGTCTATGGTCCATGGTCATTTGGACCCTCCGGCTCGGCGTGAAGATTCTGCAAAATTTATAAATATGTTTGCCGGCTCAGGGTGACAATTTTGGAGCTTGGAACTTGGAACTTGCCTTCTCCCGGACGTACCTTTGCACCACAATGGGAAAGATCATTTTTCATTTTGAAGACAAAACAAAACCTTCCCTCAGCTTTGAGATGGAGGAAGGCGACTCGGTACTGGATATTGCCGAGGATAATGATGTGGAGCTGAACCACAATTGCGGGGGCGTATGTGCCTGCTCGACCTGCCATGTTTATGTAGAGAAGGGCATGGACCTTTTACAGGAGATCAGCGATAAGGAGGAAGACTTTATTGACCGGGCACGCAATCCCAAATTAAATTCGCGGCTGGGTTGCCAGTGCGTGCTGGAAGATGAAGGCACCATAGAGGTGACCATTCCCGACCAAACAGACATTATCGGACATCATTGATCATGGAGAACAAACACAAGGAATTTACCCTTCCCATTCATTGGAACGATTACGAAGATATAGCCATAGCCCTGTACGAAAGGTTCGGCGACGAATTTGGAGAAAGTCAGATCTACCGCATCCGTTTTACCGACCTGATCGAATGGGTGCTGGAAATACCGAATTTTAAAGGCACCCGAGAAGAATGTAACGAAGGCCATCTCGAAACCATTCAAAGCAGCTGGGTATACGAATGGCGCGATAATCAATAAAAAGTGTTTATCCAGGAAACGCCATTGCTTTTAGGTTCCAAATCACCTCGCAGGCAGAGCTTGCTTAAGGAAGCGGGCTTTTTGTTCGAATTGCGCCTGGGGGATATTGACGAAGCTTTTCCGGCTTCCCTGAAAGGTGAAGAAGTACCAGGTTTTTTGGCCTCGCTGAAATCAGATCATATTCAAATTAGCGGAAAAGAATGCCTCATTACTGCGGATACCGTAGTTTGTTGCGACGACATCATACTGAACAAGGCGGCAGATGCGGCCGAAGCGCGTGAGATGCTTAAAATGTTGTCAGGCAGGGCCCATTGGGTGCATACCGGGGTTTGTTTGCGTCAGGGTACTAAAAAACAGGTGTTTACCGAAAGTACAGAAGTGTTTTTCCGGCATCTCCATATGGATGAGATCGACTATTACATTACGCATTACCAACCCTTTGATAAGGCAGGAGCATATGGCATTCAGGAATGGATAGGCTATGTGGGAGTGGAGCGTATAGAAGGATGTTACTATAACGTGGTTGGCTTCCCGCTGTCGCGTTTTGTGGTGGAACTCCGGAAATTCCTAGCCGAATAAAACGCCTTCTTTGAGCGAATACAGGGAGCAGTAAACCTTATCAATACGTGCCATTTTAATAACCGTATCGACCAGAACAGCAGAAACCACCATCATTTCTACCCGATAATCTGCCAGTCCCTTCATTTGTTCCCTTTCAGCCTTTGTTGAGGCAAGAAGTTGTTTGTAAACCTGATCAAAAGCATCCATAGGGATAATAAAACAGGCTGGCCCAATCGACTTGCTTTCATAGCCGGGCAGGTCTGATACAAGTTCCAAAATGCTTTCAAAAGAACCAGCCGAGCCCACTAGTGTTGTAACTCCGGCGTCCTGGGCCTGATGCATCAATCCGGAAAGGTTTTCTTCCAGGTAGCTTTTCAGCAATCCGAGCTCGGAAGCCAAAATGGGGTCACTGGGTTTAAAACGGGCGAGCAGGCGGGCTGCACCAATATCGAGGCTTTGTTTATGGATGATGTTTTTCCCTTCACAAAGAATAAACTCCACGCTCCCGCCCCCAATATCCATAATTATATAAGGATGCGACATTGTTGGCAGCGAATGAAATACCCCCTTGGCTATCCATTCTGCCTCTTCCATTCCGCTAATGCAAGTGATCTTAAATCCGCTTCTTTCCTCAGCCTCACGAATAAAATCCTTTCCATTTTCAGCACTGCGGATGGCAGAGGTGGCAATAATATGGACCTCTTCGCAAGGGAATTGGTTAAGCACCTTGCGAAATTCTTCAAGAGCTTTTTGTCCGCGTTCGAAAGCCGGAGGGGCAATTCGGCCAAATTCGATGCCTCCTTCGCCCAGTTTTACGGCGATCTGTATTTTCGAAACTTCGCTTATTTGTTCACCCTCCTGTTCAGAAATAAGGAGGTGAAACGTATTGGTACCCAGATCAATAACGGCTTTACGCATTCTTATTTTGAATAGATCCAGGTTTCAGGGTTTTGTTTGACATTGCCTTGCCAGAGCTCAAAGTGTACGATGCTTTTTCCGTCGTCGGGGTCCTTATAAACCTTGCCAAGATTTTGTTTGGTGGTGACTTTATCCCCCTTCTTAACCAGTACGGTTTCGAGGTGGGTATAGACGGTGAAAAACTCGCCATGGTTGATCATCACGGCATTTTGCATACCGGGAACATTGAAGATGGCGCGAACCTCACCCTGGAATACAGCGCGGGCATTGGAACCATCCGTGGTAACGATGTCGATCCCGTTATTGACGGTTTTTACATTGGGCAGAGTAGGGTGGCGGTGTTCACCAAAGCTGCGGATTATAAAGCCTTTTTCCACAGGCCAGGGGAGTTTCCCCTTATTGGCTGTAAAACTGGCGGAAAGGGCCACAGCTTCGGGGGTCATGGCCAACTCGGTGCCTTTTTTCTCTGTTTTCCCCGCTTTTTTGAGGCGTGCTTCCTCTTCTTTTCTGGCCCGTTCTATCTCTTCACGAATGATACGTGCAATGGCATCATCCAGTTTTTTCGCCGCTTTTCGCTTGGCTTTTAATTCTTTTTTAAGTTCTTTTTCCTTCGATTTGAGTGATCCAACGATCTGGTTTTCTTCCTTTTTATCCTCTTCGAGTTCTGTTTTTTCTTCTTCTTTTTTAGAGAGCAACGACGACTTTTCATTGCGGATCCGTTCCAGTTGGGCCAGCTCGTTTTCGAGATCTTTCTGGGTTTGCCGGATCAGTTCCATTTGCAGGGTACGCGAGGCACTTAAACTTCGGAGAAACTCAATGCGCCGTGCCGCCTGATGAAAGGATGAGGCTGACAATACAAAAGTTAGCGGGTCAAAAACGCGTTTATTTTTATAGGCGAGATAGACCATATCGGCATATTCTTTTTTACGCACCTCCAGGTCGGCAAGAAGGGCATCGATATCGTCGCGTTTCGTAAAAATTTGCCCGTCTATCCCTTCAATTTCCTGATTTACAGTCTGGATCAGCGATTCGCGCATACGGATCTGTTTATTCAGAAGATGCAGCTGGTTCAGCGACTTCTTCTTTTCCTTTTCCGTTTGGTTGAGTAATTTTTTGGTAAGTTTTATTTCCTCTTCCTTTTTTTTACGCTGCTGTTCAAGCTCTTTTTGTTTGCGTTTATTATCCAGCCCTTTATCTTGTGCAAGACCGGGTCCTGCCAGCAAAAGGGCAATGAGTCCAAAAACCAAAAAGACTTTATTTAGTCGGTTTCCGGAACGGGAATTGGGCGATGGAGTCGAGCGATATGTTCGTGTAATGAAGGTCAAGTTTAGCTGTTAGATCAGGACGACGCACGAATATATTAACTTTCACAGGCATTTGTTTATTGTTTACAGTTTGAAAGTCGAGGTAGTGTACGTCTGCACTTCCTTCTTCTTCTAAACTTTGCAGGAAATTCCTGGCAATTTTTGGACGTTGTGGTACAAAGAACTCATGAAGAAGGAAGGCGCTTACCCTCTTTTCTACCATGATCGAATCCCCGCGCATCCCTATCTGGGCCGGATCATACGGAAGTAGCGGGTTCCCTAAGAACAGGTCCTGAAGTTGGGTGACACTTAAAGGTACACCCAGAAGCAGGCTCAGTGAATCAAGGCTAAATTCGCGGTAAGCGGGTTCGGGAAAGTTTTGTATGATATATGCACTGTCTTTGGTCACGAGAAGCCTGGCCACTTCAATGTTCAGCATGGCTTGTGCGGAGATCCATACAATTTCGCTGCGTTTCATTTTAAAATGCAGCGTCAGATTTTGTTGGATCCCCATTCCATCAAATCTCCCTGCCCCTTTAAAGGAGAGGTATTCGAAGGAAAAGGCGTTATCTGTTATTTGTTTTTCTAATGTCACCAGGTCAGTGCTTAATGGTGTTTCTCCCGTTGTTTTGGCTGATTTCCGTAAATTACAGGAGCCAAGTACGAGGACGGATAGTGCGACCAGGGATAGTTTATTCATCTTTAGAAAACAAAGGTACCTTCAATTTTTTTACGAAGTTCAATTGAATCAGGATTTAGCTCGAGTGCCTTTTCCCAGTACCTTTTAGCTTCGTCGTCCCTCTTGAGTTTATGGAGCACGTCGCCCATATGCCCGAGTATTTCCGGACTCTCCGGACTAAATGAGAGCGCTTTGGCGATATAGGTGAGGGCACCCTGGGCATCATCCATCTGGTACAGGATCCATCCATAAGTATCCAGAAAGGAGGGGCTGTTTGGTTCTGTCTCCAGGGTTTTGGCCGACATGGTTTTGGCCTTTTCGAGTTCTGTTTTGCGGATGCTGAGGTAATACGCGTAGTTATTCAGCACGTAGGTATGATCGGGGTCGAGCTCCAAAGCCTGGTTAAAGGCCTTATCGGAAGCCGCATGGTCGTTCAGGTTATGGTAGGCATCGCCGAGCAGAATATAGAATTGCAGGTTGATCTCTTCATCCGGAGCATATAGACCCAGACCCAGTTTGCAGGCCCTTACAACATCCCGGTATGCTTCCAGCTGGTAATGGGCAGTGGCATTATAATAATAGAGGATAGCCTGTTCAGGAAAAAATTCGATGGCTTTGTCGGATTCGATCTGTAAATCGCGGAAGGCCGCTTTTTTCAAAAGGATATCACAAAGGCGGTTCCATATTTCAAAATTAGCGGGATCGAGCCCAATGGCAATACGGTATTCTTCCAGGGCTTCCTCTTCGCGCCCGTCGGCCATGTACAGATCAGCAAGGACGGCATGGGCCCTTGCTTCGGTGGGGTGGGTATTTCGTGCGATTTCCGCCAGTTTGAACACCGGTTTTTTAATACCCGGGTCTCCATCAATTGCGGGCAGCAGAGAAAAGATGACATTCAATTTGGGTTCCAGGTCGATGCGTGGATCCTGAAATGCCGCATTGAGTTCGGAGAACATCCTGTTCTTGTCGTTTTCACTCCGGTAATATTCAGCCATGCCGAAGTGTGCAAAGCCGTTTTCCGGTTCCTTTTTGAGTATCTCGAGGTAGATGGCGACCGCTTCTTCTTTTTTCCCCATCGACCAATACAGTTCGGCCAGCATGCCCTGATAGCGGCTTTCTCCCGGAGCGGCCCGGATGAGTTTTTTAAGTTCCTCAACGGCCTTTTCCGGTTTGCCGAGCATCAGGTAAAGTTGTTCTTTTTGGCGGATCAGGTCTTCGCCAACGCCAAAACGCGCTTCCATCCTATCGTATACACTGAGGGCAGCTTTGTAATTTTTGGCATAGATGTATTGATTTGCCGCGTCGAAATAATTGTCAACATTACCCGGTGCAAGCTCTATCATCTTTTCCAGTGCTTCGGCGGCTTCTTCATGTTTGGCCAGGGTATGGCAGATCTGTCCTTTTAAGTCGTAGAAGTAACTGTTCTCCTTATCCAGTTCAATAGCCGCATTTATTTCGGCATAGGCGGCGAGATTTTTTGATTCGGTAAAGTACAGGTCAGCCAGGGCATAATGAACCGCCGCGCTTTTAGGCCAGATTTTCAGTGCTTCATTGTAATGTGCAATCGCCTCTTCATTATTCCCAAGAATTTTTGCCCGTTCCCCGTTTAAAAAGGATGCCTCAAACAAAAGTCGTGTTCGTTCATCCGGAATCTCTTTTTGCGTTAGGGGTGCTTTTTGAACCACAGCCTTATTCCCTCCGCAGGAAACAAGAATAAAGAATGAGCTAACAAGGAAGATGCTTTGGGCTTTGATCATGAAGTAATACTTGAGTAATCGCTGATGCTCAGTTCGTCGGCCTTTCCGTGAACGGAGCTATGATTACCGATCATACTATTGGTAACAAAAGCCCCTTTAAGTTTAGCCTGTTGCTGAACGATACTGTTACTTAACAAAGAACGTTCCACCGAGCAGCCATCTCCCAATGAAACATGCGGGCCGACGACCGAATCGGTGATCTTCACGTTTTTTCCGATAAAAACAGGCTGAATGATGCTGCTGTTTATGATCTGGGCAGAAGGATCGACACCTGCGCTGCTTTTTTTAATTTCAAGCACACGTTGGTTGGTATATACGGTAGCATTTTTATTTCCGCAATCCAGCCATTCATCCACCTTGCCCGGTTCAAATTTCAAGCCCTTGTTTTTCATGTTCTCGAGGGCATTGGTGAGCTGGTATTCGCCTTTGTCGCGGATTTTATTGTCGATCAGGTATTCAATTTCTTTACGCAGGTTATCCCCGTCTTTAAAATAGTAGATCCCGATAATGGCCAGGTCAGAAACGAAAGTCGTTGGTTTTTCTACAAATTCATGGATATGGTTGTGTGCATCCACTTTCACCACCCCGAATTGTTCCGGGTTTTCTACCTTATTTACCCAGATTACCCCGTCTTTACTCGCGTCAAGTTTAAAATCAGCGCGGAAAATGGTATCGGCAAAAGCCACAATGAGGTTACCCTGAAGGCATTCTTTGGCGCAATAAACGGCATGGGCTGTTCCGAGAGCTTCATCCTGGTAAAAGATCTTTCCCCTGGCACCGATCTGCGTAGCGATATCCAACAAACGTTGTTCGGTTTCTTTGCCAAAGTCGCCGATCACAAAGGCAACTTCTTCGATCTGCTCCTGGCACATGGCTGCGATATCTTCCACCAGATGCTGAACGATAGGTTTTCCCGCAACAGGGATGAGCGGTTTAGGAACGGTAAGGGTATGCGGCCTCATGCGTTTCCCCATTCCGGCCATTGGTACAATAATGTTCATCAGTATGCGCGTTTTATTTCTTTCCTGTACTACCAAAACCTCCGCTGCTTCGTTCGGAGTCATTCAAAACCTCGCTTTTTTGCCAGGCGACACGGGCATGGGCGGCCACCACCATTTGGGCGATGCGTTCCCCATTTTCAATACAAAAAGCTTCACTGCCCAGATTTACCAGCAGCACTTTTATCTCTCCCCGATAATCGGCGTCAATGGTTCCCGGCGTATTTAGCACGGTAATACCATGCTTAAAGGCGAGTCCGCTTCTGGGGCGGATCTGGGCTTCATAGCCCCCAGGCAATTCAATAAACAAACCGGTAGGGATCAATTTTCTTTCCATAGGCTGAAGCCAAACGGCTTCTTCCAGGTTGGCTCTTAAATCCATGCCGGCACTAGCGCTGGTTTGGTATTCAGGAAGGGTATGGGCGGATGTGTTGACGACCTTAATTTGAATCAAAACGCTTCGGGTTTTGCTGCGAAGTTATAATTTTCTTCGGCTTTTCTACGATGAACACCAAGAGCACAAAGCCCAGAAACAATCCTGTTTTCCAGACATATTTACTTGTTGTATCTGTTATCTGGTTCATCATTTCGCTGACAAGGTAAATACAAAGAGTAAAAATCAGATAAAAAAAGAAGCGCCGTACTTTATAAGGAATGGGATAAAAACGTTGTCCGCTGAGGTAGGCGGCAACCATCATGGCCGTATAGACAATCAGGGTTGCCCAGGCTGCCCCGATATAGCCCATCCCAGGCACGAAGGCAAATAAGAGGCCGATAGTGAGCAGGGCACCTCCTATGGCGATATAGGCGCCGACCATGGTGCGATCGGCCAACTTATACCAGATACTCAGGTTATAATAAATGCCGAGAAAGAGATTTGCCAACAACAGGATAGGCACAATAACCAGTCCTTCGTGGAAAGCTTCATTCCTTAAAAGCAGTTTGAAAATATCCAGGTAGATGGTCACCAGGAGAAAGATCATAAAACAAAACAAGGCGAAATAGTGGGTAGCCCGGGCATAGATCTTTCGGTCGCCACTTGCTTTCTGGGCAAAGAAGAAGGGTTCGGCAGCAAAGCGGAATGCCTGGATGAAGAGCGACATGAGAATACTCAGTTTATAACAGGCTCCATATACCCCGATCTGGTATCTGGCGGTTTCCTCAGGCAGCAAATATTCCATGATCACCCGGTCGAAGGTTTCGTTTACCATTCCCGCAAAACCCACCAACAACAGGGGCAGGGCGTAAACGATCATTCGGCGCCAGAGTTTAAGATCGACGCCGTGTTCGAGTCCGCGTAATTCGGGGATCAATAACAATAAAGTAATTCCCGAAGCCAGAAAATTGGCAATAAAAATATAGATGAGTTCAGGTTCCGCACTGAAAAGCCCCATAAAATTCCATCCTCCGGCCACCCACTTTGGCGCGAAATAGAGAAAAAGCAGGTTAAAGGCGATGTTAAGGAGAATGTTGAGGGAACGTAACAGCGCAAAACGTTTGGCCTTACCCATTTTTCGCAGGTAGGCAAAAGGCAGGGCGCTGATGGCATCCAGAACCAGGATAAGCAGGCTGTATTGAACCAGCTTCGTTTGTCCTTCTTCGTTGAGAAGCACCGCAATAGCACCGCTTTGGAACCAGGTAAGAAGAAGGAAAATGAGCGAAGTAAATATGACCGAATTGAGGGCGGTAGAATAAACTTTTTTATTGTCTTCACCTGAAAAACGGAAATAGGTTGTTTCCATCCCATAGGTGAGCAGAATATTAAAAAAGGCGAGTAAAGCATAAAAGACCGTTACGGTACCATAGGCGGCCGGATCAAAAAGTTGGGTATAAAGGGGAACGAGGAGATAATTGAGCATGCGCATAGCGATGGTCGACACGCCATAAATCGCCGTTTCGGATGCTAATTTTTTTAATCCGCTCATTCTGGTGCAAAGTAAATAATAATATGGGCATCTGTTTGGGGTTCTGGGTTTCGGGTTCCGGGTTCCGGGTTCCGGGTTCTGGGTTCCGGGTTTTGGGTTTTTGGTTTTGGAATTTGGAACTTGCTGTGCCTGCCATAGCTTTGACGAATTAGTTTATTTTAACGGACTCATCATAAAGCGAAGGCGGGGAATTTTTCTCTAGCATTCTTTTTGCAGAGTATGCTAATCGCAAACTACCTTTGATAGAATGTCCAGAATTTTTCTCCTCTTAATTTGCCTGCTGCCGGTAATGGTCACTGCTCAATCGAAAGATGAAGAGCTGGCGGCGCAGTACTACCTGAACGGAGAATTTGAAAAGGCGGCGGTTCTTTATGAGCAACTTTGGAAGAAAAATCCGGCATCATCCTATATCTACAGCAATTACCTGAATACATTGCTGGCTTTAAAAGACTACGACGGAGCGGAAAAAATGATCCGTTCTCAGCAAAAACGTTATCCTCGCGAATTTGCATACAGTGTGGACCGTGCCTGGGTATTGCAGCAGGCGGGTGAAACGGAAAAAGCGAAAAAGTTCGCCCGTGAACTGGCAGAAGATGTTAAAGACCAGGAACAGGCGCTCTCTGTGGCATTGGCCCTGATTCGCCGCCAGTTTTATGCGGAAGCAGAGCTGTCCTTTTTAGCGGGAAGGAAAAATGCCAAAGACCCTTATCTGTTTGCGGGGGATCTGGCGGCCCTGTACGCTATTTTAGGCAAAAAGACGGAGATGGTGAACGAGGGAGTGCTCCATGTTCAGGCTCATCCGAACAATATGCCCGGAATACAGCTTTTATTTCAGGAGCAGCTGACCGAGGCTACCGAATGGGACCTTCTGATCAAAAACCTACGTCAGAACCTTCAGAAAAACGCGGATGACCCGGGGAGCAATGAAATGCTCATGTGGGCTCTGGTGCAGAAAAAAGATTTTGACGCAGCATTTATTCAGTTTCGGGCCATAGACAAGAGGCATAACCTGAATGGCCGAAGAATGATGGAGCTGGCCAAAATTGTACTCGACCATGGTGATTTTGAAAATGCAGTGAAGTGTTACAGTTATGTAGCCGACCTGGGTGAAAGAAATCCCTATTATTTTCAGGCGAAATATGGATTGCTTGAAGTAAGGTATAACCGCGTCGTTGTTTTTCACCGCTATGATCCGGAAGAGTTGAAGGATGCTGAAAAGGAATTCAGGAATTTTATCCGGGATTTCGGACCCTATTTTGAGACAGAATTTGCCGAGCGGCAATTGGCTCATTTATATATCTTTTACCTGGATCGTCCGGATACAGCCATTTTTATCCTGAAACGTATTGCAGAAAGTCCGAGGGTGAAAAAGAACTTTCAGGGCGAGGTAAAGCTTGAACTTGGTGATGCCTACCTTATGATGGGCGAGGTTTGGGACGCCGAGTTGATCTACAGCCAGGTGGATAAGGATTTTAAAGAGGATATTTTGGGACAGGAAGCGAAATACAGAATGGCCCGCCTTTTTTATTTTAAAGGCGAATTTGAACGCTCAAATGCCTACCTTGAAGTATTAAAAACAGCCACCACCCAGCTGATCAGCAATAATGCCATCGATTTGAGCCTGCTTATCCTTGACAATACCGGCATGGACACAACAGAGGAGGCCATGAAACTATATGCTGACGCCGAATTGCTCATTTATCGCAATAAGGTTGAAGAAGGGATGAATATGCTATCGGAAATAGAAAAACGTTTTCCCGGTCACAGCTTGCAGGATGAAATACTCTACGCCCGGGCGAAGGCCTATATCCGGATGAATCAGGCGGATACGGCTATCTATTTTTTGCAGCGTTTGGTAAAGGATTATCCCTATGATATTTTAGCGGATAATGCCCTGTTTATGATGGCGCAACTGTATGAATTTCAGAAGAATGATCCCGCCAAGGCCATGGAATTCTATGAACAGGTATTGTTAAACTATCCGGCCAGCCTGTTCGTGGTGGAATCGCGAAAAAGGTACCGCATTTTGCGTGGAGATAAACCTGACGAAAAAGAGAATAAACAGATCATGTTTGATCGCTTTATGAATTAATAACGATGATCGTATACAATGTCACTATCAATATTGAAGAAGATGTCCATGATTCCTGGTTAAACTGGATGAAGGAAGAACATTTACCCATGGTTATGGATACGGGCAAGTTTGTTCGTTACCATATGTTAAAGCTGCTTGACCGGCAGGAAGACGAAACAGGAATAACCTATGCCATCCAGTATTTTGCAGAAAGCATGGACGATTACCTCGATTATCTCAATGAGCATGCTGCTACGCTTCAGGCAGAAACAAAAAAACATTTTGAAGGAAAATTTGTAGCTTTTCGTACCCTTTTAGAATTGGACCATACTTATGAAAAAATTTAAACTTATTCTGTTTTTAGCGATACCGCTACTTCCTTTTGTTGTGGAATCCTGCAATAAAAATCCGGATGATAATACGTTCAATCTTTTTACCATTGAAGATGACAAAGCGCTGGGCCTACAGGTAAAAAATGAGATCTTCAATAATCCTTCCGATTATCCTATTCTTGATTCGAATCAATATCCTGCCGCGTATGCCTATTTGAGGGGTATTGTTACGAAAGTTCTGGATGGAGGTGAAGTATTTTACAAGGACCAGTTTGTTTGGGAAACCTATATTATTCATGACGACAATGTGTTGAATGCCTTTTGTACCCCGGGAGGATACATGTTTGTATACACCGGGCTTATAAAATACCTCGAGGCAGAGAATCATCTGGCAGGCGTTATGGGGCACGAGATCGCACATGCCGACCGTCGCCATTCAACAGATGCCATGACCCGGGATTACGGACTTGCCGTGATCATCAGTGTTGCTTTGGGAAATAACCCAAATGCCCTGGCCGAGATAGCGGCTAATCTGGCGAGCCTTAAATTCAGCCGGAATGCGGAAACCGAAGCAGATGAATATTCGGTGAAATACCTGTGCCCAACAGATTATAAAGCCGATGGTGCAGCTGCGTTCTTTCAGAAATTGATCGACAATGGTGAGGGCAACGGCGAATTGGAATGGTTCAGCACCCACCCGAGTCCGGATAACCGTGTTAAACACATTGAAGAGCTGAAAGTAGAATTGAATTGTTCAGGTACCGGCACCTACGATGCGGCTTATCTAAACTTTAAAAATAACCTGCTTCCATAATAGAAATAATTTTAGTTATCGATGAAATCCCGCTCCATTCCATGGATTGCGGGATTTTTTTCTTTAAATTTGATACAACTTGCCAGAACGATTACTCTTTATTCGTAAAGCTATCATGCTATGCGCTGTGCTATTCTTTAGCCAGAGGGGAGAGGTCTTTGCCCAAACTTGCGATTTTGTGGTTAGTTCTCAAACAGGGTGTGCGCCTTATACCGTTAACTTTATTGATCAGAGCTCTCCCACACCTATGTCGTGGTACTGGGATTTTGGAGACGGTAATACCTCCACCACCAAAGATCCGAGCAATACCTACTACACTGCCGGAGTTTACACGGTATCATTGAGGGCAACTTTTCCCGGTTCCTCAGTTGTAACCACCATCAAGACGAATCATATAACCATCTATTCCAAGCCAAACGCGAACTTTACAGCAAACAATATAACCGGCTGTGAAGATCTGAAAGTAACCTTTACCAACCAGAGCACTACCGGCTCAGGGGCGATCACGGATTATTTCTACGATTTCGGAAATACTTTTTCTGATACCAATGCTTCGACATCCCATACCTACCGTAATCCGGGAATTTTTAATGTTACCCTGATCGTTACGGATGTTAACGGTTGTCAGGATATTGAAGAGAAAAAAAATCTGGTTACTGTTTGGCAGATTCCGGATGCCGATTTTGTTTCGGGAAATCAGGTGGGCTGTACTTTGCCCCATTCGGTGAGCTTTGTCAATACCACTGCGGCCAATGCGGCGGGAGCAGTGACCTACGCCTGGGATTTTGGCAATGGAATCACTTCGGTGGTCAAAACACCCAGCCTGACCTATTCCACCATGGGGAACTATACGGTCAGGCTTATCGTCACGAATTCGCTGGGGTGCAAAGACACCATGATAAAAAATAACTTTATTCAGGTACAGATACCAAAGGCGTCGTTCAACAGCAATAATATCGTGGGATGCCCGCCCCTGTTGGCCGGGTTTAGTAATTCGAGTACCCCCTCCCTGCCGGGAAATACTTTTTTATGGACTTTTGGTTCAGTGGCTACCAGCACGGCCAATGATACTTCGGTACTGTTTAAAAATCAGGGAAATTACACGATCAAACTGGTGGTAACAACTGCTGCCGGTTGTAAGGACTCCATCACTAAAACCAACCACGTACAGGTATCGCCGGGTCCGAATGCCAACTTTTATGTAAACGACTCAACAGCCTGTCGTGCGCCCCATTCTGTTAATTTTACCTCAACCAGTCCGGTAGGAGCCACCTGGCTGTGGGATTTTGGCGACGGGACAACTTCAACCCAAAAGAATCCGGCAAAAACCTATCCGGATACGGGTCGTTTTAACGTAAAACTTATTGTTACCGGATCAAATGGCTGCATAGATTCATTTTTTTCGGCTGAATTGATCAAAATTGGTCCGCCAAGGGCCGACTATACGCCTTCGTTGTTGGAAGGGTGTATGCCGCTGAAGGTTGGTTTTTCGAACAATACGATTTCCTACGCTCCTCTGGCATCCATTCAGTACAAATTTGGAGACGGAAACACTTCCAGTCAGGGTTTCCCGAATCATACCTATAACGATACCGGCTATTTTTTACCCTGGATCATTGTTACGACAAATGACGGTTGCGTGGATTCCGCGATCTTCGATACCGTAGCTGTGGGTATGCAGCCGGCGGCCGAATTTATGGTCGATAATACATCGGGCTGCCGCGGGCTGTTGAAGGTAAAATTTACAAGTCTCACGAATTTAGGGACCATAAAAGCAGATCGTTTTGAATGGTTCCCCGGAACAGGCCTGCGCCTCAAAGGGGAGATTGTTGATTTTATCTATTCAGCCAATTCGCAATACTATGACGTATTGCTGGTGGCATATCATCATGGTTGTCCGGATAGTATGGTGAAAAAGAACCTGATCGAGGTAAAAGACCCTACCGCCAAGTTCATCACTTTTTCAGCAGGCTGTAATGATGATTCCATCTACTTTGAAAACCGTTCGTACGGAGGCCATAAGTTTGTCTGGAATTTTGGCGATGGCGATTCCCTGGTGAGTGATTCGGCGATGGATGTATCTCATATCTACGGGCCTGGAACCTTTACAGCGAACATGATCGCTCACGATACCCTCACGGGATGTTATGATACTGCTCGTTCTGACATATTCGTGGAGAATTCGGATGTATTAAAATTCCGCTCCGATACGGTGGGGTGTACGCGACAGGCCATTTGGTTTTTTGATCAAACCCCCGGTTCCATGGGGTGGGAATGGACGATCGGAGAATCGGAAATATGCACAACGCGAAATTGCCAGGTTTATTTGAGTGAACCAGGTTGGTACGACGTTAAGTTTTCGGCCATTGTATTGGGTTGCCGGTATACCACTATAAAAAAACACTACCTCCATGTTTATGGTCCGCAATTCAATAAACTTACCCCTCCTGATCCCATTTGCGCACCCCAGCTCACGAATGTGATTACCCAAATCGGGGGAGAAAGGCCTATAGCCACCAGGTCGGTAGCGATCTTTTCATATAGGACATTTTTGGAGCTGAGAACCCTGTCGGGCGATACACTGAGTTATTATTTTAGCCAACCATCGTTGCCGCAGGACAGCGGCTATATTTTCCGCTACTCGGCAACGGACACGGCAGGGTGTAGCAATTTCTCCATTGATACTGTGAATGTTTACCGGCCTGAGGTGTCGTTTACTCATGAGCGACGGGCAACCTGTGATGGAGATCTGCAATTTTTTGAAGCCTCCATGACAGATACTACCTCGCCCAAACCGATGCTTTTCCGTTGGGAGTATGGCGACGGCATCGCGGAACAATACGATAGCATGTCAACCTATCATACCTATCAGAATGACTCCTTATACCAGGTGCGCCTGGTGGCATTCGACGCGGTAGGGTGCAGCGATACGGTCGACCAGGTTCTGAATATTGATGTGCGGAACGTAGAAGCAAGGATCGCAGCATCAGATACTTTTAAAGCCTGCCCTCCCTTATTGGTGAGTTTTTATGATAGTTCTGTGCACTCATACAATGGAGTAGTTCTTTGGGAATGGACCCTGGGTGATGGTACGGCGGGAAATGCATCAAATCCCAAACGACTTTATACGGAACCGGGTATCTATGATGTCTCTTTAAAAATTACGGATAGCCTGGGATGTACGGATTCCATCTATAAAACAGCGTACATTAAATTGGATGGAACAAAAATTACCTATACCATCGATACCAATTACGGATGTGAACCCCTTCTGGTCAATGTAAGTGCCCAGGCATTGGGGAATGCAGATATCCAATGGGATATGCGCGACGGTACCGGAATAAAAGACTCTGCTTCATTTGCTCACACCTTTACGAAGGCCGGACTCTATCCTGTGTCGGTTTTTGTTAAGGATATTAAGGGATGCCAGTACATATTAACGGGTATTGATACGATTCTTGTTGAACCAACCCCTAAGGCCAATTTTTCTGTGGCCCCTGCCTGTATTGGTGCAAAAAGTATTTTTACCAATCTCACGCAGGAATACGGAGCTCTGGTCGATTATAGCTGGCATTTTACCGCCACTGACAGCAGTACCGACAAGGATCCTGAGTTTACCTTTAACGGGGCAATGGAACACCCTGTCAGCCTGCGTGCAACATCATCGGTTGGCTGTACCAGCGGGATTATTTTAAAAGCCCTGCTCTCGGATCCGAAAGGTGAGATCCATTTGGATAAGACCCAGTCGTGCGCAGCGGATGAGGTCGAATTAACATTGGATAATCAGGGTGTAGGTAAGGTCGCACAGGTAAGCTGGAATTTCGATGATGGAAGTACTCAGAATGGCGGGGATTCGGTGGTGAAGCATAGTTATCTCAATAAAGGCATATACCGTCCGTATCTGACATTTACAAACGAGTATGGTTGTGTAGCCAATATCATTTCAGGAGATTCCATACTGGTGGGCGACAATTTCCCGCCCGAAACATCCGATATTTTTCGGGTTTCAGTGGATGGGAATTTCCAGACTTCCACCTTGTTCGAAGCCAATAAAAGTATCGATTTTGAGCGCTATATCATACAACGCATTTTAGCTTCCGGGAAGTTTGAAACGATCTATGAGATCACGGACCCCGAAGATACTTTGTATCTGGATGCAGTGCCTACCTTAAAAACAGCATATTCCTATCGGGTAATTACCAAAAACATATGCGGGTACATGTCGGATACCAATAACCTGATTCCGCATACGGATATCGAACTCACTGCATTTACAGCAGATGATGCCAGTTACCTTGAATGGACGCCGTATAAGGGATGGCAACCCACGGTCTATGAGATATGGAGGCTGGATCCGGCTTCTGGTTTTGTAAAATTGAAAGAGGTAGACGGAAATACTACCATGGCCTATGATTCAGCCATTGCGTGTAATACCGGCTATTATTATAAGATCCGGGCAAAGGGAACCGGATTGTTTGCTGACTCATGGAGTGACAGTTCAGGGGCTGTTCCGAATTTTATTCCCTTTGTGCCGGGAAATGAACTGTTATCCGCTTCGGTAGAGGGAAATTCACGAAATCTGATCAAATGGACATTCAGCAGCCCGGGCAGGACCCCGGTTCGTTATTATTTGTTGGAACGCTCTACTGACGGGATAAACTATACCCTCACTGACCGCTTTGATCCTTTTACAAACAGCACCTATGACAAAGTAGACAGTGCCAGTTTACGTTCCTTTTATTACCGTACCATTGTTCAGGACACTTGCGGTTATCGTTCTGACAGTTCGAATTATGGCAAGACCATGATGCTTTCTGCGGCTTTGAATGCCGAAGACCTGCCGTTACTTACCTGGACACCCTACGACTTTTGGCAGGAAGGGGTGGACTATTATGATATTGAAATTTATACAAACGGGCAGTTTGATTTCCTGGCTACGGTTGACGGGACGACTACCAGCTGGGTCGACGATATCACCCCCGTAATTGGCCGTTCCGAATATTGTTACCGTATTACTGCGCGTAGTGTTTTTGATGGAGGAAAAAGTTCACGTTCAAGCATTGCCTGTGCTCCCGTTGTTTCGCGCATTTTTGTGCCGAATGCCTTCCGACCTGCAGGACAGTCTGAAAACAAAACTTTCTATCCAAAAGGTATGTATATCTCTGAGTTCCACATGGTTATTTATGACCGTTGGGGACAGGTACTATTTTCAACAGACGATATGACCCAGGGTTGGGATGGTGAGGTAGGAGGAACTCCGGTACCGGCGGGTGTTTATGTCTACAAGATCGATTACAGAGGCGTAGACAAACAATTTGAAATGTTAAGTGGCAGTTTCCTGCTTCTTCGTTAGGAGGGCCAGAACTTCACGCTGTACGCTTATTCCTTTATCCTGAATGTACCAACGCTGAATAGCCTCCAACATCACTTCTTTGTCGCCGCCTCCTGCAGCTTTCCATTCGTCGCGGATTTGTTGTGCACCCTCGGGTCTTGGTCCCCATACACCGATCTCTTCCAGGTTCTCATCCAGCAGGATAAGTTTGGGAATAGAACGCGTTCCTTCTGTCAGGTATTCATCAATGATTTCCGGGTTATCGTCGCGCAGGAGTATACAAAGCCGGATCCGGGGATTGAGCGCCGCCATCTTTTCAATAAGAGGCAGATGGATGGCCGCATCGCCACACCATAATTCAGTGATCATCACCCAATATTGCGGCATGCGGATGGATTTAATAAATTCGATCGTTTCGGGCTGAAGTTCCTGGGTTTTATCCAGCCTGTCCATACGTTTGTCGTTGAGCTTGCTGTAACCGAACAGCTTTTCTGTTTGGTTTGGCCCGGTGGTTTTACCTTGCTGTACCAGGTCTTTCCCCATTTGCCGGTACTCTTCGTAACTAAGGGAATCCTGAATGTATTTTTTCGTGAAGATGCTCATACAGGAGCAAAGATAAATCGCTTTATATAAGGCTAAAGTGATTTATGTCACGATTGGAATACATTTGTGACAACTATTTATCTACAAATAGTGTCTTAGTTCCAAATGCGCAGACAATCCGGGATTTTTCTTTGCCTTTTTTTGTTGAGTACCACCGTTTCTTCGGCACAGGAGCAGATAAGCACATGGCCATTTGCGGAAAGAATAGGCTGGCGGGGCGTTCAACTTCAGTTAGGATTTTTACAGCCTCTGGAAGGGCAGCGTTATACGAATGATCTGTTCGTGAGGCTGGCTAAGTCAGAGGAAAAAGCAGGAACAAGCGCAGATCTGGCCTCTGCAAATGGGGATGCATTTGCTTCGAGGACACTGGTCGCTTTGCGATTATCCGCTATCTTTTTACCCTTTCGGGAAAGCGGAAATAAATGGTTAAAAAAATCGGAATGNNGGAAACAAATGGTTAAAAAAATCGGAATGGCAGAGCGGACTGGAATATACAGGGGCATATGCATCAGTAAGACTGACTTACGGAGGGAGATTTAATTATGCCAACGGAACGTATGGCTATTATAATGCTGTGAATAACAGTTTATATTGGTTTAATAACTGGCAATTAGAAAGGAAGCTTTTCTTTAATAATGTGAAAATTTATGCCGGTCCGGGCTTCGCTTTTACCTTATTACCCTCCTACCATTTTTATTATGATGGGTATGATACAAGTATTTATTCCGGGAAACAGCCTATCAATCATGGAAAATTTGGTTTTAATTTCAACGCTACGGCCGGTGTAAAAATCAGCCTGGGTTGTCGGGTCAATTTGCATGTTGAATATCAGTTTTACAATCAGAATTGGATTATGGAACATGATTTTATGTCGCAGTGTATGGATGGATTTGGATTTGGTTTGCGATATAAATTTAATAAGCCCGAGGGAGGCAGAGTTGCTCCGGAGAGGCCGGTTTTTTGGTGACCTGAATCTATTTTGGTAAGGGCCGCTTAATCCTGTATTTTCGCGTTTCAACCGTGCTCCTTTGGACGAATACCAGCTACACGAATTTCCGAACGGCCTTCGCCTCTACCATCAGCAACTTGCTTCACGCATTACCCATTGTGGTTTTGTGATGGATGCGGGTTCGCGCGATGAAACCCGGGAAGAAATGGGTATGGCGCATTTTATTGAACACCTGTTTTTTAAAGGCACCGAAAAGCGCAAATCCATCCATGTATTAAACCGTCTCGAAGTAGTTGGCGGGGAATTGAATGCCTATACCACCAAAGATAAAACCTGTGTTTATGCGGCAGTCAATTCAGATTATTTTTCGCGTACGGCAGAGCTTTTATCTGACATCGTCTTTCATTCCAATTTTCCCGAAAAAGAGATCGAAAAAGAACGGAATGTGATCCATGAGGAGATCGATATGTACCTCGATTCACCTGAAGAAAATATCCTCGACCTCTTTCAGGAAAAGGCATTTCTGGATCATCCTCTGGGATACAATATCCTTGGCACCCACGACAGCCTGAACACCTTCGACCGTAAAGCCATTTTGCAGTTTTACGGCACCTGGTATACACCGGATAAAATGGTTTTTGTATACAATGGTCCGAAGTCGCTCCAACAGGTCATTCGTATTCTCGCCCCCCACATTTCATCCATCCATACACCTGAAGGCAAGTCAAAAAAGCGGTCGTGGTTCAATGCCAAAGCATACCGTCCTTTTCACGCCGAACAGCAAACGCCCCATGTTCAAACTTATTTTACCCTGGGCGGACTGGCTCCCAACAACCAGGATGAGAGTCGCTCGGCTATGGCTTTACTGACCAATATCCTCGGTGGTCCGGGCTTGAACAGCAGACTCAATTTGGCCATTCGGGAAAGGCATGGCTTTGCTTACGATGTGGAAGCCAATTATCAGTCTATGCGGGATATAGGGCTCTTTCATATTTATGTAGGAACCGATAAAAAGCACCTCGGAAAGGCGCAGGACCTGATTAACAAAGAGCTTAAATTCTGGCGTACTAAAGGCTTAACCAACAGCCAGTTGCATCGGTATAAGAATCAGTTCAAAGGGCAGATCCTGATGGGAGAGGAAAACCGAAGCGGACTGATCCTCAATGCGGGTAAAATGCTGCTTGATGAACGGCCAATTGATACCCTGGAAACGATCTTTAAGCGTATTGATGCCATAACACCGGCCGATCTGATCGATGCGGCTAATGTCTGGTTTGATGAGGCTAAATTATCGGGACTGACCTTTCACGGACAAGGGACTCCGGGTTAAATTCGATCAGCAACAAAGGCTGGCCTTGCTTTCGGCGAAGCGCATCACTTCTTTAATTATATTGCGTTATGGATTTTATTGATGAGAAACTCTCGGCTTATGCTGAGTCGCACACAACTGCAGAGTCGCCGCTTTTGGCAGAATTAAACCGGGAAACATGGGCTAAAGTGTTGATGCCCAGAATGTTGTCGGGACATATCCAGGGTCGTTTATTGAGCATGTTTTCCAAAATGATCCAGCCTAAGGAGATCCTTGAAATCGGAACTTATACCGGTTACAGTGCCTTATGCCTGGCTGAAGGACTTGCTGAAGGCGGGGTTTTAAATACCATTGATATCAATGAAGAGCTCGAGGATATGGTAAGGAAATACATTCGCAAAGCAGGACTTGAAGAGAATATCAAATTCCATATTGGCAATGCACTGGATATCATCCCAAAACTGAGTCCGCATTTTGATCTGGTGTTTATTGATGCGGATAAAGAAAATTATAGTACGTATTTTAAGATGATTATCGATAAAATGAATTCGGGCGGCGTTATTTTATCGGACAATGNNGAGATCGCCCGTGATCTGGAAACCCGTTCCTTGCACGAGTTTAATATCAAAATTCAAAATGATCCCCGTGTTGAAAATATTCTTTTGCCGATACGGGATGGATTAATGGTGATCAGGAAACGCTAGCTTTTTTAACACTATTTTATGGCCTGGCTGAGAAGGGTCAGGTATTTCTTCTGGCTGATCTCGACCCCGCCCATGCTGGCCAGGTGATCCGTTAAATATTGCATATCAAGTAATTCGAAGTCATTTCCCCGGAGCCACTCAACCAGGTAATACAGAGCAACCTTGCTGGCGTCGGTTTTTTTATGGAACATGGATTCACCGAAAAAAGCTTTTTTAATGGCTACTCCATACAATCCACCAACCAATTGACCTTCCTGCCAGCATTCCACACTATGTGCCCAACCTGTTTCATGAAGTTCGGTATAAACGGATTGGATGTCTTCACTGATCCAGGTTTCCTTTCGTTCTGAACAGGCTTTGACCACCCCTTTAAAATCCTTGTTCATGGTTACATGGAACTCCTGCTTGTCGATCCTTTTTCTTAAAGATTTACTTACCTTGAGTCCATCTAAAGGCATGATACCCCGCTTTTTAGGCTCGAACCAATATATGGTATTTTCCTCTTCGGGAACAGCCATGGGGAAAATGCCCATTGAATATCCATGAATAACCTGCGAGGGGGTGATAAATTCCATGCTGCAAATTAACGCAAGGGAAGCTGCAGGCGCAACTCAATACGCTGATTCCATCCCAACTGGGTGAGCATAAAGGTGAATTCTTCCTCAGGATTATCGAGTGCTGCAGGAATGGCCTTAATGGTGTAGTTGGCGTTCCAGGCATCACGAAGAAAAAGTTCATAATTCAGGCTCAGTGACCAGTCGCCGGGCATGACAAAACGGAGGCCTCCATACCCGGAAAAACAGGCATTCAGCCTTCCCCAGGATGAAGTACTGTATTGAGCCTCCTGGTAATAATTGTCTTGCGGATCAAAGTTGAGGTCGAACTTCGCTCCCCGAAGAGCTAATAAATGTGCTCCGATGCCGATATAAGGAGCGAATTTTCCCGCACGGGTATATTCAAATCGAACATAGGGCCCATGCAGGAGCTGACCTGCTTTATGGACCTCCACCGAAGTTGGGGTAGGCTGGATCAGTTTAAGATCTTTGGCATCCAGCTGGTTCATATGGAAGAGGTAACCGAATTGGAAGCCGAGGACATCCCCTTTAAGCATCTGACTTTCACTGCTGTATTTGGTGAATCCTAAATTTAAACCCCAGGAACCGTTGTAGATCAGCTTACCGGGATTTGAGCGGGTCATGGGACCATAACTTTGTGCTGCACCTGCACTGGCATCAAAATACCAGTTGTCTTCCAGGCTTTGTGCACTGGAAATCAGGCTGATCCAAAGGCAGAGGAGAAGGAGTTTAATCTTCATAATCGAGATAAATACGGAAGAGCAGCTCGTCGCTTTGGAAATCGAGTTGGCGCGGATAGTAATTATTTTTTAAATAGGTTCCATCGAAAAGGGCGTTCATCAATTGGGTATCATCGTTGTCGTTTTGGTCCCATAAACTCGCTTTATAAACGCCAAAAGAATAAAAAATGAGCCGGTAATCTCCGTTCCACTCCTCGGGGCAGCGCCAGAAAACAGGCAGTTTGCTTTTATTTACCATGACATCGCCACTTCCATAGGTAAAATTGTCGCGAGCCAGCTCTACATAAAAATCTCCACCTGAAGTGGCGTCATCATCATTCTCGGGAAAATAATTTTTGGGAAAGGCTAATATTTCAAAACGGTTAAAGCGGATGATATCGGGCTCGGAAAGTATAGAAACCTGGGCCGTTTGCTGGGCTGTATCGGAGTCGCACCAGGCTGTAAGGGTAATGGTATAATTTCCAGCCTGGGTATAGGTATGTTCCGGATTTTTAAGGTTGGATTGATAACCGTCTCCAAAATCCCATTTGACACCTGTAGCACGTTGGGAAATATCCGTAAAATTGAGTTTTGCCGGAATACGGTAATTGTTGTTTACAGCACCATAATTGAATCCCGGGATGACTGGCAGGGTATTCGATGCGTAATTGAAGGTGGTGGTGTATTCATCCAGCCCAATCGTGTTGCGTACACGCAGGGTCACTACCAGATCGCCCGTTTGGTTCACCTGAACCTGAGGCGTTTTAACAGTATAGGTTGCGCCTCCGATCGTCCATTCATACGTTTCAGAGCCAAGCTGGTTGTTGACATGCGCAACAAAAATGACGTTAAAAGGCATGGAACAGTTTAATTCCTGCTTTACAATGGCTTGTATGACAGGGGGTTGTGGGGTATCTACAGGTACAAGAAGAGCGGTTTCCTCTCGTCCGCAGGATAGTCCGATAAAAACAAAAATCAGGATTAGTCCTTTATTCATAGTTACTGCATGGCTTTAAGTTCAGAAACGAGCTCAGTGAGCATTTTTTTAGCGTCTCCAAAAAGCATGCTGGTTTTGTCTCTATAAAACAATTCGTTGTCAATACCGGCATAACCTGCACTCATGGAACGCTTCATAACGATACATTGTCTCGCATATTCTACCTCTAAGATAGGCATTCCATAAATAGGACTTGCAGGATCTGTTTTTGCGGCAGGATTTACCACGTCATTTGCACCGATAACGAGCACCACGTCGGTGGTATTGAATTCGGGGTTAATGTCTTCCATCTCCACCAGTTTGTCGTAGTCGACATTGGATTCAGCCAGGAGCACATTCATGTGGCCCGGCATCCTTCCGGCAACGGGGTGGATGGCATATTTTACTTCTACGCCCTCATTTTCCAGGATACCTTCAAGTTCATGTACTACGTGTTGTGCCTGGGCAACGGCGAGTCCATAACCCGGAACGATAATGACTTTTTTGGCATATTTCATCAAGATGGCCGCGTCGGAAGCGTTTACTGATTTTACAGATCCCTGTGGCGAAGCAGCACTGGCAGCCCCGGAAGCACCGCCTCCGAAATTCCCGATGAGTACATTGAGCAGGGAACGGTTCATGGCTTTACACATCACAATGGTGAGGAGAGTTCCCGCAGAACCCACCAGAATTCCACCGATAAGCATGACCTTATTATCATACAAAAACCCACCAAAAGCTGCAGCTACACCGGTAAAAGAGTTCAACAATGATATTACCACGGGCATATCCGCCCCACCGATCGGCATTACGAACAAGACCCCATAGGCAAGAGCAAGGGCACCAACAGCGTAGAGAAGATTATCGGATTCGAGCACGCCCATCACACTCAGCACGGCAAGGAGCACGATACCCAGAAATAATCCGATATTGAGGAACTGTTGACCAGGCAGGACCTTGTCGCTGATCTTTCCTTCGAGTTTGCCATAGGCGATGATACTTCCTGAAAAGGAGATAGATCCGATGATGAGTCCGGCGTACATGATGGCCAAACGGGTCAGATTTCCTGTTTCAGCACCATTAGCCAAAAGTTCAGCAATTCCACCCGGGGCGTTGTGCATGAGGTGACGGTATTCGATCACCGAGATCAGGGCCGCACAGGCGCCTCCCATTCCGTTGAAGAAGGATACCATTTGCGGCATGGCGGTCATCNNATTCCAGGTTTTTCAGATGATTTCCCGATTCATCTTCATATAAAAAGATGGTCCCGAAGATGGCGATGGTCATCCCGAAGGCAGCAATGAGGTTACCACGGCGGGCGGTTCGGGGAGAACCTAGCATTTTAAGGCCTAAGATGAAGGTTACTGAAGCTACCAAATAGATTACGTAAAGTATGTTCATTTTCTGTATTACTTGGACCATGGACCATAGACCATGNNATGGTCCATGGTCTATGGACTATGGTCAATCGTCTATTTCCGTTTTTTAAACATCTCCAGCATCCTGTCCGTCACCACAAATCCCCCAACCACGTTGAGGGTTCCGAGTACTACGGCAATGAATCCAAAGATCAAACTGAGGGTTTCTTCTGCCTGGCCCATAACGATAATGGAACCGATGATCACCACGCCGTGGATGGCATTGGCACCGCTCATTAAAGGAGTGTGTAATACCGAGGGAACGTGGGAGATGAGCTCGATGCCTACGAAGATCATGAGGATGAGCAGGTAGATGAACTCTTGGTTACTGGCTATAAAGTCTATCATATCGATTTATGATTTATGATTTATGATTTATGATTTGTGATTTGTGATTTTTTTTAATTGCGATTAAGTTTTTTGAGGATGCTTTGGCGGGAGGCGTTCATAATAGCCACCAGTTCGTTGGCTTCTTTTTCCAGTTTTTGACTTGCCGGGGTGTTTATAAAATCGGTTTCGTGCATGATTTCGAGCCAGAAGGCTGATTCGTCGGCCTCTTCAACCACGACACCAATTTTGCTGGCAAATTCCTGATCTGAACGAGCACGGCATACAGCTCTATAATTGGCAGCAACGGAAGTTGCTGAACGCAGAAGTTGCTTACCTATAACCCAGGTTTCCGGAGTATTCGGCATGTTCCGGAACAAATAAATTGTTTCCTTAGCAAATTCCTTGGTCCGTTTCTTCAATTCTTCAGCATTCATCTATCAATCATAAATCATAAATCAAAAATCATAAATAGTCAAAGCAGTGTGTCTAGCTGGAACTAGCAACTCTATCTCCCCCACACACCATACATCCTTTGGTAATTTCCTCTTCCATTTCCCATTTGAAGCCTTTTTCATCGGCGAGGTGTTGGAGTAGGTTCTGGATGTTTTTGGCATAGAGTTCGGAGGCGTTGGTGGACAGGGCGGAAGGCAGATTGGTGGCGCCAATGATTTTAACTCCTTTATACTCCACAATTTTATCCGGCTCGCTGAGGGCGCAGTTACCGCCTTGTTCAACGGCCATGTCAACGATCACGGCACCGTACTTCATTTTGGGAACCTGGTCGGCGCTGATCAAAACGGGAGCTTTGCCACCCCGAACGAGGGCAGTAGTGATGACAAGATCAGCCTGGTACAGTGATTTTTCAACGGCTTCCTTCTGCTTTTGTAAAAATTCGGCAGAGACATCTTTGGCATATCCGCCTTCAACCTGAACGGCATTTTCTGATTTTACTTCGATAAATTTTCCACCCAGGGATTCAACCTGTTCTTTGGTTTCCGGACGCACATCGCTCACTTCAACAATGGCACCCAGACGTTTGGCAGTTGCTATTGCCTGCAATCCTGCCACTCCTGCACCGAATATCAATACCCGGGATGGGGTGATGGTTCCGGCGGCGGTCATCATCAATGGGAATATACGGGCCAGGTGTTCGGCACCAAGAATAACAGCTTTATAACCCGCCAGGTTTGCCTGTGAACTGAGGGCGTCCATGCTTTGGGCGCGGGAAATACGGGGAACTTCTTCCATCGCAAACACCGTCATTTTTTTGGCTTTTAGAGCAGCGAAGACTTCCGGGTTTTGGGAGGCATACATATAGGACATGAGTGCACTTCCTTCTGGCATATGTTCTACTTGTTCCAAACTTGGCGGATTCACCAACAGGAAAAGATCGGCGTCGTACATACGTCCGTCGGATACGATCTCCGCTCCGGCTTTTTCATAACTATCATAGGTAAAGGAAGAACCTAGTCCGGCATCTTTTTCAACGCGAATGGTATGTCCGGCTTTTATCAGGGCTTGCACCACTGCGGGCGACAAGGCCACCCTGTTTTCGCCGTGGCGGGATTCTTTAAGTACACTTAGTTTCACAATCGATGTGGGTTTAAAGTTGAAAATCAGCCGAAATTAAGGTATTTCTTGGGAAGTAAAGTTGACTCATATCATCCTTTCATGAAATATCCCTGTTCATGCCTGTTGGCGCCTCTTCCAAGCGATCCATAACGTAGAAAAACCACCAAAAAGGAGATAAAAGACGGTTTGATAACCATGATTTAACAAGGCAAAAGTTCGGCTGCTTAAACTTCCCAAACCGAAAAGCACCAGCAGCTCGCCAATGACCAGATGGTAAGCTCCTGCCCCTCCTCCCTGTATGGGCAGGGTTTTTACCAGACTACCCGTTACCATCACCGTAAAGGCCACGCCCAAGCTAGCTCCATCTGCAGCGGGAAGGGCCAGGAACCAGAGCCAGGTGGTAAAAAAATAGCAGGTCCATATGGATGCTGACAGCAGGATAAATAGCATCAGATCGAGGATCTTCAGGGAAAAAATACTGGCAATTCCCTGCTTCAATTGATCCATCCATAAAGTTGCTTTTGAGCCCAGGCGGCTGAACCATCTGCTTGAAAGGCGGAAAAGAATAAAGAGGGAAAACAGTCCGCCAAACAAGATCCCTAAAACCAGAATTTGATTCTGGCTGTACAGTTCATGTAAAGGCCTGCCCACTCTATCCATAAACCAGCTACGCCAAACATCGCCCTGCAAGTAAAAGGCAATAAAAACAACCAGGACCAGGTAAGCCAGGTCGGCGATACGTTCAACAATGACAGTCCCTAGTGCTTTTCCGAAACTTGGTCCGCCGGTTGATTGCATTGCGGCACAGCGGCTGATCTCCCCGACACGCGGTAAGGCCAGGTTTACAAAATAACCCAGGAGAAGAGAATGATAGACCCGAAAAAAGGGGGTTTCTTTTCCCAACAAAAGCCGCCAACGCCAGCTGCGCAAAAATTGTCCGCCCCAGGAGGGAATAAGCAAAAGCACAAGATACACCGGTCGCAGGGTGGCGATTTCCTGTTTGAGGTCGCTAAAAGGAATATGGCGAAAGGCCAGGTAAAACAAGGCGATGCCCAGGAGCCAAAAAGCCCAGTAGAGGATACGGCGAAGGACAAGTGGCCTGTTCACGAGGAACAAAAGAATTACTTTTGCAGCGAGTATGCAATTGTTCTATAAAGAATACCCCGGAGCGGGCAAGCCGCTGATCATCATGCACGGACTTTTTGGTTTGCTGGACAACTGGCACAATGTGGCCAAAACCTTGTCGGCGAACTACCATGTTTATTCCCTGGACCTGAGAAATCATGGCCAGTCGCCAAAAAGCGCGGTGATGAATTATGCCGTGATGGCTGATGATCTGTGGGAGTTTATGCAAAAACATGGAATTTCCCAGGCTGCAATTATGGGACATAGCATGGGAGGCAAGGTGGCGATGGAATTTGCGCTGCGTTTCCCGGATAAATGCGCCAAACTGATCGTGGTGGACATTGCTCCGAAGAAATATAAACCCGGGCATGATGAAATATTCAAGGCGCTTTTTGCTTTGGATATTTCCAATAAGGAAAAAACCCGCAAGGACTTCGATACCGATATGCAGGCACGTATTCCCGAATTTGGCGTGAGGCAGTTTTTATTAAAAAGTCTGGAGCGCAAAGATGACGGCAGCTATCAGTGGAAATTTAATCTGGAGGCGCTTCATACCCATTATACCGCCATTAACGATGAGCCGGAGGGCAAACGAAGTTACAAAGGCCCTAGTCTTTTCCTTCGTGGGGGCAATTCACGTTATGTGAGTGATGAAGATCGGGGAAAAATTGAATCAATGTTTCCGAATTACAAGCTTGAAACGATAGAGGGAGCGGGGCATTGGGTGCATGCGGAGAAGCCGGGGGAGTTGGTGGAGGTGGTGAAGGGGTTTTTAGGGTAAGAAGTTGGAATTCGCCTTCCTTCATTATTTTGTTGTGTCTCCAACAATATTGGAAATTAACCTGGATCCATGGTGAACGGTCAGGATATCAATGGATTCGGCATCAATAATGAGGTATATAATTCTATAGCTACCTTTAATCAATTGACGAATATTTTCATTTTGGAACATACGAACGGTCGTTCCGGTTTTTGGGAATTTCTCCAAAATGTCTGTAGCTGCGAATAGTTCTGAAACAGTTATTTCAGCGTAAAGTAGGGAGTCATTTGAGATGAATTCTCCAATTTGATTTAACTCATCAATGGCAAAGTCGGTCCACCTTACTTGAGCCATTTATCCAGCTTTTGTTTAGCTTCCTCTTTTGTGTTTATTCTCCCTGCTTTTGAGTCTTCGAGACCGAGTTGAACTTTTTCAAGCAATAAAAGGTGTTCTATTATCTGGTCTACACTCAAATTCTCCGGTAGATTTCCCATGGAATTAAAAAGCTGTGTTTTGGTTATCATTCCCATATTTTCAAATTTACGAATTCAAAATGACTCTTGTTATCGATAATCTTGTCGAAACTTCCGGTTCAATCGTTTACCGCTCTCCGCTCCAGCCAAAGGCTCGCTCTTCCGCTCCCGGTTTACCACACATTTTCAAAGCGGATCCTATTGGTTTTAAAATATTCGGTTTCCGGAGTTTGCCAGGAGAATAAACCGTCTGAGGAAGCTCCCTCAGCGCTTGTCAAAGAACGCCATACCATTGTTTTGAGTTCTTTGTCATAGGTAAACAGGTATTGATCATAGGTGGTTCTGCCGCCTCCGGCATAATAGCCAATATTGTATTTTATAACTATTTCCAAACCCTCAGGTTGAGGGTTAAACTGGACCACAAAGAAGTCTTTTTTAACCATGTTGAGATTAACCGTGCACGTATCAAAAGTCCCGATCAATGTTCCAAAGGCGATACCGATAAGGGTTTTGTTCTTTTCGGGATGTTCATAGTTTGAAATTTGCAGGAAGAAGGCTACATCTTCTACGCCGTCCTTATTTCCATCAAAAAAGCGGTAATGCATCAGTTGATATTCCGGATATTTCGCTTTTACAAACTGTTTGACCTGAAAATGTTTGCCGGGTAATTCGACCAGGGTGTCGCCATTAAATTCCATGATGGAATAAATTTCGGACATAAATGCTGTTCCATAGTTTTCGCAGCGGTTGTCTAAAACAGCGTCATCCGATTCTGAATAGGCATCGTATTTCACCAGTTTACCTTTGATTCCGCCAGGGTCAGTCGGAAAGATCAGCGAAAAATACTCGCTTAATCCACCGTCTCCAACCCCTCCATCAAAATACAGGAATTTGAGTTTGCTGCCATTCCATACATAAAGCATATCTCCGGAGGAGGAGCCACACGAATAGGCATTCACACAGGCAGAAAGGATCTGGTATTTTTCTTCTAGCCCGCGGTTACCGAAGTCGATAAAATGTTCCTGTTCGTCTAAACCATACGTCTTTTCCGGCAATTGAAAGGCAATCTTATCATCACTCAACACATAGATCCCTCCAGAGCTATACAAAAAGGCCTCATTTTCCTTTTTGTTGCTTTTGATGTATCGGATAGGCAGATCCACATATTCTGACCAGACATAGGCAAAGCCCTTATCCCATTTCACTTTTTGCCAAAATCCATGGTAATAGGTCCGGTTTACTGTTGACACTGAATCCGGTTCAATGATCATGACCTTCGAAAAGGCGGGAAGGGTGGCCAAAACAACGGCTCCTGAGTCCGGTGCAACTCTTAGTCTGACATCATTGGTGTTGATATAGCCATATGGATAGTGGGTATATTTTCCGGTAAGTAACGATTCATCATTCAGTTTGAGCACAGAAGGCTTTAACTCGGTGCCGTTCCATTCAAAAAGTTCGTAAAGGCTGTCATTATAAGCTATGGCAAATACCTCGTTTCCTTTGCTGTTAAATGTTTTTCCAAAGGTGGTAGAGCCGGTAAGGTGGTCAATATTTGGTCTTTTAAATTTTTTATGGATGAGGAGTTTGTTCTGCCTGAATGCTTTGATCTCCAATCCCTTTTTGGCTGAAAAATGGATCAGGAATTCAACATCCGTATCGATGTGGCTTTTAAAATGGCCTTGGGCCAGGTTCGGATGCCATAAATAACCGATTTGATTTTCGAATTGTAGTGCAGTCCAATAACCCGCTTCCCCTGCAACCGTGTCGGTACTCCGGTTCCCGTAGCAGATTTCTACCCTCGTTAACTGAGGAACTTTACCAATGATCTTTGCTGAAACGGAAGGTGCTTCCCGTACATTGCACAAGTCCGAAAACACAATATTGGTATAAATGGATGACAAATGTTCATAGCCGAAACTGCCATGGGGGAAGAATAGGAGCGTCAGAAGAAACAAAAGGGTCTTTCGCATAGAGCGAAGTTAGGAGAAAATTCTTGTACCCTGTACCCTGGCGCCTGTACCCCGAAGCGCCCCCAATAGTGAAGAATTATTCGATCAATTACTGACGAAAGTCATTCTTTTTGACCTATAAATATGGTTAATTTTACTGGAAAATTCACTTTCTAATTTTATTGTTATGGAAAAGATCAAATTTCGTAGCAAAGACAGCAATGAACAGGCATTTGCAAAAGAGGTGAGAGACCGGGTACGTCTCTACTTTAAGGAAAAAAATCGCGCGACACAAGGGAATATGACCCTTTACCTGAAATCCCTTATCATGTTGTTAGCCTATCTGGCTCCGTTTATCGTGTTGCTGACCGTCCCGATGAGCCCCTGGGCGGCTTTAGGTATGGCCGTCCTGATGGGAATTGGCGAGGCAGGTGTGGGCATGTCGGTTATGCATGACGGGGCACATGGGGTATATTCTTCCAGGGCCTGGGTAAACAAACTGGCGGCGTCCACGATGTTCCTGCTGGGCAGCAATACCTTTAACTGGAAGGTCCAGCACAATATCAAGCACCATACATTCACCAATATTTTCAGACAGGATACGGACATTTCTAACCAGGAAGCGATTCGCTTGTGTGATCATGCTCCGCTTAAAAAATACCAAAGGTATCAGCACTTCTATGCCTTTCCGCTATACGGACTCATGACCCTGGCCCGGTTTTTCGGAGACCTGGGCACCCTGCTTAAACTGAACAAGGAGAAAGTTACTCAAGAGCTAAAGGCAAACCCCACTCTGGAACTTTTTAAGCTGATCGTGACCAAAGTGGTTTATTTGACCGCTCTCATCGGCCTGCCCTTGTTGTTCACGGATCTTGCCCTCTGGCAAATACTGATCGGTTTTGCAACCATGCATTTTATAGCCGGAATGATCATGAGTACGGTTTTTCAGATGGCTCACGTGGTAGAAGGCACATACCAGCCGTTACCGGATGAGAACAACGTCATTCATGCAGATTGGGCGGTTCATCAGTTGCGTTCTACTTCGGATTTTGGCAGAAAAAATAGCCTGTTCAGCTGGTATATCGGCGGACTGGATTTTCAGATCGAGCACCATTTATTTCAAAATGTTTCCCATGTTCATTACCCGGCCATTGCTCCCATTGTGGAAGCAACGGCAAAAGAGTTTGGATTCACCTACAATCTGAAACCGACTGTTTTTCATGCCCTCAGTTCACACTTCCGCAGGCTTAGGGAGTTGGGGAGGGGTGTCTTAGTTCCAAATTTCCAAGTTCCAAACTCCAAGTTCCAAAAATGAAAGCCCTGAACTATGGGAGGGCACTGCAAGATAATCTACGAATCGATCCTCAAAACATCCTCCCCGGAAATACAACCAACTGAATAAAGTTAAATTCCAATTGGTCAAAAGGAATGGTTTTTCCATCGGCCATCTTAACATTAAGATTGGGGAAATACCGAAGTGTCGTTCGCAAATACCAGGATTGAAGACGGTTTGGACGTATGTCCCAACCAAAGGTAATTCCCGGTTTTATGCCCGCATAATTTGCTGTTTCACCAGGTTGTTGTCCATCGGTTTCCGATATGTGCAACCGTTCATAGCTTACTGCGAATCCTGCAAAAGCAGCGAAACCATGGTAATCGACAAAAAATTTAAAGGCTTCAAGGCTCAGTGCCTGGCGACTTCCTCGTTGTGAAAAACTGTAAGCTGCGATTTCACTTTTCATTTTTCTATAGGACAGGTTGATCTGTAGGTCGGGATTATGCCAATAATAACCGATTCCAAATTCGGGAAAAACAGCGGCTTTGTGATTATCGCTATATGGGGCCATACTTTCATTGTGGTCGGATGGTTTTAAAAAGAACGCTGAAGATGGTCCGACAGCCAGTGTCCAACCATTTAAACGATTTAATGCCGCCAGGGTGTCCGTAAGCCGTTTGGTTTTTCCATTTTGCCAGTTTTTCTCTGCACTAAGGGTTGTTTCAAGCATAAATGAGTATCCGAATGAAAACCAAAAAGCATGGGTTTTTATTTGCACAGGCGTGGTTCTGTTGATGAAATAATTTTCTGAATTCTGAGGGTTATATCCTGCCCCCATCGTTATCAAATGTTTTTTATGGTTGAAAACCGCCCCTGCCAATAGTGGATAGGCGAAGCGGACCCTTTTTGTACCTGCACCTTGCTGAAATTGTGTAGTAAGCATGGAAACACCAACATAAGGACGAATTTTGTTATGCTCGATTCTCCATGGAAAATAATGGGCTCCTGTTTCGACTCCGGTGGAAAAACCACTTTTACCAACAGACAAAATGGGGATGGCGACATAGAAATCCATATGTCCCCAAAAATGCGTGCCACTGATAATCAGACGTGTTTCTGCCTGATTTTTTAACTCGAATTTTTCAAGTTGTCCGTCCTGACCAATAATAGCCGATTGCGTTCCGGAACCGGGAAAAAACCTGTAGTCTGTTCCGAGATTAAGTTGGGCGAAACGGTGTCGGGTTTTTCCACCTACCACGTATGGTTGGGCAAACAAAGAGGGGCTGAGCAGCAGCAAACAAAAAATAACAAGATGTTTCATGACAATCAAAGAAGGTTGTTTTTGGAATGAAAGGATATGATTCGCATTAAACGTTGACAGCCAGTTTTTTGGTCCAAATGATAATAAAAGGAACAATAATGAGGCTTGGAAACAGCCAAATGAAAACCAGAGGCAAGGGTACAGGAAGATGGTGGGTATTAACGACTAAAAAGGCGGTCACAGAAGCAATATATCCCCCGGTCATACGCGACACATGAGCGAGTAACCAATAATTTTTGAACCTGAATTTCCCCATGTAATTATCCAGGTCTCCTTTTACAAAGAGAAACCCGAATAGTCCAAATGTCACATATACCCAACCAAAAAGGGTGGAATTTAACAGAAAGTAGATCCCTTGACTGATGAGAAAGATTCCCCCAAAAAGCATGGAAATAGTCAGGGACCAATCCAGGAGTTTGGGTTTTTGGTTTATTCCCACCAGCCTTAAACGGATATACCGGCTTCCTGTTCCAACCATATACAGTGTAAATACTCCTGTCATAAACAGAAAAATATTAGGATGAAGAAGGGCCAGAACAAGGGAAGAAAAGCCTGCGGTAAGCATTCCGTAAACAAACAACTTCCCGTTTTGTTTATGACGTTTGTTTCCCTTTTTCATCAGGATATTTATGGTTCCCGATAATAATCCAAGTGTACCTCCAATGATATGGAGGATTAGAAAAAACTGAAATAGACTTTTCATTGCTGTTTAAGTATGACGGCACAAAGGAATGGGCATGCCGCTTGAGTATCAAACTGTTGTGACAAACAGCAAGGATTTGTGACCAATAAACAGCAGTATCAGGAAATGGAAGTATTCCAAAAGAATTTTCGGACTACAGGGCAGCTTTAATTTGGGCAACATAGGTTCGGGAAACCGGAATATCTTCGGCAGTTTCGCTTTTAAGTCGGAGGCTTAATCCCTGGGCGTTCCCTGAAAAACTTGCAATATTCTGAAGGTTAACCAGGAAGCTGCGGTGGCAACGTTTGAGGATGGGAATATCTTTCAGCGCGTCTTCTGTAGCAGTCAGGGAATTGCGCAGGAGTACTTTTTTATTTACCAAACCCACTTCAACGTAGTTTTCCATGGCTTTTATATAAAGCAGGCTATCAAGTTCCACACTCAGGTTCTCAGATTTATTTTGAGATGGAATCAAGATGAATTGTTTGACGGTGCTTTCTTCGGTGGGGTGTAAGTTTTGATTAAGGAGTCGGGCTTCATTCAGGGCAATTTTTAGCCGCGACTGGTAAACGATAAAAGTGCTGAATGTTATCGGGAAAACACCGATGACAAGGGTCATTCCCTGAAAGATTAAAAAAACATGAAGGGAAAAATCCCAGAAACCCAGATATAGAGAATAGAGCCAATTGCCGGTGCCTATTGCAAAAAACACCCAAAGAACATAAAGAATATTTTTACCCGTAGTCCAGTTTGAACGTTGGTACCATGCCGGGAAAAACAGAGTAAATATCAGGTGACTGCCAAGCATGATTGCCGGGGTAATTACCCCATAGCCCAAAAGGTGAAGGTGTTTATAGTGGTTTTGATATTCCTGAAGTCCGAATGGCTGAAAGAGCCATAAAAATAAAAAGATAAACAGTCCGAACAAGCCTGCCCGTATAAGTTGCTTTCTTATTGATGCGTTAAACGGATAAAGCTGTTTAAGAAAGCCTGAATTCATAGCCCATTCAATAGTATTCTAATTTTTAATCCGTTGCTCTACTGTGCCGCAGGATCGTTACAGGGAATTTCAAAATGTACTACGCGATTACTCATGTAATTTGATTTTAGATTTTCCTGATCACAGCTGTAATAGCGTGTAAGTTATTCATCTGCACTGTTAAATTTTATTTGTTAAGATCTATTTGTCTACTATGTTCGTTCAGGGAACAAAGTGAAAATATCCTTAATCCCCCCGCCGGAATCCCTTATAGCCTCAATATTGCCCTCTATAGAACTTATTGCCGTCGTTGAGTTTCAGTCCGTTTTCGCTAAACCAGAGCACAAAATTGTCCCATTTTTCTTTGTTTTCTGCTTGCCAGTTGTCAAAAGCATCCTCGTCGCCCTTCATTAAGATCCAATGGTTATAGGCTTCTAAATGACCGGCTTCTTTTAGCTTTTTTTGGTAGCTGAACAGCACATTGGGATAGTTTTTATCAAGCCCCATTGAAAAATAATTGTCAACGAAGGTGCTGCGAATCTTGTCAAGGGTATGGATATCAATGGTTTTAACAGAAATGACAGCGAGCGATAAGGTTGGTTCATAAGCGCCAACACCAAAAGGGAGCTTAAATTTACCCGGGTCTTTCAGATCGTCGATATTGATCGTGGCATTTTGGCTAAAACTCACTGAAACCGACGTGTCTCCGCTAAAAGTAATTTCGCTCTTGTAAGTATCATAGAGAAGTTTACTGATTTCGGCAGTTCTTCGGCTGTTCCGTTCCAGGTTCATAAAAATTTCGCCATAGATCATTCCCCACACTTCTTCGGTTGAGCTGCAATAAATTTTAGCCGCCCAATAGTAGTTGGATGAAAAGCCGGGAGCGACTTCAATTCCTTTTTCCCAATAATACAGGGCTCTGTTAAAGTCATCCTTTCCCATTTGCATGACTCCCATTTCCAGATACAGATTACCCGATTTAGGAAATAATTTTATACCGGCTTCATACGTTTCAATGGCCTTTTCACTGTCGCCCATATTATCATAGGTGTTGCCAAGCATTTGATAAACCCGGTCGTTTATGTCCTTATGGTCCAATATGCCTTCGAGGTACTTTTTTGCCTTTTTGTAATCCTTTTTGGCATAATAGGCATAGGCAAGTTCATAGGGATAATTGATATCATCCGGGTCAAGTTTTTGGGCTTCCCTGAGCAGCTTAATACTTTCGTCATACTTACCCTCATCCATCAAGCGGATCGCCTCTCGTCCTTTATCCAGGGCTTTTTCTTTGTTGTTCGATTGCCCGGTAGCCAGTTGTCCTGTTGCTACCAGCAGAATAAGGATGATTGTTTTGAGTTTTTTGGTCATCGTTTTGTATTTATGGATGGTAGAGTAAGGGTAAAATAAGGAGAAAAAGTTCCCCGCCTTCGCTTTGTAAAAATATTGTTTTCATATGATAAATCACAAAAGCTTCGGCAGGCGCAGCAAATACCAAGCTCCAAATTCCAAATTTCAATGATTCAGCCGGGGATTGTAATTGGTGGCCGATTTAAGCCAGAACGCCTTTGATTTTATGATTTCTTCTGTTGGGAATGTTTGATGCATGTCATTTAGATTATAGCCAGTTTATTTCTCATAATCAATAAATACCGATGAGCTGATATTCCGGCTTGGTCACCTTTCCGGTTTCGGTGTCGATCAAGATGACTTCTGCTGTGGCGTCAGACTCATTCATGGTCCATCTGGCAATTTCCCAATAAATAAAGGTGCTGTCCGTTTTTAATTTTATTTCGATGTCGGGCATTTTAAACCCTTTCTTTTCAGCAATTTTTAGTGCCTTGAAATAAGAAACACGATAGGGTCTATCATAGTTAACAACGCTGTCTACTCCACCTTCGCTGGAATAATAGGTCCAGATTCCTATAGGAATATGGATGGCACTCGTCATGGTTCCTTGCTTTTTTAAGTGGCCATTTTCATAATATTCCTTCCAGCTGACCAATTTGATACGTTTGTTTTCATAACTCTCAATAAATTTTGCTCCGCTAATATATTTCCCCCGAATGATATGATAATGGGCGCTATCCAGATACTGGCGATCGCCACTGGTCCGCTGGGTGTCGACAGTCGTATAATCAATGGGAGGAGAAGGAAGAAAACATGTGTCCTGAGTCATATCGCCCATTTGATTTTCTGATGGATTGGAGCAGGCTAACAAGGTGAGAAACAAGAATTTGCTAATTGATTTCATTCGTGCTGAGCGTTTTAACATTTCTTATTCCAGTACGATGTCATATTTCTTTAAAAGGCTACTGTAACCCTTTTCACTGAACAGATCTTTTGCCAGTATCGAAGAAACCATACACCCTTCACAACGGCCTATTGGGATATCGAGGGTCAGTACTTTTTTAATAGTTTCGATATCCTCACTGGTCAATTTCAATTGCTCCTCCTGAGCGAGTTGGAGTAAAGCCTCTAGGGCATAAATCCGGCCTTCAGGATTATACCCTCGTAAGATATTTTTAATCAGGTATGGGTTTGTTTCTTTAATGTTTTCGATTGCAATTCTCCCATAGGGTGGATTGCCAGCATAATAACAAGCATAGCCAAAATCGTAATTTTCGGAAGGAAAAAGAAGTATCTGATAGTCTTCCGCCAAACCTGAATCCACACTTATATTCTCTAATTCTCCGAGTTCATTTTTAACACTTTCCTTAAATCTGAAATACACTTCTTTGTTCGTGTATTCGAACTCCAGGGACGCGTTCAATTCTCCCGCAGGGTTGAAGTTTCTTTTGTTCCAGAATCGAGAAAGCAACATGAGTATGGATGAATCTCTCTGTGCAAGAATTTCCAGTTTTTCAATATCATTTGAGGTTACGAATAGCTTACAATAGAAGACAGTGTCCTTATAACTGCACAAAGTTATCCAGGTTGATATGTATCCTCCATACTGAACCCAATCATGTCTTTTGGCACCAAATCCGATATCTTGGTTGTTCCTGATGTTGAGATTTTCAATCTTCTTTTTATAGTCGTCTATAGAGCTGTTTTCTGAAAGAACAAGCTCCATAATGTTTAAGAAGTTCGCCTTGTCTTTTTGCAGCCAATCCTCATTTAGCGGGTCATTCTGTGCGGATAGGAGTGTTGGTAATAAAAGAATAGCTAATAGAAATAATTTGATCATAGAATATCTATTCATGTTGTCTTTTGACTCGGATTTAATTGCCACAAACCTGCTTATGCCTACCATAAATATACGCTTTGTTTTCAAAATCAGGAACCTTTATGGCATCAAGGTGCAGGCAACAGGCAACAGGCACAGGGTCCAGGGTGCAGGCTTTCCATCTCAAAACGCTGCTTACTATTCAATCTTTACCCTGATACTTCTTTCGGTCACGCCAGTATCATTGTCCCAACCATCACCGAGTAAATAGTATTCATCATTTTCTTTGATAACCCGTCCTTCCCAGTCTTCGTCTTCCGATAGGAAAGCTTTGGTTCTTGCCAATTCTTCCCAGGTGCCATTTTTATAGGTCCATACATAGATGTAACCCCACCAGCCTTCAACCCATTCCGAAAACAAGATGATTTCGTTTGTCTTGTCACCATTCAGGTCATCTGCCTTTTGAACATTGATGCTCAGCGACGGACTGATGACCAGATCAGGAATATTCCCGGTAAATTTTAACGTGACCTCGCAACTCTTTGAAACACATTCTTTTTCGATTGAGCTGTCGGCGCGTATTCTTCGGTCGTAAATCACATAAACACTGTCGCCTTTCTGATCATTATTTATATCGTCTACGAAATAGGGGACACGGTAATGTTCGATCCGGCCGGTGTCGGTTTTTGTTTGTAGATTGTCTGTTTGGACTACACTAACATGCGCGTTATCTTGACTGCAGGCTATAAACATTAACATCAGGAGCTTGAGCATGGAATGTATAAAATGGCGTATCATTTGTGTTAATCCTTTCTAATCCTTATTCCTTCTCAAAATATCATAATCCCTCCCATAAATGTCCCAATCGCTTGAATCTATTGGGCCCGGGCAGGGTTCAATGATTGGTTCCAAATCTGAAAAGCCACTTTCGAAAGGGATGTATATTTTGAAGCTGTCAGGAAGCAACTGGTTAATGATTGGAATCACTTTCATCATCATTGAATCGGGCGTATTCGTTAATTGATAAGAGACGCAGTTTCCTTTGAATGCAAAATAGAACTGCTGCGAACCTCCGCTCATCACATTAGGGTTGGTGGAATAGAAGGACTTACCCAATACAGAAGTAAGGTAAGCCCTGATGGAATCAATAGCTTCGGACTTTATTGGCAAAACAACCATATTCCCGGATTCCTGATTTTGATTGATGTCAACTTCTCTTAATGAATCAATATTAAAGGTATGCTCCCTATACAAGAACTGACAGTATACGGAACTGTCTTCAATAGAAATGAGTGGTGTTTTTATTGAAAAATATTTGTTCGAACCTAGTGGAATTTCTGAATAGTGGAAGACAAAGTCCTGACTATAAAGGGCGCCTGATATTTGGAGGAAGACAATGCTTAGAAGGAGTTTCATAACATGAACATAAAATGAAATTCAGTTTCAGATGCCAACATAGGGAAGATAGGGAATCTTCTAGAGAAGTTTCGCTCCCGGGCTAAGAGGACATTCTTTCAGGACTCAACAATAAAATTTAAGTTCCAAAAAACCCAGAACCCAGAACCCAGAACCCAGAACCCAGAACCCAGAACCCAGAACCCAGAACCGAGTCTCCTGTCTTTTCCTTTTTCCAAATATTATCAGTCCTTATTCGTTGCATTCAGCCTGTAAATCTTCATTCTTCCATTGAATCCAATACTCCTGCAAGCCCTCAGGGGTCTGCTTTAATTCACTAATATTCAGACTATCTTTATCCAGAACGACTGGTTCTAATTGTGCTTTCCTCTCCGATAATGCCGGGGCATGATTCCAGCCACCAACATGATCAAAGGATGTAAATGCGTCGCACTTCTCTTTAACCGGCTCAAAAGGAATGGACAGTTTGTACACCACCTCGCCGCTTCCCATACCTTCGGTGGACATGTCAATTTTTGAGAAGTCAACTTTGGAATAGCTGCCCTTTTTGTATAACTCTTTCAGCTTATCACCCACTTCAAGCGACATTTTATTTGAAAATTGATGGGCTATGTCAGAACCTTCAATAAACTCAGGACCGCTATAAATTCCTTCGCAGCCTTTATCAGTACACACTACATCTGATTTTGTTGTCGGCTGCCGGACTGTGTTGTCTTTTGGATTGGTACAAGCAAAAAGGGCAAAAATGATGACGAGGTTGGATGTATGCATTTCATTTTTCATTGTGCTTCCTAATGAGGTATTTAGAAAAGGCCAACCCCGACAAAGCCCCAATCGTCAATGTAAAAATAAAATTAAATACGCTTGGAAACGGATGATACCCTTCGCTTGATGGCAGGTCGTAGAATAGGTGAAACAGCAAGCCGGGCTCATGAGAATGGTAATAGCAGGGGTCAGGGATGAGAATGCTGTCGAGAATTAAATAGTTGAATAGGAAAGCCAGAACCGCCCCGGATAATGTATAAAGGATGACGAGGAATTTTTGTGTTGCTGTCATTTTTGACTTTACAATCGCAAAGTGCTATTCCCCAAACATAAGGTAATTGGGATAAATCATCACAAGTGCATGGTACCTGCATAATAGTCTTAGGACTCTTCTCCGCCCGTCTTACTTCGGCTCCGCTCCGCCTTCGCTGAAAAAGCTTCGGCAGACGCGCTCAGCATGACGGGCTATGGGGCTCCTATTCTTCCTCGCTCCCCTCGCTCCCCCCGCTCCAGCCGCAGGCCCGCTTTCCACTCCCCGAACTGACCTTCGCCTTCAAATCCCCTCAAAAAAACTGAACACTGAAAACTGAACACTGAAAACTATATCTTTGCCCCACTTATCCAGAAAGACGGAGGGAATAGGCCCGCAGATGTCTTGGCAACCCCTGGGAATGGTCACCACGACCAGAACCAACAGGTGCTAAATCCTACCGGAAGAAATTGCTCTTTCGGGAAGATAAGTTTCGCATGTCGATCCTAATTCTGGCTAAGTATTGTTTACCCTAAAAGAAAGGAACAAAACATGAATAAGCCAGATATCCGCGAACTACTCAGCAAACGTATCCTCATTCTCGATGGTGCCATGGGTACCATGATCCAGAAATACAAACTGGAGGAAAAAGACTTCCGCAACGAAGCACTTGCCAATCATCCCAAACCTTTAAAAGGCAATAATGACCTGCTGTCGATCACACGGCCGGATATCATCAAAGCCATCCATCTCGAATACCTGGAGGCGGGTGCCGATATCCTCGAAACCAATACCTTTAGCGGCACCACCATCGCCCAGGAAGATTATGGTTGCCAGCACCTGGTGCACGACATCAACTACCTCTCGGCGAAAATAGCCTGCGAGGCAGCCGATGAAATGACGGCAAAAGATCCATCCAAACCGCGTTATGTGGCGGGTTCCATGGGACCTACCAATAAAACGGCCTCCATCTCCCCGGATATTAACGACCCGGGAAAACGAACCACCTCTTTCAACGAGCTGCGCACTGCATTTAAAGACCAGGCAAAATCGCTGATCGAAGGGGGAGTAGATATATTATTACTGGAAACCATCATCGATACGCTCAATGCCAAAGCGGCCCTGTTCGGCATCCAGGAACTGTTCGACGAAGGAGTGCGTGAAGTGCCTATCATGGTTTCGGGTACCATTACCGATGCCTCCGGAAGGACACTCTCCGGACAAACCACCGAAGCTTTCCTTATTTCCGTTCAACATATTCCTCTTCTGAGCATTGGATTGAATTGTGCCCTGGGTGCTGCTGCCATGCGGCCTTATTTGCAGGTGCTCGACCAAAAGGCGCCCTTCTTTGTGCATGTTTACCCGAATGCCGGCTTGCCCAACGAATTCGGACAGTACGACGAAAGCCCGGAATTTATGGGGAAACAGGTGGAAGAATTTCTGAAAGAAGGCTTGGTAAATATCCTTGGTGGTTGCTGCGGAACAACTCCGGAGCATATCCGGGTGATGGCGGAGATTGCGGAGCACTATAGTCCTAGGGTCCTGGAAGAGGCTTTAGACCATAGACCATAGACCATGGACCATGGCTTATGGAGATTGTTCAAAATTTGACAATACTGTGACACACGGAAAAAATGTAAGGGGTAAGTTTGAATGAACCAAAAATTAACAACTATGGCATTCAAATTTGAAAATCTGGAAGTATGGAAATTGGCACTGAATATTAGTGATGACGTGAATAAAATTGCGAATCATTTTCCAAGGCATGAAATGTTTCAGCTTTCTTCTCAAATCCGGAGGGCAGCTGATTCGGCAGTATTGAATATTGCAGAAGGGTCGCAAGGACAAAGTGATCGGGAATTCGCTCGATTTTTATCTATGTCTATTCGATCAAGTATTGAAGTTGTATCCTGTTTATACATCGCTGAAAAGCGGGGTTATCTGGAGGACATTAAAAATTCTAAAATCTATTTGGATTTAGAAACGGTAATTAAAAGAACACAAGCATTAAAAAATAAACTAATTCCAAGAAGACTCATACCCATATTAACCATTTGCATCCTGCTATGGTCCATGGTCTATGGTCTATGGTCAAATTTACTATGAAAGATCAAAATACTGACTATACCTTACAACTATCCGGCCTCGAGCCGCTTGTAATATATGAAGGTTCCAACTTCACCAACATAGGCGAACGAACCAACGTAACCGGCAGCCGGAAATTCCTGAAATGCATACAGGAAGGGCGCTTTGATGATGCCGTGGAGATCGCCCGCGAGCAGGTGAATGGCGGGGCGCAGATCATCGATATAAATATGGATGAAGGGATGCTCGACGGGAAAGAAACCATGGTGAAATTCCTGAACCTCATCGCTGCTGAACCGGATATTGCCCGGGTGCCGGTGATGATCGACTCGTCGAAATGGGAGATCATCGAGGCGGGATTGCAATGTATACAAGGAAAAGGCATCGTTAACTCCATCTCCATGAAAGCGGGGGAAAAGGAGTTTATCGAACAGGCTAAAAAGGTAAAACGCTACGGCGCGGCAGTTATCGTGATGGCCTTCGATGAAGAAGGACAAGCAGATAGTTACGAACGAAGGATTGAGATTTGTGCCCGGGCCTATAAAATTTTGACAGAGATCGTACATTTCCCTCCGGGGGATATCATCTTCGATCCGAATATTTTTCCTGTTGCCACAGGCATGGAAGAACACCGTCAAAATGCCGTCGACTTCTTCCGCGCCACGCACTGGATCAAAGAACACCTCCCGGGTGCCAAGGTTAGTGGCGGGGTATCGAACGTGTCATTTTCATTCCGGGGAAATGACCCGGTGCGGGAGGCTATGCATTCCGTTTTCCTGTATCATGCCATTAAACATGGTATGGACATGGGGATCGTAAACCCGAGTCAACTTGCGGTTTACGATGAGATCGATAAAACCCTGCTCGAAATGGTGGAAGATGTCATGCTGGATCGCCGCGATGATGCTACAGAACGCCTGCTCGATTTTGCTGAAACCTTTAAGGGAAAATCCAAAGAGCGCATAGCTGATCTATCCTGGCGCGAAGGAACAGTAAAAGACCGGCTGGCTCATGCCCTCATAAAAGGTATTGTCGACTATGTAGAAGAAGACGTCGAAGAAGCCCGTCTTACCTTTGAACGTCCTTTGCACGTGATCGAAGGTCCTTTGATGGATGGAATGAATGTAGTGGGCGACCTCTTCGGTGCGGGAAAAATGTTCCTGCCCCAGGTGGTAAAATCAGCCCGCGTGATGAAAAAAGCAGTGGCTTACCTGCTTCCGTATATGGAAGAGGAAAAACGCCTAAACCCGAATGCCAGCCAGAATAACGGGAAGATATTGATGGCTACGGTGAAAGGAGATGTGCACGATATCGGCAAAAACATCGTCGGCGTGGTGCTGGCCTGCAACAATTTTGAGATCATAGACATGGGCGTAATGGTACCCGCCGAAAAGATCCTTGAACGCGCTGTTCAGGAAGGGGTGCAGGTTATCGGACTCAGCGGTTTGATCACGCCATCGCTGGATGAAATGGTTCATGTTGCCCGTGAAATGGAGCGCTTAGGCATGAATATCCCCTTGATGATCGGTGGCGCAACCACTTCACGCATTCATACAGCGGTGAAAGTGGATACCGAATATTCGGGTGCAGTAGTCCATGTTTTGGATGCCTCGAAATCGGTACCCGTGGCCAGTTCGCTGATTAGTGAAGAGCTCAGAGCCCCTTATACCCTCAAGGTAAAAGAAGAGAACAAAAAATTCAGGGAAGACTACCTGGCCCGAAAACGCGAAAAAAATCTCTTATCCATCATTGATGCCCGAAAAAACAGGCAAAAAATAGACTGGAACAAATATACCATTCCTGCTCCGAAAGTGCTTGGTGTCAAGGCTTTCAGGAATTTTCCTCTGGATATCATCCGCAAGTATATCGACTGGACCCCCTTCTTTTTATCCTGGGAATTGGCAGGTCGTTATCCGGCCATATTAAAGGATGAAATTGTGGGAGAAGAAGCCACCCGACTGTTTAATGACGCCAATTCCATGCTCGATGAGATCGTGGGAAGGCGCCTGTTCACAGCCAACGCGGTAATCGGACTTTTCCCCGCAAACAGCGATGGCGACGATGTCATTCTTTATGAAGACGATACCCGCCACCGTGAAATTGAGCGTTTTCTCTTTTTACGCCAGCAAAATGAAAAAGGAGCCGGACTTGCCAACCATTGCCTGGCGGATTATGTGGCTCCTGTTGAATCGGGAGTAAAAGATTATTTCGGCGCCTTTGCCGTAACCACCGGTTTGCGGGTGGATGAGTTGGTGGCGAAGTATGATGCTGATCTCGACGATTACAAATCCATCATGGCCAAAGCACTTGCCGACCGCCTGGCTGAATCCTTTGCAGAATGTATGCATGAGCAGGTTCGGAAAGAATGGTGGGGCTATGCAGCAAACGAACACCTCGACAACGACGCCCTGGTTCAGGAAAAATACCAGGGAATTCGTCCGGCACCGGGCTATCCGGCTTGTCCGGATCATACCGAAAAGAGGAAATTATTCAACCTGCTCAAGGCTGAAGAAAATGCGGATATGCAGCTGACCGAAAGTATGGCCATGATGCCGGCCTCATCAGTAAGCGGCTTTTATATCGCTCATCCTGAAAGCAAATATTTCGGTTTGGGTAAGATCGATAAAGACCAGGTGATCGATTATGCCCGCCGAAAAGGAGAAAGCATCGAATGGGTAGAAAAATGGTTAAGGCCGGTATTAAATTATTGATTCCTTATCTTTAACACGGCATGATGAAACGCGCACTATTCGTTGTAATACTCATTCTGGCATATACCGGCATTCAGGCTCAGGGACAATTGACCCCAAAGTGGAAACAGGGAGATTCCCTGCGTTATTTCCTCAGTGAAAGCGAGCTGATAGATAATGAGCGGATCAGCCTGAAAACCTATGAGCTTGAGTTGCGTATCCGGGAGACCAGCGAAAAAAGATCCATACTCGATGGTTATCTTTACCTGAGTGCAGAAAAGGAGCAAGGCGAACATTGGACAATATTTTATAAACTCCTCAGGAAAGTGCCCTTCACTTTTTATTTTGAACCCGGGCGACAAAAGACCTTTTCCCAGGCGATCCAGGTAGAAACAACAAAAAAAGCTTTGGATGGAATTCTGTTGGAGCTGCTTGGTACGTATGGGGTAGAACCTTTAGCCTATGGCGAAATCAGTACCTGGTTGGGCAAAAATTCAGAGACTGGAGTTCCCGACATTTTACTCGGCTATTTTATTCCGATGGATAAGGTATTTGATAAATATGGAGTTGACATTTCCCCATCTGCCCAATTTGCAATTGCCGATGAGGTCGAATGTGCGGATAGTTTGCTGCATGTGATGTGGAATCTGAGCCTGGCAACCTATCCTGCCCACGATACATTGATGCAGGAGATAAGCATGGGATTGGACAGCGCGACAAAACTGGAAACCTATACTGCCCTGAACCGATGCGGAAAGCTAAAGGGATTGGAGACCGAGGTGCACTTATCGTCCTATTCTTCCGTGACCAGAGAACGATGGGCAGCGCTCCTGAAGGAAGAGAAAATTGTGCATTATGCTTATGATGAGGAGATCCGCATTGGAATGAACGAGATCCAGAACTGGCAAAGGGTTCAGAAGCGGATTATTTGTTTGTGGTAGTTTCCGCAAGCTTAGACCAGGGTAAAATACTTATTCCATCACTTCTTTTTTGAATTTTATCTCCCCCATAAATTAGCATGCCCCCTTTAGTTTGGGTCAGGGAATTCCAATAATTAAGACCTTTGAAAAATTCCGGAGTGATTGTTCGTCCTGATTTGATTTCAATGGCTGTAAGTTCGCCAGCCTGGTCTTGTATGATATCCACTTCATGACCCACATTGTCCCTCCAAAAGTATAAATTAGAAGGGAGGCCTAAATTATACCTATTCTTTAGCAAGTCAGCCACGATGAGGTTTTCGAATAAATTTCCCCTCATGGGGTGCAAGTTCATTTGATCGGGTCGTTCAATTCCAAGTAAGGCGGCGGCAAGTCCGGTATCGCAGAAGTACAATTTGGGCATTTTTACAATGCGTTTATTGAAGTTTGCGTGATGAGGTTTTAGACGAAAAACTACGAAGCTGCTTTCCAAAACAGACAGCCAGGCGCTTACCGTTTTCATATCTATTCCGGTTTCAATGGCCAGACTGTTCATATTTAAGAGTTGTCCTATCCGTGCAGCACACAAACGGATAAACCTTTCGAACATCTGCAGGTTGCCGATATTCCTAATCAAGCGTACATCCCTTTCCAGATAGGTTTGGATATAATTATTATGCCATCTGATCGGTGATATTTCATGGGCATAAAGTTCAGGATACGATCCCTTTATCAGCATTTCATCCAGAGTATGGGGTCTTAGTTCGCCGATCTCCTGAATGCTAAGGGGTAGCAGATTCAATATGGCAATTCTACCTGCGAGACTTTGGGTGATCTGTTCCTGTATGAGGAAATTATTCGAGCCAGTAAGAATAAAAAGGCCTTTCTGGTTTGATTCATCAAGTCGTTGTTGGAGATACGAAAATAATTGAGGAACTCTTTGAATCTCATCAATAATGGCGCCTTCTATAAAGTTATCCAGGAAACCACGAGGATCATCTGTGGCGAATTGCCTTGTATCGGGATTCTCTAAACTCACATAAGGCTTGTCCAAAAAGGTGGAGCGAACCAGCGTAGTTTTTCCTGATTGTCGTGGTCCAATGACCGAAACAGCCTTGAATTCCCTGGATAGTTGCTCCAATTCTGCCTTTGCCTTTCTTTGAATCATAGTACAATATTACAATTTCGGAATTGGATTCCGAAATTGTAAGGATATTGCGAAGAGTCCGAATATAATATCTTTGTCGCATGCGCATTATACTGCTTACCATTCTGTTAGCATTAATGAACAACCTTGCGGGTCAGGAACTTTTAACAGAATGTGAAAGATCCGAAGGTACCTGCACCTTCACCTATGAAGCTGGAATTCGTTTCTGTGAACAGATCGATTCTTTGTCTCCATACATTTCCTTGTTTGCGTATGGAAACACAGATGCAGGTGAACCGCTTCATTTGTTGGTATTTGATGCCGATAAAAACTTCGCTCCGGAAACCACGAAGGAAGTCCTTTTGATCAATAACGCGATCCATCCCGGCGAACCGGATGGAGTAGAAGCCTCCCTGATGATCATGCGTGATCTGGCTAAAAATGAAGGGCTTAGAAAGAAGTATGCCGGTGTTCGGATCCTGGTTATTCCTTTTTATAATATAGATGGAGCAATGAACCGTAGCGCTTTTAGCCGGGCAAACCAGCTGGGGCCGGAGGAGTATGGCTTCAGGGGAAGCGGAAAAAACCTGGACCTTAACCGCGACTTCATTAAGGCGGATGCCCTGAATACCTTTGCTTTCTACCAAATCTTCCATACCTGGAATCCCCATGTTTTTGTTGATACCCATGTATCGAATGGGGCCGACTATCCTTACACAATGACACTTATCCATTCCCAGGAAGAAAAGTATGGGGATCATTGTGCCAGCCTCCTCAAAACCAGACTTTTACCCGAGTTATTTATCCGCATGAAAACGCGGGGTGAGGAAATGGCGCCTTATGTCAATGTACACGGCCAATCCCCGGATAGTGGTTTTACGGCATTTCTGGAAACGCCACGATTTTCGAATGGTTATACCAGCCTGTTCGACTGTATTTCGTTTGTGAGCGAAACCCATATGCTCAAGCCTTATGCAAAGCGTGTAAGCGCTACACGGTTGTTTTTGGAAGAATTGATCCTTTTAACGCAAGAGGTGAATCCCTCTTTATCCATAAACAAAGACCGGCTTGCCAGGGCAGCCTATGCTTCCCGCGGGCATTCTTATGCTATTCCATACGCCTGGGAATCAAGCGGTATATGCGATAGCCTCCGCTTTAAAGGTTATGCCGCGGAATATAAACCCAGTGAGGTAAGCGAACAGCCCCGTTTGTTTTATAACCGAAGCAAACCTTTTGAAAAGAACATCCCTTTTTGCGATGATTTTAAGGTGATTGCGAGCGGACAAAGTGTTCGGGCTTATGTCATTCCCCAGGCCTGGCAGGAAGTTGTGGAACGCCTTGCCGCCAATGGTGTTAAGGTCGAGACCCTAGAGGGAAATGATACTTTTCAGGTTATGGAAGCACGGATCCTGTCGTTTGAAACAATGAAATTTCCTTATGAAGGGCATTATGTCCATAGCCAGACGAAAGTACGCTGGTCAACACAAAGCAGACTATTCCGCAAAGGCGATTACCTGATCATTCCGGATGCAAAAACGGAGGCGTTCCTTGCCAATGTCTTACAGCCCGAAGCCCCGGATTCGTATTTTAACTGGAACTTTTTTGATGCTATACTCCAACAGAAAGAGTGGTTTTCGGATTACGTGTTTGAAGACATCGCAGCTGAAATGCTTCGTAATGACCCGGAATTAAAAGCCAGGCTTGAGGACAAAAAGGCAGCCGATCCTCATTTTGCCGCCAGTGCTTTTGAGCAATTGTATTTTGTTTACCGGAACAGTCCCTATTTTGAGGAGTCGTTTAAGCGGTATCCGGTTTATCTGATTCCATATTGATGGACTATTTTGCCATCACTTCCTCGTAGACTTTATCCAAAACCTTCGCCAATTCACGGTCTTTTTCCGTAACCGTATTACCGGCATCGTGCGATTGCAGCTTTACGATGACTTTATTATAGACATTCATCCACTCCGGGTGATGGTTCATCTGGTCGATATACATGGCGGCATTCACCATAAAGGCGATGGCGGCAACGAAGGTTTTAAATTCATAAGTCCTTTCCAGGGCATTGTTTTCTTCTTTCCACATCTATCAAAATTAGGCAAATGGTTGGTAACAATCATTTGACAAAACTGTGACACTTCGTATGAAGCGAATGCCTAGCTTTGATATAACCTAAACCCTTGACAGTATGAAATTTCCTATCCGTTTGTTTTTGATCCTTTTTGCGTTTGCCCTGAGTTCGCAACTCCATCTGCAGGCTCAGTCTGAAAGTGACAGTACCCGTCAAAAAGTCGTTGTCGTAATGAATGACGGCACCGAACGAGTCGGCTATATTTTGAGTGATGATGGAAGGGAGATCCTTCTGGAAACGCAGGCTTTGGGCAAGATCTATATCCTGAAAAGTAGTATTGCCCGCATTACGCCGATCAAAGACGGCGAAGTAGTGGAAACAGTAACAGATGACCATGATTATCGGAGTGCAGGACCTTTTACCACGCGCTACCACTTTACCACAAATGCATTGCCTATCAAAAAGAATGAAAATTATGCGATGCTCAACCTCTTTGGTCCGGAGGTGCATTTTGCCGTAACTGACAGACTTTCACTGGGAGTTATGTCTACCTGGATCGCAAGTCCACTGGCCCTGGCAGTGAAATACTCCATCCCAACAAAAAATAAAAAACTGAATTTTGGTTTGGGTACCATCATGGGTACCTCCGGCTATTTTAATTCTTTTCAGGGATTTGGCGGTTTGCATTGGGGCATGGTTTCGGTGGGCGACCGGATAAGGAACATCACCTTTTCGGCAGGTTATGGGTATATCAGTCCGCGAATGACACTAGTTCGGGCAGAAAAAACCGGCACGTATGACGCTGTTCAGGTTCAGGGTAATTGGACTGCCCCTGAAATCCCTTATGAAGATCAATACAGGACATTTGCCGGGGCTGCATTTGGCCTGGGCGGTGTATTTCCTGTAGGAAAGAAGGCCAGCGTTATTTTAGACGGAATGCTGTTCATTGGGGAAAGAACTTCTCAGGAAACAACGCGTACAGATGTCTCTTCCGGTGGTCAACTTGATCAAGTAGTTGTGAGTGAAGATCCTGCAGTACAAACCACGATATTCTACCTGATGCCGGGTATGCGATTCCAGCAAACAGCTACCACGGCTTTCCAATTCGCCCTAGCGGGGGTAAGTGTTTACCAACCTGGCGAAACATTTTCCTTTCCGGTACCCACCTGTTCCTGGCTGAGGAAGTTTTAAAAGCCAATTTGGCCCTTACTGCGGCACCTGGGAAGCAATATCCCGGTTATTCCATACCTGGGATCGGTCCTGAGCGTCCACATTTCCATCCAGTGTAACATCTGTTTGAACGTAGCCATATTGGTTTCGGTCTTCCCATACTTTCAGGCGATCATCCGTATCGATGGTCTGAGGGGAACCTATATTTTCTGCTCTTCCGGCATACATGCCCCACTTTCCGTTGCCTAATGAAACCAGGGCATTGGTTCCGTAAGCTTTACTTGCCGAGTCAGTAAAATCGTAGGAATAATAGGGATGTGTTGAATCAGGTTCATTAAGGTAGGTCGATGACATGATGGAAACGTGGGTTCGGTGATGGACGACCACAAAAAATTCACCAGGTTCTGATGTTTTTACGAGTATTCCCGGTGCTGCAGCGGTATCATCGATACTGCCATCCGGACGAATAAAGCCCAGAGCCTTTCCCCTTATTGTGGATGCACCGGCAGTCGACGCCGATGGCGATTTTCGTAATTCTATAAACGCCCAGTCAACAATACTATCGGCAGGAAGCACAAAAAGCGAATCAAAGTCGTTAAAACTGTATGGTGCTGTTCCATAGGGCTGATGAACCGGAATATTGGCCTGAATATCCGTCTTCATAAATCCATTCAGATAAGTTCCCTCCAGGAGCACATGCATTTCGAGTAATAAATAAGTATGTTGGCTATCCGCAAAATGGGTTGCATTCAAATAATTGGTCGTGGTGTCCGTTCCATTCCATTCGAAAAGGGCAAAATGGTATTGGGAATTCTGGTCCAGGCCAACAAGTGTAACCGAATCCAGTTCTCCCGAATAAACGGCAAATTGGTCGTTCCCAAAATTAAAGCCTTGTCCCATAACCGGGTTGGCGGAATAAGTTTGTCGGTCTTCCGGAACAAGGATCACTGGGGCATTTTTTCGGGCGATCAGCAGTTTATTGGTTCCGTTTCCGCCTGTCCATTCCACATGGATACTGGTATGCCTTATATGCTGAAAATTCACTCCCGTTGCAGTGAGGGTCGGTTCCATATCCAGGGTCTGCATCACTCCAACCAGAGGATTTGTAATGAGGTAATCGCGCTCTGTTCCCTGGTTGGTGTACTCATAAATAGCGAAATGGTAAACCACCTCCGGGCTGAGTCCGGTTAGTGTAAAGCTGCTGTCGGTGCCCTGATAAACAGCAAAATTGTTACTGCCCAGATCTTGAGGGCTGCCGCTGAAATTCGTATCCACCGAATATTCGATCAGGTCAGTCGGATTTACACTCACCGCAGCGCCCTGTTTAGCCAAAACGATCCTTCCTTGTCCGTTTCCTTTGGTCCAGGTTAGTTTCATTTGACTGGCACTGATTTGAGTGAAAAACAGGAAACTGGCCTGAATTGTTGGTTGTGCTGCCGGTGCTTCACCACCGGAAAGGAAATTGAGTACACTGCCGGTAAATGTCAGGGTGTGGGTACTGGTATCGGTTACCGACCCATTCACACAAGGCAGGGAAGGACGCGACATCCTGGCCCCAATGAGCGACTCGGTTCCTACAATATCCGCTACTTTATAGGTGGCCATTGCTGTGGCATTGAAAGCGCTTATTCCTGAATGGGTAAAACTCCAGTACCGGGTGATCGAATGACTTCCTCCTGCACAGGTTGGCGTGGCGCTGTCGTAAACCATTACCGAAACAAAAGCCTGGCTACTAAAAGTTCCGCTGCTAAAGGAGAGGGTGACCGGAGAATATTCCCTGGTGCCCGTTTCTTCGCCGATAGGAAAAACAAAGGCCGGACTGGTGTTTTTATACCGTTTAACGATACGACCGCTGCCATTTTGTATGACCATAGCCGTGTTTGAAGGACTTCCGGAGCTGGTCGCAAGCGAATCAATAAAAAGATTATTAGAACCCAGATAAACCAGCCCCCCGTTCATCAGCAACTGATAACCTACACTGATCGAATCAAGGAGCGTTTTGTTTCCGGCTCCGCTAAATTCCAAACTATAAAAGCGACTTATTCCATCAAGACTTTGTGCTGAATCCGATGCAAATAGTACTTTTCCCTGACCGGGAACATAGCCTGTAGCCCCCACATCATTCACCCAATTTTTTTTAAGGGTAATATTTTTATTGAAACTGGTATTGCTCAATACCCCAGCCTGAATACGAAACAGTCCGTTGACTGTAACATTCACGTTCGACTGGGTCTTCGTGGCGGCATCGCTGAAAAGGAGATTGTTATACTCTGTTCGGGTAGGAAGTGTACCATTTGTGGCGCCATAGAATTCTACCGTCCCTCCTGATGCCGAAGTGAATGCAGTAAAGGTGCCGGCAGGGAAGAGAAATTGTCCGCCTGCGGTTGCTTTTATACGCAGGGTACCCGTTCCGCTTACCACCCCAAGGTTATGGGCGTAAGTATTACCCAGATCAAGAACTGCCTGGCCCAGAAGGGTTACGGTTTCAGCTAACTTGGAATTACCGCTGACCAGAACCGTGTCGCCGGAGGCAATGATGATGGGGGAACCATTTGGTAGCTCAGATGCGGAGGATAAGGCAGCTCCATTATGTCCGGTGATGGACCACATGTCAAGATCGTCCCAATCACCCGATGTTTTTCGGCTATAGTAGGTGTTCCCCGATCCAAACTCACCCGGACTCCCGGCTGAAAAACTCCCATTGATGTATTCAACATTCGAAAGCGTGATGGTATTACTTGTTGTATTCACAGTCCCGCTTATTCCGAGAACCGGAGTCCAGTTTGGACTCACATACCTGCCACCTACGTAGGTAGCCTCGGGACCGCCAACATCGGCGTCAACATATTCATAGGTATGGGTAACGGTCAGGTTATTGAATCCTGTTGTATCGACACTCCAGTATAAATTAAGCTGGCTATCACCAAGCAGGCGGGTGGATGGATGTTTGGCATTGACCAAACGGAGGGTCACTGTACCGGAGGCGTCAGAAGAAGTAATATTTATCCTGGCCGGGGTAAATTTACCTGAAAGGCCAAGAGGGAAATAAAGATTATTGGCTCCGCTGGGGCATTTTTTCATAATACCGGCATCGCTGAGCACCCCGTTCGTTCGAATATGCTGGGAAGCACCAAAATTACCACTCACTGTTGCAGTCTCCTCAAGCGTCAGGCGGTATTCGCCAATAGTCAAACTCCCATTCGTTAGTGTAAGTTGCCGGTTAATTTGTGTAGCCCCCTGCAGGTTAACGGTATTTCCGTTATTAACCACCAGATTGCCAAATACCCCCGAACCCGTCACTGTTTGCGCCGATGAACCTGTAAACTGCAGGGTATTGGAGGCCGAATTGCTCAAACTGCGGTGTTCGCCATTATTGGTCATGGCGCCCTTCAGGTCGATCAGGTGGCTACTGTCATGCAAAATCGCTCCCGAATTGATCGTGAGTTGGTTGGTGATCTGAAGGCTGGTGCCACTGCCGCTCAAACTTAAAATACTGCTGCTGTCAAGAGCCAGTTGGTAGATGGTCTGGGAAGAAAAATCACCTTCTATGGCTGAGTTTGTTCCGGTAAAGGTCAAAACGGAATTCCCTCCGGTATAGGTGCCAGATTTTTGAAAGCGGCCGGCAATACGAAGGGCCAGGCTATTCGTAACCAGTGTGCCATTTGCGTTAATTTGCAGATTTCCACCCAAAGTCAGGCCGTTGGTGTTTAAGTTCAACGTTGAAGTATTTGCTCCATCGGGAACCACAGCTACCGAATACAGCGGAATAGTGGAATTAAGGGTATAGGATTGATTTCCCGTAGTCGGACTTTTTGGTTGAAAATAGATCGTTCCACCAGTCACGGAGGCAGAGGCAGGGTTGAGATAAAGATCGGGAAAGGTCACGGAACCACTTTGGGTAATATAGAGACTTGAACTATCACTCATGCCAAAAAAGCTTCCTGAGTTCACTACCTCCAACATACCCCTGGAATCATCATAACTCCTTCCATACACATTCACCACGCTACCGCCACTTTGCTTATAATACAAGGAGCCGGAAGTACCTGAAGTGCTTCTGCGTATCTGTCCATTGACATTTAATGTTCCTCCGCTGATTATTATCTCAGGGATTCCCGAACTTGAATATTCGATATCGTTATTCCGGTTATTTGCCGTATTTCCAACATTTATGGTACCTACCAAAACTTCCAATCGACCACTAAGAAGGAGGTCGGTTCCGTTGCTGCTGTTTTGGGCCAGGTTCATGGTTGCCGTACTGTGATTTAATGAAAGTGCAGCAGTGGCAGGGATACTAAATGTTCCGCTGTTATCCCAGACGGTAAGGGTGGTTCCGGCCTTGGCAAAGCGGAAAGTTCCATTTGTCAGAGTAAGCCAGTCGCTCGTTTGCGTAGTGAGGGTTCCTGCCACATCGAGCACGAGCATGGAGAGTTTGTTTGATCCTTTGTTCAGGGTAATTTTATAGATATCGGTACTGGCATTTGTATTGGTGCCGGTGAACCAGGCTGTATCCGTGCCCGTAAAATGGAGGCTGACATAGCGGCTGGATGTGCCAAACAGATCCAGCGTTCCGTCATTTACCAGACTGCCTTCGAGTTCAAGGGTATGCGCCAGGTTGGAACCATTCGCCTGGGCAATGAGGCTTGCTCCGTTGGCAATTTTGATATCCCCTTTTACATGATAATTACGAAGCGCTGAGTTACCGGGACTTCGTATTTCGAGTATCCCGTCAGCGACAAGCAGCGACTTCTCGACAACGATATCTCCCAGAGCCACATTGGTCGGGTTCAGATAGCAGGCTGCTGTTCCTGTTGAGGTGATCAGGAGGCTGTCGTAAAGCGTGAGGTCAATGGGTGGAAAATTGATTATTCCGCTGGATTGCGCATTGATTATCAGCTTATTGTAGCTTGAAAGGGTAGTTGGAAGGGTTACCGCAGAAGTGGTAGAATTGTAGAATTCGATTGTCCCACTACCCGCTGAGAGAAAATCACCAAAATCGCCTCCGGGGAAGGTATAGCTGGTACCATTCCGGTCGATTCGGATCGTTCCTTTCCCTCCATCAGCCGCACCACCAATAGAGCCAAAATTATGGCCGCTGGTTTGGTTCAGATCCAGGGCTGAGCCTTCCATAATAGTGAGGCTACCCAGATTTCCCCCGTTGGTATTCACTTCGATCGTGTGAAAAATGGTCGTTCCGTTACCAATACGCATGATCGTATTGGCGTTAGGAATGGTTCCGGGAGGAGATACGGTGGTATGATCCGGGTTGGTCGTCCAGGTATTTACATCCGCCCAGTTGCCATTATTTACCCTGCTGTAATAAATTTCGATCTGCCCGAAGGGATTAGACGGATCATTATCGCCGGCAGTGTATTCTCCGTCTATTTCAGGAAAAGTTATTCCGGTAAAGGTGAGGGTCCTGTTAACCGTGTCAACTGTAGTGGAGCTGCCCACCACCCATTCAACAGCTCCGTTATCAAAACGTGCCGGCACATAATTGCCTTCCGTGATATCGGTTCCGGTTACCACATCAGCAGCCAGGTAATCGTATTCCTGAACCACTTCCGAACTGCCTAAAACAAAGCCAGATGAACTTGTCTTCCAATGATAGGTCAGAGAGCGGGAAGCCGAAGTTACGGCAAGGTGTTCGGTGGCAATGGGTTTAACGGTAATGCTTCCGTAGGTCGTAGGAGAAGAGGTGAAGTAGATACGTGCCGGGGTATAATCATATACTGCTCCTGTTCCACTTCCAACGGGAAAAGCAAAACTGTCATTGCTATAGATTTTTGTCATGCCTCCTGCCGACTGCAATCCGTTAAAACGTACAAAACGATTGCTCCCCGGGTTCACCACTGTGGCGAAAGAATCGAAGGTCAGGTTGAAACTTGCAAGATCAAGAACGCGTCTGGCTGTTCCAATAAATTCGAGTTGTCCCTTAATTTTCAGGTTAGAAGAAAAGGTGACCGTGGCGTCTCCCGAAGAATTGAATTCGAGGTTGTTCACCACGCCACTTCCATTTCCGCCCAATGTCCTGGTAGTGGCCGTACTTAGCAGAATTTTTCCTGTTCCTGTATGGATGGAAGAGAGGGTCAGGTTTCCCCTGAGGTCCAGGGTTTTGCCTCCATCGTTCAGTACCCCGTTTAGCAGGGAAAAATCAGCATTCACCACAAAGCTACTCGCTGTGCCTGCCAGTTCGAGGGTGTCTGATTTATTGATGGAAAGGTTTTGCAAGTTCCCGGTCAGGCTGCCATCCAGCGTAAAGAGCTGTTTACTGCTTCCTCCAAAGGTGAGGGTGCCGAGTCCCATATCCAGAGCGGCGCCGGTAACAATGTTCAGGTTCCCGTTTATGTTCAGGTTAAAATCTGCCATGTCGAGACTTGGACTTCCCTGGTCCAGAAGCAGTGAATTATTAACAGAAAGAGCGCCATGGCTTACAAAGGCATCACCACCTGCATTAGAAAAATTAAGGGAATAAAGGGATCCGCTCACATAGAAATGAGCCAGTTCAGCCGTACGATTCGAAACCGCATTGATCTGTCCTCCTGTCGATGAAAAGTTTTGTAAACTGCTGTTGATCTCAATGAGGTTAATGTCGGTTCCTGTTCGGTTCACCGGGTATTTAATTTCAAGCAGCCCCCCCGACTGATTAAAGCTGCAATTGGTATAAAGCAGACTAAATCGGGCAAATCCCGTGTTTTCGGTGGTTCCCTCAATAACGACATGACCGCCACTTTGTGAATAGGCTAAATAATGGGCACCTGTAGCGGCCGGACAGAGCTGTGCAGTATGCAGGTATCCGCCTTCAATGGTTAAACCCGCGTTTACACGGTACAAAAGCCCGCTGCTGTTTCCTGTTTCGATCCTTCCGGAGCTCATACGAAGGAGACCAATTACGGTAATTCCGGTATTTGATCCTGTTCCTGTAGTTGCCACCACATGGGCTCCGTTAATCCATAGTCCGGCACTCTGCGGAATAAAAAAGTCGTCGCCACCGGTGCTCAGGCAGGGGATATAAATATTCTCATTCAGCTTGAGTGTACCATTTTGGAGGGATAATGCTTTCTGTACTACGGGGTTTGGATCAGCCGAGGGGTTATTGGTGAGGTCATTGGTGCCGAATAATTCGAAGTAGGTACTATCGTTTGATTCAACGCTGAGGATATAAGTCTGGCCGGTTCCTTTATTGACAATGAGCCTGTACAGGTCTGTTTTTCCATAGCACAATAAGGTAGCATTCGCTGCTCCGGTAAAGGTAAGGGTGGCAGTACCTGTAGAAGGTTCACTGGCATAATCGGGAACCGTTTGGTTGGTAAAGCGCAGGGACCCGTAATTACTCAAATTTCCATTGATGCTGATGGCATGATTACCGTCAAAAGCCCCAACCCTCCATTCGCATCCGGCTGCGATTGATGCATCCCCGCCAATATTGAGGCTCAGCGCTGTTGTGCTGTTTCCTACCACCAATCGTGAAATGGCCGATCCCGTACGACCAAGGCTTAGATTTCCATATATTTCGAGGTTGGTTGTGAGGGTATACTCGGTAGTTCCACTTGATTCACGCCTCAGTTCAAGGTGTTTGCAAGTGAGGACGCTTGTGTTAAGAGCAACACTTGAGTTACAATAATATTCCAGTATTCCCCCATCGGCACCCAGAAAGTTGGTATTTGAAAAGGCGGTCGGGAAATAGGCAACAGCTCCGTTTGTCCGGCTCGAACGCAAGCGTCCTTTGCCACTTATGCTGTTCAGATCGTCAAGAGTAAAAGATTGAAGATCCAATACGGCTCCTTCTTCGAGTAAAAGACCCAATCCGGTGCTGTCCTTGTCGGCGCTCAACGTGATGGTTCGCCCGTTTTTTATGATCACACTATCCCCAGCGAGAGGGGTAAGTCCGCCCGTAGGTATCAATAGAGAAACCGAAGGGTCTTGGGTCCAGGTGCTGCTCGAGTCATAATTACCGGATTGATAGCTGTATAAAATGCGGAGTGGACGGAGGATGAGGGAAATGGAAAAATAGCTACGGCCATTTGCGCCACCACCACCTTGTGCCCCGCTAAAACTTATCGTTTTGATTCCAGTTGAACCACTCGTTGTCAGGTCCTGTGAAGCCTGAAGAATAAGCCGTTCAGCAGCCAGTGTGTCGCTGAGTCCGGTCATTCCTGATGGAGCGGAAATGCTTGCCGGAGTACCTGTATGTTTGGCAACACCAAAAATGAGATGTACTCCCTCACCCAAATTGGAGATCACCGCAGGGGCTACAAAACTTGTGTCTCCTGCATTCATTGTGGCGGTTAAATAGTCGATGGCTTCAAAAGGGGAGCCCGGATTAACATTGCGATAAACAGCGATACTCCCAATCCAGTCGCGCGTATTGGTGGAGCTTAAAGAAAAACTGCTTCCTTCCGTTCCATCAGCGATACGGTAACAAAAGGCATATTCAAGGGCATTAGCCCCATCGTTGATATAAGCGGTAAACCCGGATGGAACGGTAATAGAACCCGTAGCTGTTGTATAAGCAGCCTGAATCAGAATGAGATCTCCGGCACTAGTTCCGGCAGGTTTGGGTATACTGAGGGTAGCGCTACCGGTACTTAATGCCGATCCGCTTCCAACCCACTCAATATCCAAACCTGAAGCCCTACCAAAAAGCAGTAAAGTCAGGAACAGAAGACTTACTCCTTTCAAAGTCAATTCGACGAATTATGGTTCAATTCCTCAAATTTATTACTTGAAAGCGTAAATTCTGATGATTATTGGATGAATGTGTTGATTTCCGGTTTGGGTGGTTGTTTTTCTCCTGTGAGTGTTTGCCAAAAATTAAACTTCCAAATCCCGATGACCACGGCAAAAACCATGGTGAGAACCAAGCCCAGGTTAGCCAGGGTTTGATCCGTAATAACTACAAAAAAACTGAGGGCCGTACTCACATTATTGAATGAAATATGTGCCAGGGCGGTAATCCAAATGCTTCGGGATTTCATCAGGACAAAAGCCAGGTAAATATGAGTAAAAACGGAGCCTGTCGACAATACAACAGCATTTAATATTTGTTCTGCGCCACTCAGTTCTTGTTTCACAGGCATGATCAAGGCCAAAGGTAAATGCCAGGCAAACCAAACAAGTCCGCCAAATACGAGGGCTTTTTTCAGGTTTATTTCTGCCCAAAGAGTGAACATCAGTCCGCGATGCCCGAATTCCTCGCCCATACCTGTAATCAAACCCGGCAGAATATTAAAAAGTGTCAAGCTCCCAATGGCGTAAAGGAGTAGCATTTTATGCGGTGTGAGCCAGGGAGGAAGTGTATTTTCCATACTTTGCCCGGCTTCGGCAAATTGAGCGGCCAGTTTGTCCAGAAAGGCCTGTCCGCTGAAGTCCCATTCTACTGCTCCGAAAAGAGTAAAAAACAAATAGGAAAGTATGGCCAGGCAGGCTGAAATAAACCAAAACTTTAGCCAGTCTTTCGCTTTTCCGAGCTTTAAATGGGCATTGGCAAATCGTTTTTCATAAAAAAACAGGCGGGTGATGATCGCCGAAATAGCCGGGATCAGCATGTAAATCTGTGCGAAATACATTCCTTTTTGTCCCATGCCGTAAATAATACCTATTACCAGGGCCGATAAAAAAGCTAGTATGCCAAAATAGGCAAGTAGTGGGTGTTTTTTCATTGGAAGTAGCCAAAATAAGAGCGCAATAGTGCAGATATTTAGACTTTTACCAGTAGAAAGTAGATGAATTCGTTCAATTTTTAGACAAATTCATTTAATGTGCCCTAAGCATTCCAAAACGAATTTAGTTATCCATAAGTTCGAGCAATTTGCTCGTTGTGTTCCAGTTACGAACGGTCATTTCTTTGTAAATGGACATGGAAACGAGTTTGTTCAGGTAGCTCTGTCCGGCTTTGGCAATGAGCCGTGAAAAGTAAAGAACGCCATCTCCCTGCCATACCTTGTCAACCCCTTCGCGGAGGGTAAGTTTTTGCACAGCGTTTTCAGGAGTGAGGGGAGGTTTGAGGAAAAGCACATCATAACGAAACAGATCCGGCTCTATTCCAAACCCGGGAGGTGCTTCATCAACAACCTTCGAAAGGTTTTTTTGTGAAACCAAAACGACCTTCGATTTATAGTTGAATGCATGGCTGAGGGCTTGCTCTATTTTTTTACTGAGCGCTTCCTTATCACTGGAATCACTACTGAAAAGAACGTTTCCGCTTTGGATGTAGGTGCTTACGTTTTGAAAGCCCATTTTTTCAAAACTGGCCTTCAGGTCGGTCATTTTTATGATGTTATTGCCGCCAACATTGATTCCTCTTAGTAATACGACGTAGCGTAAATCTTCCATAACTTCACTTTTTAGAAATGATCAGAATTCGATTTTCCCAAGCTCTTGCTGAACCTGTTTAAACTCACCAATAATCTCCTCAACGATAGCCTTCACCGGCTTCACCTCGTGGATGATCCCGGATATCTGTCCAATCTCCAGTTCGCCTTCTTCCAAATCTCCTTCAAACATGCCGAGTTTGGCGCGGGCACGACCAAGGATCTCCTGCAATTCTTCTTTGCCTGCACCACGAAGCTCGGCGGCATTTATCTTTTCGAAAAATTTATTCTTTAACAAACGCACCGGAGTGAGGGGTTTGATGGCCAGTTGGGTGGCCCCGTCGCCGGCAGCAACAATGGCATTTTTGAAATTTGCATGGGCAGAAGATTCTTCACTCGCTGCAAAACGACTCCCGATCTGCACCCCATCAGCTCCTAAAGCCATAGCTGCCAGCATACTTTTCCCGCTTCCAATTCCTCCTGCTCCTATCAGAGGAATGGTGATTTTTTCCTTTAACATAGGAATGAGTACCAGGGTGGTGGTTTCTTCGCGTCCATTATGGCCACCTGCTTCAAATCCTTCTCCAACAATGGCATCAACACCGGCATCCTGGGCTTTGAGGGCAAATTTGGTATTCGATACCACGTGCACCACGGTGACGCCCTTCTCTTTTAAAAAGCCCGTCCATGTTGCAGGATTTCCGGCTGAGGTGAACACGATCTTCACCCCTTCCTCTACAATTATTTCCATCAACTTTTCAATATCCGGATAAAGCAAAGGAACATTCACCCCAAATGGTTTGGAAGTTGCTGCTTTGCATTTTTGGATGTTTTCCCGGAGGATATCCGGATACATGGAACCCGCTCCGATAAGGCCCAGGCACCCGGCATTGGCAGCTGCAGAAGCCAATCGCCAGCCTGAACACCAGATCATTCCTGCCTGGACAATGGGGTATTGTGTGCCAAAAAGAGAGGTAATGCGATTTTGCATGGGTGCAATTTAATTATTGTTCGATATCGTGACTTTTTATTGCTAAAATTTTAATTTTTTAAGGTGTCGTTGCACTTCTCTTTCCACTTGGTCAAAGTCGGGCAGGTCTTTTATTTGTTCACTCATGGAGCTTTTCCACCTTCCTTTGTATTGCGGCAATCGTTCTTCTAATTTTTTCGGAAAATCGGTGTGGAGTAAATCTTTGCTTTTGCATTTGGCTTCAAATTCACTGACATAAAAATCTGCAACCATTTCGTGTTCTTCCAGCAAATACCAGATGTCGTAGAAATCCCTTGCTTGCATTCGTTGCATCACGGAACGCATTTTTTCAACCAATACTTCTTTTAATGAATAACACAAAATTTGGTGTTCTTCCAAATCGGAATAGCCAAGAAATACTTCATTCATTACCGGTTCAAAAACCAGTCGTTCGCTACGTGAAATATCAACTTTGACTTTTCTATTATTCCCTTGCCCACCAAGCGGACCAACGTAGCTGATGTAAAAATTAATGCTGCCATCTTCATGTTCGTTGTTGTCAATGATGTCAAGCGGAATATTGGCTTCCTCTTTTATGAATTCAAATACCCCTTTGAACCAGGTGATAATTTGCTCATTAGATATTTCGGCATTAAGAAGTGTAAAATCCAGGTCTTCCGAAAAACGAAAATCTTCAAAATAGACTTTCTTCAAAACTGTTCCACCTTTGAAGACAATTGCATTTGAAAGCTGCTCATTTTTCGCAATGCCAAACAGAATCCATGAAAGAATGTAATCCTTTTCAATCTGCTGATCACGCACTCCAGCTGCATTTGCTTTTTGTTGAATTTCTCCGGGTCTAATCATGTGTAAATGGCAGATTTTATAGTTGCCGTTTCCAAATTTTGTTGAATACTCCAACGGCTTTTTCGCTTTCCTGTTTTAGGCAATTCAATATCAAGCACCACATACGAGGCGGTTTTCATTTTTTGTAATTCCGGAATTATATGGGTGTTAATGTCTAATGTTTCTAAAAGAAAGCCCAACCGTTTTATTACTGCTTGCGAATCAAATTTTTTGGCGTATTCAAGAAGTGTATCGTATTTTATTTTATCCTTGGAAGTGTAGATTGCCCTTGCCACTTCAACAATTCCGCCGGCATAATCGGGTTTGAATAAGCAATCAATAAAAGTTTTTTCTAAGTCGGAACACATCACTTTATTAAAACTGTCAATCCAGATTTTTTTTGCACCGAAAAAATGTTTCTCGTTATGATAGATGAATTGAAATGGAACGTCTTTGATTTTTATTTCCGATGGTCGTATTTGTTTTGATACAACGATTTGTTCTTTTAATGATGGTTGTGTAATGAGGTTATGTATTTGCAAAGCGGAATAATATCCGATGTAATAGTTGGCTTCATTCACTATATGCTCAGCTATCAAGTGCCAGTCGGGCATAAAGATTTCGGCATTTTGTTCATAAGGTATGATATAGTAGACTCCTTCTTTCAAACGCATCAACAAACCTCTCTTTGTCATGTCACTGAGCAGTTCTCTTACTGCACTTGCCTTAGAGTAGGGCAGAGCTTTGTAAGCTAAAGTATAGTCAAAGCAATTCCTGTTCTGTCCGTTGAAATAGGATAGAAGCAGGTTTGATTGCGTTGATATGTATTTATTCTTCATAGTAACAATGTCAGGTTAAACCTGACATCAATAATACGAAAGATAATTGAATTAATTGTCCCAATTCCTCAAAAACTTACTTTTCATAACGAAAAAGTCAGGATAGACCTGGCGTATAAGATATGAAACATAATTATTTAAACGTACTATGGCAGGAATAGCCTGTTTGAAATATGGTCTGTATGGTGTCCAACTGTCAAATTGGTTTGTCCTTGTTTGAATGTTCAGTTTTAAGCCTTTTTCAATAACTTTGAGCATGACTGCGAAGAACCTTGTTTTAACTACTTTAACAGGCCTGGCGCTTGTTCTTGGACTGAGTTATGCTTTTACCAATACCTCCGAAATGGGTAATGAAAACCAGGAGCCAGCGTCGGCCGATGAATCCATGTATGATTCCTTGTTGGCAGCCCAATATGGAGCCGATAAATATGGGATGAAACGTTATGTCATGGCTTTTTTAAAACGGGGTCCCAATCAGGATCAGGAGCCGGAGGAGGCCACACGGTTGCAAGCAGCTCATATGGCAAACATCAATCGTCTTGCCGAAGAAGGAAAACTCGTGTTGGCCGGTCCGTTTATTGGCAAGGGAGATTTACGCGGCATCTATATTTTTAATGTTTCTGATACGGCCGAAGCAAGGAAACTCACGGAAACAGACCCTGCTATACAAGCCGGGAGACTTATTATGGAACTCAAGCCCTGGTATGGTTCAGCGGCGCTGATGGGGGTGAATGAGATGCATGCTGCAATAGCTAAGGAGAATCCATAGTACGGGGAGCGGGGGAGCGAGGGAGCGAGCCTTTGGCTTGAGCGAAGGAGCGACGTATTGACCATAACCCGAAACCAAGAACCCAGAACCCCTTTACCGATTATAATCAATCTCTGTACTATCCCCCAAATTCAGGCTTTGGATCAAACCATGCAAGGAAGCATCGTTTCCGATAAGCGAGGATTTTAGTACGGCGTTTTCCAGGTGTGCGAATGGTCCGATGATACTTTCGCTGATTATGCTGTTATGGATGATGGCTCCCTCGCCAATGGAGACATTGGGGCCGATAATCGAGTGACTGATCCTGGCATCGGAGGCAATAAACACGGGAGCTATTAGGATGCAGTCTTCATGCACTTTTGGAGCTATAATTTCCGGCTTTTGGCGCTTTAAAAGGGTGGCATTGGTGTCGAGCAGAATATCTTTTTTCCCGCAATCGAACCAGGCTTCAACGGTAAAGGTATTGATCTTTTCCCCGTTTTCGATCATGCGCATCAGTACATCCGTGAGGTGGTATTCATTGTCGGTTTTAAGCCCGTGGGTAATATTGTATTCCAGCGCCTCTTTCAATTTGCCGGCTTGTTTGATATAATAAACACCGATCAGTCCCTGGTTGCTTTTGGGAATACGTGGCTTTTCAACCAGACTGGTGATAAAACCATCTTTTCCTATCTGGGCGATCCCAAATTGTCTCGGATCCTGAACCGTCATAACCCCAACAGATGAATACTCAGAGTGTAGTACTTTTTTCAGGTCGGCATCCCAAATGGTATCGCCCAAAACGATGAGGATATCCTCTTTTTCAGGGATATGATCCTTAGCCAGCCAAATGGCATGAGCGATCCCTTTGCCGGTGGTCTGGATGACGAAATGAACATTAAGTTTGGGATAGGCCTGGGTAATATAACTTTCTATCTTATCGCCGAGGTACCCGATAATAAATACAATTTCTTTGATCCCCTCCTGAAGGAGTCCGTCGACGATATGTCCGAGTATGGGTTTTCCTGCCACCGGTATCAGGGCTTTGGGCTGGGTATGCGTATGGGGGCGCAGGCGGCTTCCAATTCCGGCAACGGGGATGATAGCTTTCATACCAACGAAATTAAGCTTCTAATTCTTCACCAAACAAGACCAAAATCATGTTCGTCGATTCATTGGGGTGTTCGTGGGATAAATCAAGCCTTTTATCTATTCCAGAACCCTCAGGACCAACCCCTTCCATCAAAATGACGTTCAGAGCCACAAACACAAAAACCATGAAAAAACTATTTACTGTATTATTAATGGGATGGCTCACCAATGGCGTTTGGGCTCAGTCCTACAGCTTTTCAGTACAGCAGGAAGCCTATCAGGACCTGCAAAACGATCATTTCATTACGAACGACACCCTTGCCCCTTATGCCTTACTCATTTTGGGCCGGGATTACCGGGCTTTTGGCCATGATCTCTCCGACACACTGAATATCGGAGTGAATGGCTGGGTTACCAGTACATCCGACTACTTCTCCTTTGCCCTTGACCCTTTGATCGGCAATTTTCATTTCCCTGACTCCAATTCGCGGATCACATTTGCGGAACTGGTTGATCCGGGTAATTCCATCCTTAAAATTCAATGGAAAAATGTTGGGACAGATGGAGACGACCCTGCTGAACGCTTGAACTTTCAATTATGGATCTATGAAAAAGACCAAAAAGTAGAATTCCGCTTTGGTCCGGGATCCAGCGATAATACTTTTTTCTCGGGGGTATATCGTTTTAACAGGGAATTTACGCAAACCCTGGAAAAAGCGTCGCTGAGTGGTAACCCCGCATCACCTGTTGTTAACTCTGGTAATGGTTTGTTGAATGGAAGTCCTGTAAATGGGACTGTCTATCGCTTTTCATACTTACGTGCAGGACTCGAATCTCCTAAGCCCGGAGAAATTGCGGTGTACCCTAACCCGGGAAGTGGGTGGTTTCAGGTTGCCGGGCAAGGTGTGAAATCGGCGAAGGCATTTTCCGTTTTGGGTAATGAAATAGAGATTCAATATCAGGATGGTAGCTTTCAGTTAGAAAATCCATCCAAAGGAACCTATTTTATTTATTTTGAGATGGTAGACGGAAGCCGGGCCCAGGCCAGGCTGATCGTCCAGGATTAATATTCAATACATACATTCTTCGGTTCGGTAAAAAACTTCAGGGCTTCCCAGCCACCTTCACGGCCTACCCCTGAACTTTTTACCCCGCCGAAGGGAGTGCGCAGGTCTCGTTTTAACCAGCAATTTATCCATACAATACCGGCCTTAATTTCTTCCGACATCCTGCTGGCTGTATTCAGGTTGCTGGTCCATATCGTACAGGATAAACCATATTCCGTGGCATTGGCCATTTGAAGTACTTCTTCTTCGCTATCAAAGGGAGTGAGGGTAACCACAGGGCCGAAAATTTCTTCCATATTGCAGCGTGCATCATAGGGCAGATTTTCAATAACAGTTGGTTCAATAAACCAACCCGTGGCGCAACGTCCTTCAGGGTGAACTGCATTTCCACCTGTTAAAATTGTACCTCCTTCTTCCAGTGCCAGGCCGATATAGGAAAGGACTTTTTCATAATGGATACCTGAGACCAAGGCGCCCTGTTTACTTTCCGGGTCCATTGGGTCGCCGATCTTCATGCGCTTTACCTTATCGACAAAGGCATCTCTGAATTTTTCATAGATCGGACGCTGAATAAAAATGCGGCTGCCACACAAACATATCTGTCCCTGATTGGCAAATGAGCTGCTTATGCTGGTATTAAGGGCTTTATCGAAATCGCAGTCGGCAAAGATGATATTGGGATTTTTGCCACCCAGCTCCAGCGATAGTTTTTTAAACATCGGAGCTGCAATAGAAGCAATTTCTTTCCCTGCACGTGTGCTGCCGGTAAAGGAAATGGCTTTGGTTCGTGGATGAGAAACCATAGCAGAACCAGCTTTTGGTCCCAGTCCGTGTATAATGTTCAGCACTCCGGCAGGTAATCCAACTTCCATACAGATCTTAGCCAAAAGGAAAGCTGTATAAGGAGTGACTTCGGAGGGCTTTGCCACCACCGTATTGCCGCTGGCCAGTGCAGGAGCGATCTTCCACGTAAAGAGGTAAAGGGGCAAATTCCACGGAGAAATACACGCCACAACCCCCAAAGGTTTTCGCAGGGTATAATTGATTCCGTCGTGCATGGGGTGCGATTCGGAGGCAAAATGCATGATTCCCGTTCCGAAAAACTCGAAATTTTCATGCGCACGACGTATGTCTACCTTTTTTGCCAACCACAAAGGTTTACCATTGTCGCGGCTCTCTGCTTCAGCCAATTCATCGTGTTTTTCCCGGATACGATTCGAAATGGCTATCAGATAACGTCCACGATCGGTAGCCGACAAACTGCTCCAAGCAGGGAAAGCTTCTTCTGCTGCTTTTACGGCCGCCTCAACATCCGTAGAATCGGAATCAGGCAGGGTGGAATAAATTTGTCCGGTTGCAGGTTCGGGATTATGAATGACAGCACCGGTATGGGAAGCCTGCAGTTTTCCGCCTATATAATTCAGTATTTCAATCATTGCTTGTAAAATTCAGCGACTCGACCGATTGGTAGGCCATTTTCATTTCTTCGACCAGGTTAGGGGCATTACGCAGGGCGTTGTCAAAAGTATAGGAGCAATGATATAAACGTGTATCAACGCAAATAACCCATTGATGACTCTCCATTGTTACCCCGTTCTGGATACTCATGGTTTTGAACATGAGAATTTTCCTGTCGGGAAGGGTGTTTAAGCTGCTGCCACTATTTTCCTCTTTTAGTTTTAAAAGATCGGCTTCCGCTGTTGCGCTGTCTCCCCGGTCATCTACCCGGATACGAAAAACACCGAGTCGCTCATAGGGGTTGTGAAAAAGATAATCTCCGAAACTCTCCTCATTTACTTCCCAGCTTACCGGATATTTCATAATAAACCCATTGGGCTTAGATTGGAATTGATGCCAGGAGTTAAAATTGGTCTGGGCAAATACGCTGGAGGCAGAAAAAAGCAGGAAACTTAGGATTAGGTTTTTCATAACTGGAAATTTAATACTTTTTTCCAATTGATTTCATCAGCTAAAATGGTGCTAAGTTCATCGATGGCTACCCTTTTTTGTTCCATGCTGTCGCGGTAGCGCAGGGTAACGGTATTATTTTCCATGGTATCGTAATCCACCGTTACGCAGAAAGGTGTTCCGATAGCATCCTGGCGGCGATAACGCTTTCCGATGGCATCTTTTTCCTCATACATGCAGGTATAATCAAAGCGAAACATGTCGATAATTTCTTTGGCCTTTTCCGGAAGGCCGTCTTTTTTAACCAAGGGAAAAACAGCCAGCTTCACGGGTGCCAGAATAGCGGGCAAACGAAGAACGGTACGGGTGTCTGTTTGGTTTTCACTCTCCAGGGTTTCTTCTTCCAGGCAGTGGAACATCAATAAGAGGAACATGCGGTCGAGTCCGATCGAGGTTTCTACCACGTATGGTACATAATTCTGATTGATCTCAGGATCGAAGTACTGGAGTTTTTTTCCTGAAAATTCCTGATGCTGTTTCAAGTCGAAATCGGTGCGTGAGTGTATTCCTTCTACTTCTTTAAAACCGAATGGAAAATCATATTCAATATCCACAGCCGCGTTGGCGTAATGGGCGAGTTTGGTATGCTCATGGAAACGGTATTTGGCATCCGGAATTCCCAGGTTTTTATGCCAGGCCATGCGGTAAGCTTTCCAGTAAGTGAACCATTCCATTTCGGTACCCGGACGAACAAAAAACTGCATTTCCATCTGCTCGAATTCCCGCATGCGCATGATAAACTGGCGGGCGATGATCTCGTTGCGGAAGGCTTTCCCGGTTTGGGCGATCCCGAACGGAATTTTCATGCGTGCTGTTTTTTGCACGTTGAGGAAGTTCACAAAGATCCCCTGAGCTGTTTCGGGACGCAGGTAAACCTCATCGGCATCTTCGGCCAGTGACCCCATTTGGGTGGAATACATCAGGTTAAACTGCCGCACTTCCGTCCAGTTTCGGGTTCCGGAGATGGGGCAGGCGATCTCGTTTTCTTCGATCAGCGCTTTCAGGGCAGCCAGATCATTGCTTTCCAGGGCATCATCCATCGCTTTTTGAAGGCCCGCTGCTTTGTCTGTTTTCCCGTCTTTTTCATATTTGGCGATACGGTCTTCCAGCAACTGATCTGCCCGGTAGCGTTTTTTCGAATCTTTATTGTCGATCATCGGATCATTGAACCCATCTACGTGTCCGGATGCTTTCCAAACTTTCGGGTGCATAAAGATGGCCGAGTCGATACCCACGATATTGTCGTGCATCTGTACCATGGCTTTCCACCAGTATTCGCGGATATTTTTGCGCAATTCGGTACCATTATGGCCGTAATCGTATACGGCAGAGAGGCCATCATAAATTTCACTGCTCTGAAATACAAAACCGTATTCTTTGCAATGGGAAATGATCTTTTTGAGTGTTTCTTCCTGTTTCGACATAGAATGCCGCGAAGATAATCTTCGATTTATGATTTGTGATTTATGATTTATGATTTTTGAATTAAGGGCGCTGGCTTCTGATCATTTTACCACGGTGGCCCGTCGTACTTCCCTTCGGCGGGCTCAGTACAAGCTCTTCGCTCAACATGACGGGCACTCAGCTATCGTCTATGGTCCATGGTCCATGGACTAGAAAAGTGTTAAAACGAACGGACATTCCAAAAAGAAATAGCTAATTTTAAACCATGAACGAACATACAAAAGGCAAGTGCCCGGTAATGCACGGCGCCAATACAGAAACCAAAGAATCCGTCATGAACTGGTGGCCCAATGCCCTCAACCTCGACATCCTGCACCAGCACGACACCAAAACAGATCCGCTTGGGGAAGACTTTAATTACCGCGACGCATTCAACAAACTGGATTTTGAAGCGGTAAAGACCGACCTAAAGGCCCTGATGACCGAAAGCCAGGACTGGTGGCCGGCCGATTGGGGGCATTATGGAGGACTGATGATCCGCATGGCCTGGCACGTAGCCGGGTCCTACAGGGTAGCTGATGGACGCGGCGGGGGCGGTACCGGCAACCAACGTTTTGCCCCCTTGAACAGTTGGCCCGACAATGCCAACCTCGATAAGGCACGCCGCTTATTGTGGCCGATCAAAAAGAAATATGGCAATAAACTTTCCTGGGCCGATCTGTTTATCCTGGCCGGCAATATGGCCTATGAATCCATGGGCTTTAAAACATTTGGCTTTGCCGGAGGCCGCGAAGACATCTGGCACCCCGAAAAAGATATCAATTGGGGAGTAGAAAAAGAATGGCTGGGAAAAACACGTTATACTGATAAGTCGGACAGCAACTCACTTGAAAACCCCCTGGCAGCGGTGCAAATGGGGTTGATCTATGTTAACCCGCAGGGTGTGGATGGAATTCCTGATCCCTTAAAAACAGCGCAGGACGTGCGTACCACCTTTAAGCGGATGGCCATGAACGACGAAGAAACCGTGGCATTAACTGCCGGAGGACATACAGTCGGGAAAATGCACGGAAACGGAGATGCCGCCAAACTCGGACCAGAACCGGAAGGAGCGGCTGTTGAAGAACAGGGCTTTGGATGGATGAATCCGCAGGGAAAAGGAAACGCAGAAGATACCATCACAAGCGGATTGGAAGGAGCCTGGACCACAACACCAAATAAATGGAACAATACTTATTTCCATTTGCTTCTAAACCACGAATGGAAATCGGTAAAAAGTGCGGCCGGTGCCTTTCAGTGGGAGCCGGTAAGCATCAAGGAAGAAGATAAACCTTTTGATGCCCATATCCCCGGTGTGAGAAGGAACCCCGTGATGACCGATGCCGATATGGCCTTAAAAATGGACCCTGCCTACCGACAAATTTCCGAACGTTTTTACAATGATCCCGAATATTTCAGGGAAACCTTTGCCCGCGCCTGGTTCAAACTTACCCACCGCGACCTGGGCCCGAGAAACCGCTACCTGGGTCCGGATGTGCCCAAAGAAGACCTCATCTGGCAGGATCCGGTACCGGCAGTGAATTATACCCTCAACGAGAATGAGATCGAAGAATTAAAAGCCAAACTCCTCAACTCCGGACTCAGCAGTACCGAGTTAATCACCACTGCCTGGGACAGCGCAAGAACCTACCGGGGTTCTGATTACCGCGGAGGTGCCAATGGCGCCCGTATACGCCTGGCTCCCCAAAAGGACTGGAAAGGAAACGAGCCGGAACGCCTGGCTAAAGTCCTGAAAAAGCTGGAGGAGATCCAGGCAGGCCTGAGCAAAAAAGTAAGCATCGCCGACCTCATCGTTTTAGGCGGAACAGCGGCTGTAGAAAAGGCGGCACAGGATGCAGGTGTAGCCGTAAAGGTTCCTTTTACCCCGGGCCGGGGAGACGCTTCCCAGGAAATGACGGATATCGATTCCTTTGAAGCGCTTGAGCCTATTCATGATGGCTTTAGAAATTGGCTCAAGGAAGACTATGATGCTGCTCCGGAAGAACTTTTGCTGGACCGCACCCAACTTATGGGACTCACAGCTCCCGAAATGACCGTATTAATAGGCGGCATGCGGGTATTAGGTGCCAACTATGGAGGCACCAAACACGGAGTTTTCACGAAGCGTGAAGGGGTGTTGAGCAACGACTTTTTTGTGAACCTCACTGATATGAAATACAGCTGGAAGCCGGTTTCAAAGGACCTCTATCATTTGATAGACAGAAAAACCAAAGAAACGGTATGGACCGCCACCCGCGTTGATCTGGTATTCGGATCCAACTCCATTTTACGCGCCTATTCCGAACTTTATGCCCAGGACGACAACAAAGAAAAAATGGTCAAAGACTTTGTAAAGGCCTGGACAAAAGTGATGAATGCAGATCGTTATGATCTGAAATAAAATAGGAACATTTCTTTGTGTTGTGCGTACTGATTTATTAAATTTGTACGTATGGATGCGAAATTAACCTTAAAACTCGATAAGGAAACGATCGAAGGCGCGAAACGTTACGCTGAAAAACACCAGCGCAGCCTTTCGCGCCTCATCGAATCCTATTTGCGTACGCTTGCCGAAGAGCCGCAAGATCCTTACGATCAGATTACTCCTTTTATCCGAAGTATATCAACAGGAGTGAAGCTTCCTGCAGATCTGGATTACAGGGAAATCATTGCCGAGGAGATCCTTAAGAAGCATGGATGAAGGTCGATAAAGTATTTTGGGACACCAATGTACTGATCGATCTTTTGGCCGATCGTGATCCCTATTATGTTGATGCGGCATTAATTGCAAGTCAGGCGGATCAGGGAAAGATCGAGATATATGCCTCAACCTTGAGTTTTGCAAATTGCGCTTATGTGCTGGGGCGTGTTGAAAAAGACGAAAAAATGCGTAACAAACTGACCATGATTAAAACGGTTATCCGGCCGGTTTCACTCGATGTAACCTCAATGGACAAAGCATTGTCGGGTGGGTTTCCTGATTTTGAAGATGCGCTCCAATATTACTGCGCTTTGCAGGCAGAGTGTTCCATTATCCTGACCCGTAATGGTCGCGATTATAGAGAATCTGCTATAGCAGTCATGAGTCCGGCTGAATACCTGGCATCCTTAAAGGCCTAGTCCAACAGTTCAACTACTGCGATTCCACTCACAAAGTAGTGCCTTCCTTTATTGACCTCTTTGCAGCGGTAACGGGTACGTTGTTTTTCTCCTTTGATAAAGACCATGCCATTGCCCAGTCCGAATTTGCTTCCGGGAGGGATATCGTCCAGATGGATCACCGGAACATCATCATAGCGAGCCAATACTTTGTATAGATGCGGGTCGCTGCAACTGGAAGCGGCGGGGTTCTTCAGGTAGCGGGATAAGGCCTTTTCAATATCCTCCGGGAAGATGGACTTGCCCAAATAAGGGAGCATCAAATTCTGAAAATGTCCCTTCCATTCTTTGCCATGCGGGTCAACCCTGTTCTGGTATTGGTTCCAGGCTTTGAGGTGAGCGATCTCATGCACCAGGGTAATAAAAAAAGCATAGGAATTGAGGTTGTGATTCACCGAGATACGATGCCCCTTTCCATCATGAGGCGGACGGTAATCGCCCATTTTGGAGCTGCGTTCGCGGCTTACACGCATATGCACCTTATGTTCCACGATGAGCTGCGCCATGGGCACGGCTGTATCCGGTGGCAGGTATTTCGAAAGTCCTTTAACGAGATCGTCCTGGGTCATGCGTGCAAATTCCGGATCAATGATACCAGACTTTCCGCATCCATACCACACAATTTATACAACTCCTGTTGAGAACCCTGTTCAATAAACTGATCGGGAATTCCGATGCGGATGACCCGGTTTGTTTTTCCGTGATCGCTGAGGCATTCGAGCACGGCAGAACCAAATCCCCCTGGTATACACCCGTCTTCCAGGGTGATCAGCGTTCCATGCGTATCGGCCAAGTGGAGCACCAATGCTTCATCCAAAGGTTTAACAAATCGCAGGTCTGCATGGGTGGGAATAATGCCTTCTGTTTTAAGTTCACGGCAGGCTTTAATAGCTTCATTTCCCAGGGCACCGAAACTCAAAATAGCTGTACCTTTTCCCTGTTGTATGATCTGCCCTTTCCCAATCTCCAACTGCTTCATGGTATGGCGCCAATCCGGCATTTCTCCGGTTCCTCTGGGGTAGCGTATGGAAATGGGTCCATCATTGTACAGGGAAGCGGTATACATCATATCCCGCAGCTCCTGTTCGTTCAGTGGTGCAGCAACGACCATTTCGGGGAGGCAGCGAAGGAAGGCAATATCGAAAGCCCCGTGGTGGGTAGGGCCGTCTTCACCCACCAGTCCGGCACGGTCCAGACAAAATCTTACAGGCAGTTGTTGCACGCACACATCATGGATGATTTGGTCGTAGGCGCGTTGGGCAAAAGTGGAGTAGAGGTTACAAAAAGGAATCATTCCTTCAGCGGCCAGTCCTGCCGCGAAGGTTACGGCATGTTGTTCGGCAA
>DQHT01000058.1 GCA_003531115.1 Bacteroidota bacterium | reverse complement strand
CCCGAAACCCATAACCCATAACCCAGTGTTAAACACCCATAGCACATACAGCCTCAAATACGGAGCGGTAAAACCGGAAGAAGTTCTGCGTTTGCTGCAGGAGTTGGGCTATGAGGCGGGGGCATTGACCGATATCAACAACACCTCGGCCTGTCTGGATTTTTTGAGGCTGGCACCGAAATATGGCGTTCGTCCGGCCCTGGGCATCGATTTCAGAAACAGCGCCACAGCCTGTTTTGTGGGACTGGCCCTGAACAATGAAGGCTATAAAAACCTGAACGATTACCTGGCCTTTCATCTCCACCAGGAATTGCCCATTCCGCGCAGGGCCGTGTCGATGCCTGGAACCCTGGTCATCTATCCCTTTCAGTTGTTTCAGGCACCCGAACAACTTGAAGATAACGAGTATATCGGCGTACATATCAGCGACTTAAACCGCCTTCGTTTTTCTCCCTGGCTCAAACAGTCCCATAAACTGGTCATCCTGCATACCATGAGTTTCCGGCACCGGCGCGACTTCAATATGCACCGGCTTTTGCGGGCTATGGATAAAAATACCCTGCTCAGCAAATTGGCCAAAACAGAAGAGGGGAAAGAAGAAGATATCTTTATAAAAAAGGAGACCCTCTATGCCTATTTTCAGGAGTTTCCTGAGCTCATACGCAATACCGAAGCCTTATTGGAGCGCTGTGCCATCCAATTTGGCTTTGGCGACAAGCAGGAAAACCAGAACCAAAAGTCGTATACGGGTTCGGTGAATGAAGACCGGGAATTGTTGCGCAAGCTGTGCCGCGACGGACTCCCATACCGCTATGAGCAGCCAAACGAACAGGTTTATTCGCGTATTGATAAAGAGTTGGAGATCATTGAACAGAAGGGCTTTTTATCCTATTTTCTGATCAATTGGGACATTGTTTCCTATGCACGCAGCAAGGGCTATTTTTATGTGGGCAGGGGCAGCGGGGCCAACAGCATCGTGGCCTACCTGCTGCGTATCACCGATGTGGATCCCATCGAACTCGACCTGTATTTTGAGCGTTTCATTAACCTGTACCGCCAGAATCCCCCTGATTTTGATATTGACTTTTCCTGGACCGACAGGGAGGACATGACCCGCTATATTTTTGAACGTTTTCCGCATGTTTCCCTGCTTGGTGTTTACAATACCTTTCAATACCGGGCGGTAGTGCGCGAACTGGGCAAGGTTTTCGGCTTACCCAAGCATGAAATTGATGCCTTGTCGCGCGGACGCTACGAAAACAAGGCCAGCGACCAGATGACCCGGCTCGTGTTGAAATACGGAAGCTGGATCCGGGATATGCCCGCCAATCTGAGTATCCACTCCAGTGGAATTCTCATCAGCGACAAACCTATCCATACCTATTGCTCCACCTTTTTACCCCCAAAAGGGTACCCGACGACCCAGTTTGACATGGTAGTGGCAGAAGACGTGGGCCTCTATAAATTCGATATTTTAAGCCAGCGCGGACTGGGTAAGATCAAGGATATCGTAGCGATCGTCAGGCAAAACCAACCCGAACATGCTCCTTTTGATATCCATGATATCCAGCGCTTTAAACGCGACGAAAAGGTAAAGGAACTCCTGCGAGAAGGAAGGGCCATGGGCTGTTTTTATGTGGAGTCGCCGGCCATGCGTATGCTGCTGAAAAAGCTTCGTGTAGATGATTATCTGGGACTGGTTGCCGCGAGTTCCATTATTCGTCCGGGGGTGAGTCGCTCGGGTATGATGAAGGAATACATCCAACGCCACCGCGACCCCGAAAAACGCAAAAATGCCCATCCTGTTCTGCATGATATTATGCCGGATACTTACGGGGTGATGGTGTACCAGGAAGACGTGATCAAGGTGGCCCACTATTTTGCCGGACTCACCCTTGCCGAAGCCGATGTGCTGCGGCGGGGCATGAGTGGCAAATACCGCTCTCGTGAGGAGTTTCAAAAAGTAGAGGAGAAGTTCTACCGCAACTGCCTGGATAAAGGTTATAGTGAACAACTCGCCGGGGAAGTATGGCGGCAGATCGCCAGTTTTGCCGGCTATGCTTTTGCCAAAGGGCATTCCGCCTCCTATGCGGTGGAGAGTTACCAGAGTTTGTTCCTGAAAGCCCATTACCCGCTGGAGTATATGGTGGGGGTGATCAATAATTTCGGAGGATTTTACAGCACGGAGATGTATGTGCATGAGGCACGTATGGACGGAGCCAGCATCCATGCGCCTTGCATCAATACCAGCGACTACCCGACCCTGATCAAAGGCAGGGATATTTATCTGGGACTGATGCACCTCAGCGGACTGGAAACCGACACGGCCATGCATATTCTTGAAGAACGCGATGCCAACGGACCTTTTGAAAGCCTGGATGATTTCCTTGATCGCCTCCCTGAAATGGGGCTTGAGCAGGTGGATATTCTCATTCGTATCGACGCCTTTCGTTTCTGCGGCAAACCCAAACGGGCATTGCTCTGGCATGCCCGGCTGCGTGTGGGTAAGGAAAAACCCCTTGGCGGAACCGCTCCTTTATTCCGCGTGCCCACCAAACAATTTGTATTACCTGCCTTGCCTGCCAATGCGCTGGAGGAAGCCTTCGACCAGATCGAATTGCTGGGTTTTCCGCTTTGTTCACCCTTTGAACTGCTCGATGAAAACCCGGAAAATACCCTGATGGCCGCCGACCTGGAGGCCTATTTTGGCAAAGAAATAAAAATATATGGCTACCTGGTCACCGTGAAGGATACCACGACCCTCAAGGGGGAGCGTATGAACTTCGGGACCTTTGTTGACCGCAGGGGATACTTCTTCGACACCGTCCATTTTCCGGATACAGCCAAACAATTCCCTTTCCGGGGCAGGGGCGTGTATGCGGTTTGCGGACGCGTATGCGAAGAATTCGGCTTTTTTAGCATCGAAGTGAGCAGCCAATACAAACTAAAAACCATCGAAGACCCGCGCTACAGCGATAAAATTCGTCAGGCACCTAAACCACTCAGTATATGAAAGCACAAACAAGCACACTCAAAAAAGGGAGAGGAGCACAAAGCAATTCCCCCAATCCATACGCCAAAATACAGCCGGTAAAGGAATTTTGGGAAGGCATCGTTGAAGACGAAGACTTCGAGCAAAAAGTGCCGAGCGAGTACACCGAAGTGTTTCCGAAATCCATACTAAATCGGGTAGATAGTCCGGATATAGGCCTGGCCTGGAGCATGAACCCCTACCAGGGCTGCGAACACGGATGTATCTACTGTTATGCGCGAAACACCCACAATTACTGGGGATACAGTGCAGGGACCGACTTTGAGCAGAAGATCCTGATCAAGGCAAATGCACCGGCATTGTTGGCAAAGGAGTTATCCCGTCCAAACTGGAAAGTAGAGCCCATTATGCTTTCAGGAAACACAGATTGTTACCAACCGGCAGAGCGAAAATTTAAAGTGACCCGAAAACTCCTTCAGGTTCTTCTTGATTTCAGGCATCCTGTGGGTATCATAACAAAAAATGCGCTGGTCTTGCGCGATCTTGATATCCTGAAAGAGCTAAACGCCATGGATCTGGTGCATGTCACCATTAGCTTTACCTCGTTGCAGGAAGACCTCCGCCGTGTTTTGGAACCACGAACCTCCTCGGTTCAGGCCAAACTAAAGACCATAGAAACCCTGAGCACTGCTGGAATTCCGGTTCAGGTTATGATGGCCCCGCTGATCCCATCCATCAATAGCCATGAAATATTTGAACTCAGTAAGGCTGTTTCGGATGCCGGCGCTTTGGGGATAAACCATACCGTAGTTCGCCTGAATGGAGCCATTGGGCCTTTGTTTGAGGACTGGATCCGCCTTACATTTCCTGACAGGGCCGACAAAGTTTTAAACCAGATCAAGGCCCTGCATGGAGGGAAATTAAATGATAGCAGAACCGGCACGCGCATGCGGGGAGAAGGGGTCTTTGCCAAGAATATGAGCGACCAGATATCTCTTGCCAGAAAGAAATATTTCGGTGAAAAACAGCGTAAACCCTACGATCTGGAGCAATTTGTACGAAGAAATAAAGAGCAATTGCTCTTGTTTTGACCAGCCGGGAAACACCTGTAATTCGACGAACATTCGACTTCTTAATACTACATCAGCCAACCATTTCAAAGAACAGCACGTTATCCCGATGTAGCCATTTCGTCGAATTCACCTGACTAAAAGCAATAATTGAGTATAAATTACGTAGTTTTAAAAAGATTATGAAAAACCTGTCCCTGTTTTGTATCCTTACTTTTTCTTTAAGTATGTCTGTTAGTGCTCAGGATTCTGCCGTTTCACCGAGGAATGAACACCAGATCGCCATCAATGCGACCAATTTTATTCAGACCCTTGTGAGTTTTAATGGCTCCACGTTTAACAATACCCCCTATGACTTTCAATACAAATATTTGCACTGGAGAGGAGTGGATGAATATGCTATCGGGGCCAGAACCGGCTTTGGGTATAGAAAATTTGCCTTTAATTCAGACCAGCCAAACAGCAATTCGCGAAGTAGTTCAGAAAGCACTATAATCGATACGCGATTCGGTTTGGAGTTTCAATATGTACTGAGTAAGCACTGGAATTTCTTTGCGGGCATGGATTACGTCTATGGAAAAACCGTGTTGAATTCCTCCTCCACATTTGTAAACTTTAACAATCAGGAATTCACCACTACCACCACGGATCATCGGGAGCGAACCGGCTTCGGTCCGGTTGTGGGCATACAATTCAATATAAGCAAACGCCTCGCTCTGGGAACGGAATTGAGCATGTATACCATTACGGAAACCAGGACGCGAAGAAGCAGTTCTTCCAATTCCCCGAATTCAGATCAGGTATTGTACACAAGTTCTAAAAATACCCTGGTTCAGGTTCCATCGTTCATCTACTTTATTGTCAGACTTTAATTGAAATCCAATGAAAAAGGCTACCTATTTTTTATTCACAGCATGTTTGTCCGGGATCATCTGGACTTCTTGTCAGCGTGAAAGTTTACCGGATCCGGGCGCTTCGGGTCTTATGGAACTTGAATTACCCGTGGGTGTATATGATTTCAATCAACCGGGTTACAACAATTCTTCCAGCCTCAAAGGCAAGGTGATCAACAACGATCTGGCCACACTGGGTAGGGTATTGTTTTATGACAAGGCTTTATCGGTGAGCCACACCATTGCCTGTGCCAGCTGTCATCATCAGGAAAGGGCATTTAGCGACGGGCTGACTTTGAGCCGGGGTTTTATGGGAGAAGAAACGGCCAGAAACTCCATGGCCATTTTTAATATGCCTTTAAATGGTACGTATTTCTGGGACCTTCGTCGCGACGGACTGAAAGAAATGGTGCTCGATCCGGTTCAGCACCTGGTAGAGATGGGGACAGAAAGTCCGCAATTGCTTGCCGCCAAACTCAAAGAAATACCTTATTACAGTGAGCTTTTTTCACGTGCTTTTGGTTCTGACGATATTAATGGTGATCGGATTTCATTGGCACTCGCCGAGTTCATATCAGCTATGATGTCGAATTCCAGCCGTTTTGATAATAGAACACTAACGCCACAGGAAGAAAGGGGGCAGACGGTTTTTTTAAATGCTCAATGTGGAAATTGCCATGGAGGTAGAAATTTTAACAACATGAGTATTTTTGAAGGTTTTGCCGTAGGAAACAGAGGCGGCGGCTGGGGTGGTAGCAATGGGGGGAATACCAATCTGAATATAGCAGGAGATTTTGCCAATATCGGACTCGACTATTCCTATTCTGATCCGGGCATGACTCCGGAAAAACAAAACGAAATTGGAATAGCCGAGGTAGAGCAGGGACTTTTTAAGATCCCTTCATTGAGAAATGTAGCGCTAACAGGTCCCTACATGCACGATGGCCGGTTTAAAACCTTGATGGACGTGATCAATCATTACGACCATGGCGTAAAAATGCACACAAACCTAGACCGCCGCCTGCTTGAAAGCGTTGTGCTTCCGAATGGAACCATTGAATTCGTTGATAAACCACGCCGCTTGAACCTTAGTCAATTCGATAAAGAAGATCTGGTTGCCTTTTTAACAGCCCTGACTGACGAAACCCTGACAACACATCCCCGCTTTTCCAATCCCTTTCAAACGAAATAAGGGTTAAGACGGTTCTGCTGCATTTTCTTCCTCTGATAAACTCTCCATTAAGGCACGTTTGTCAACAGGATACCTTTCAAAGCTTCGCGCTATGGCGTAGCTGACGGCTGAAACCAGCATGATCGGGATCATCAGGTCATATCCACCCGTGAGTTCGGCGATAAGAAAGATTCCGGTTAAAGGGGTATACATGATACCGGAGAGCAGTCCGGCCATGCCGGCGATCACAAAATTGGTTTCATTCAGATCGGCTATGCCCAACATATTGACCAGTCGTGAAAAAAAGAAACCGATATAAGCACCCACAAACAGGGAAGGGGCAAAATTTCCTCCGTTCCCTCCGCTCGATACGGTTATGCTGGTAGCTACAACTTTAATAAAGCCTGTCAAACCGATAAATAAAAGCACCGCCCAGGATTTATCAATAAACCGGGCAAAAAAGCTGGCGTCGTAAAGGCGCTCTGCATTCCCGTGCATTAATTCCGTTATACTTTCATAACCTTCACCAAAAAGTGACGGGAAAATAAAGATCAGTATGGCAAGAAATAGTCCGCCACGAACCGCTCTCCACCAGGGCTTTTTATCAGCCTTTTGGTTCCAGAGGTTTATTTTCCATGACATACGTCCATAATTTACCGACATGATCCCGGTTAAAATCGAGAACAGGATATAAAGTGGCACATTATGGTAATCAAACAACAAAGCTTCTTTGTAGGAAAACAGGATCTCCTCGTTCAATACGATCATAGAAACCAGGGCCCCGCTTACCGATGCGATGATAATCGGAATAAAGGCGCTGATGGTGGCTTCGGTCATGATCGCCTCCAGGGCAAAGATCACCCCGGCTACGGGAGCATTAAATACCGCCGCAATTCCCGCAGCGGCTCCACAGGCCAGCATAAGGGTTCTTTCTTTATGAATTAGCCGGTAAACCCGTCCGTAATTAGAGCCGATCGCTGCTCCCGTCACAACAATGGGCGATTCCAGTCCCGCCGAACCACCCAATCCCACTGTTATGGAGCTGCTGATCAGCTGGGAGTACATTTTATGCGGAGTAACCAGGCTGAATTTTTTCTTTATCGCGTATAAAACGGAGGCGACACCTTTTTCCGAATCGCCCTTCAATCCATACTTGACATAAGCCACAGTACTAACGATACCCAATAAAGGGCCAAGAATATAGGCCATGTTTTGCCAATCGTGTTCCGCCAACAGAAGGATGACTCGGCGCACGTAATGTACGGCGGTTTTAAGCACAATTGCAGCGATCCCGGCGCTAAGTCCGACTAAAACAGCGGAAAAAAGGATAAACTGGTTGCGACTGAGCTTTTGTCCCACCCAAACGATCAGTCGTTCATAAATTCTAAGTGTGGACCAGTGAAATTTCATAGAAATGTGAACTGCAAAGATGAACAATTCGCCTAAGTCTGCTAAGTTTTAGCAAAATATCTTGCCAAAGTTTAAAGAATATTTATCTTTACAAAGCACAATATATATTTACATGAGTACTAAAGTTACTGGGACTGTTAAGTTCTACAATGAAGCCAAAGGTTATGGTTTCATTAAGCATGACGATTCGGACAAAGAAACATTTGTTCATGCAACCGGGTTAATTGACAAGGTTAAACAAGACGATGCCGTTGAGTTTGATCTACAGGAAGGAAAAAAAGGATTAAATGCCGTAAATGTACGGTTGATTTGATAGTACTGTTTTTCTGAGACCTTTAAAAGCCGGCCAAAAGCCGGCTTTTTTAGTTTTCGGTATCGTAAAACAGCTTATAAAATTTCCTTCCGTCAGGGTCGGTTCCCCGTTCGATCATTTGGCGGTTCCCGTGAATATAAACATGGAAATTTTTATCCAGTTTGAGTACACTTTTAAAAACGCCCGAATTTTTCTTCACCGCATGTTCATTGATGTCGAAGTCTTCGCTGAAGCTAAATCCATTCTCCTCAACATTCTGATTCACAAAACGCGAAAAACTATCGATTACGCCGGGATCCTGAAATACATTTTGTGCAAATTCCTTATCCTGAAAATGATCCTGGCTTTTAAAATATTCAGCCGAACGATTTAAAAGTGCGATCTGATCAGCCCTGGAGATATCATACTCTTCGGTAAGTTGTTGGGTAACAAAATCTTTGGTGAGATTAACCGCCTGTTGGGTGAAGTGGAAAGCATCCTTACAGGGTACCAATCCCAAAAAATCATCCTTCCAGTATGCCGCGTCCTGAACCCTTCCGCTGCGATCGGAAGTGCAAATTTTATAACCCGTTTCAGCATCCTGATTCAGGATCAGACAGGCCTTGTCGATCTTGTCTAGCCCGATTCCTTCAACGAGGTTCACATCGTAGTTCGAAGGCTGCTGAATAAATTGGAGGAATTCATCCAGATGTTCGATCTTATAAACCCCCAGCGCATCGCTATGCCGTCCGTCGCTGCCAACATGCCCAAAATAGGCTATGCACAGCTCACCAGGTTTAATTCCGGGATGTTCTGAAACATCATATAGCAAATTGGCCATGTATTCTCCCTGTTTGATCAGGTTTTCACCCGGACTTTCAAAAACAGCACTGCTGTAGCGGTACATAGGGTGATTTTCAAAGCCCGCATCGTTTGCAAACTGGAAATACTCCGGCATTTTAAAAGGGTGGAAGAACAGTTTGACAAGAGCCGCCTGAAGGGCATCGTTCTCCGTGTTGGTGAAATCCAGCGAAAGGCGGACACCCTGGTCTTCAAATTTATTGCCCACCCGATGTACCAGCAGCAGGCGAACGCTTGTATTGGAAAAGTCTAACATCGGGTGCAATTTACGCTTCTAAAAAACACCTTTATCCCCCAGTTTTCCCCAAAATGATGGATCAGGGTAACAGGGTAATGTTTCCTTTTAAATGGTAGCGTTTTCCATCCGTACCCAGGGCATCGATCACATAGATGTACACATCCTCCTGGCAAGGAGCACCTTTGTACTGTCCGTCCCAGAATTCTGAGAAACTTTCTGAATCAAAGATTTTTTCACCCCAGCGTGTAAATATTTGAATATGATAGCGATAGACATACATGCCCTTCACTTCAAAGTGATCGTTGAGGTAATCGCCGTTTGGACTAAAAGCGTTGGGAACAAAAATTCGTGAACGAACCGGCGCGCAGGAAATATTCGAATGGCTCCACACATTGCGGATCAGTGGATAATGTTCCGGATACTTAAAGGCAGTTATCCGGTAACAATAATCAGGTCTTCCCACATCTTCGGTAATTTCATCCACGTAGACCGTATCCGTTGGACCAACGGCAGCCAGTTCCAGAATAGATCCATCCGGCTCGATGCGTTCCACCACATAATGGTCGGGGATCTTTTCCCATCCGAGATAACTGCTCCATTTCAAAACAGGCCTTTCCATCGAATCCGTTTCAGTACGCAACAATATCGAGCGCGACTCCGTACCGGGAGGGCCGATATCACCGCAACTGTCTTTCACGCGTATACGGAAATAATAAGACTGATCATCAACCAGCAATGGCGATTTTGTCAGCTGATTCTGGCTCATATCCAGCCAATCTTGTACTGAATAGTAGGTATTGCCGTCTTTGCTGTACTCGGGCAAATAGCCGGTAAGGGGAAATTTGGAATAAAGGGGTTCAATCCATTCTGCCAAAATTTCGCGGTCATATTCCACGCTAATACGCTTCAGGTCGTGAATGGGCAGTTCAGGACGGTGGGGTGGACTGGCTTTGCTCGTATCGCTTTGGGAGAACAGATGAGGTTCTTCCGAGTGAACGGCCCTGATCCGGTAGTTGGGATCAGCATGACAACGAATTAAGGTATCGGCATAATGCAAAGAATCTGCCGGCACAAAGGCAAGGGAATCGAAAAGGGTAGGATCCGTTTCATTCTCCCGTTCGATCACATAATAGCCGGGTAACCAGCCTTCATACGGATTCCAGTTTAGGTGGACAAGATTCGTGTCGGGAGTGGCCATCAATTCAATACTTCCATGAGCCGCACTCGCTGTTATGCCTGATATTTTTCCGCAGGCATTTTCTTCCCGCACTCTGAAGCGATAAACCTGATGCAGGGTATTTAAGGAAGGATGAACGAAAAGTGTATCATTGCGCACAGCCCGGTTTGCCACCTGGTAAAAGTCGCTGCCTTCTTCCTGTAATTCAAGTAGATACTGATTGAAGTCGATTTGTTTAGACGGAGTAAATTCGGCAATATATTCCATATTTGTCCCAACGCTCACACGATGAACAAATGGGGCAGGAGGAGGTACGGTATCGCCGATCATCATATAGGGACCCGGACTGCGATCACTACACCCCTTTGCCGAAAGCGCTTCAACACGGGCCAGATAGGGTCCCAGATTCGGATATTGGTGCTGAACAAGGTTTTGCGTGGTATGGAGGCTGTCACCGTCTCCAAAGTTCCAGCTATACCCCGTAATGCTGTCCATAAATATGGCGGAGACTACCTCATAAACGGCAGGTTCACCAAGACATAAAAGGCTGTCAGGACTCATTAATTTTATAGCAATTCCGGGAACATTTACATCCTGTATGATCGAATCGATACATCCATAATTGGTCTTTACCCGCAACAGGACGCTTTCTGTACCGGGAGTATTAAATGTTTTCGTTATGGATTTTCCTGAATCGATCCATGCATTTTGGTAATACCACAATTCCTCCACGATTGTACCTTCTACCGGAAGACTGGTGCTTTTCAGGGTTTGTGGAGTTCTGACACAAGCTTCATTAGAAACAAAAGCGGCCAGGGGACTTTCGCGAACAAAGATGGTGTCCTGAGGAGGTAAGGCGTATTTACACCCTTCATCATTACTCAGGATCATCAGGGGGATATAACGCCCCGGTCTGTTATAAGTATGACGAAGCGACGTACCATACCCGAGATTCCCGTCACCGAGGTCCCATTCGGTTTTTGTAGCTCCGTTATTTGAGGAACTGAAATTCACTTCGATATGTTCGCAGGCTTCGTCGGGAGTAAAGGAATAGGACCCTGTGGGACCTTTTACCAGCACAATACCCGGAATAATACGTTCAGATTTACAGCCTTTTGCGTCTTCAACCTGAAGCTTAATGGAATAATCGCCCGGCACGAGGTAATTTTTTTTCGGATTTTTCAGGGTAGAAGTGGTTCCGTCGCCAAAATCCCATTTCCAGGATATGATCGGGTCTTCGCCGGGCAAGGAGGTATCGCTGAAACTCACCAGCAACGGCGGACAGGCAGAAAATTTTGGAGATACATCAAAACCCGTTGCGATCTTGCTGCCTTTTCCATAAACCGGGAAGGTGTCCATACTTGTACAGCCGAAATTATCGATCGACTGCAGCACAATATCGTGCCATAGATCAGGGGGTAAAGTTTCGAGAAATTGGGTGCTGTTTGAACTTCCGCCGGGGTAATACCAGGTATAGTTCATGGGTTCATATCCTGCTTTTCCCACATTCAATACCTTAAATCGGTAACGTGCCTGGTTACAGCCCGGCTCCTGGTTAATGCTCACGGTAGGAGAAGGTTTGAATGGATAGATCTGAAAATCTTTCTGGCTTGTACATCCAAAATCATCCAGTAAAACCAGAGAAACCTGCATTCCATTGTTTTGAAAGTAGGGTGCCTGAAGGAATTCAAACTTCATGGTATCGGCGGTCACGTCGAATTCACCATAATTGTTTATCACCCATTTTTTCTCTACGATATCAGGGTAATTCTGAGTAAGATCAAGCAAACTAACCTTGCCGGGCACACAAAAACTGTCGTTAAGAATACGCCCTTCGGCTTTGACCCCTTTGATCTCAATTTCAAAGGAATCCATCAGTTCTTTTACACAACCGTCATTATTAACAAGGGTTAGTTTTCGCCAATAGATCCCGGGTTCATCGAATTTGACTGTAAAAGAGGAGTCGCTGGTAATAAAGCCGTTCCCGAATTCATACCAAAACGTATCGACATTGTGCAAAAAGGATTTATAGGAAATACTGGCAGGAGCACAGTGTATTCCTTCAAATTGTGGGTAAGCGTTAAATTCTCTGATCACCCCACTGGTATATTTTACTGAATCCCAACAACCGGTTATCGTGTCGGTGATGTAAAAGGAAGCCGACCAGGGTGTGGAATTGAATGTATGAGCCGCACTGTCGATTCCATATACACTGGTTCCATCGCTAAACTCCCACCATTTGACATGCCCGCCATAGCTTTTGATATTGGGCACGAAAATATCGGGTTTACAAGGGTCCAGTGATCCGGCGGCCACAAATGGTCCTAAAACCGTGATATACTCTTCTTTTACCAGGCTATCGAAACACCCGTTGTTTTCTACGGTTAACTTGACCTGGTATTTGCCGGGAATTAGATGATAAATAGTACCTGGATTTTCCTGATGGGAAATTGTGGTATGACTACCGATTACGGCATGATAAAATTGCCAATGATAGGAGTCGATCTCCACGTCGGATGAATCCTGCGAATGACTGGTGAATTTGGGTTTTAATCCCAGACTGCATCCTATCGTGGTGTCGGCTGAAAAGAAGGGCCTTGGTTTAACTCCCAGCTGCACCAGCTGTTCGACCTGAACCACACAACCCAATTCATCGCGTATCTCAACAGTAGCCAGATAACTTCCCGTATCCGGATAGCTATAAGAGACACTTTTGCCAAATGCCGAATCCCCATTCCCAAAGCGCCATAAATAGTAAAGGATAGGGGTCATGGCATTTCCGGTTGCACCAAAACCTGTAGTGAAAGGGAAACAGCCTGAGAATAAGCCGGAATCAATCTTAAGGACGGTAGTTAGCTTCTTTATATATTCCTTTTTGATCAGTGTACTGTTACACCCATAAATGTTGGTGGCATCCAGGCGGATCGTATAGTTTTTGGCTGAATCAAGAAATACCGTTGCCGGATTTTGATTCATGGATGTGTCTTTATTGTCAAAGGTCCACATCCAGCGTACAATATCTTTTCCATGCCCGAAAAACTGTACCGGAGCATAGGCTGCGCAAAGGAGCGTATCGCTCGCTGTAATGCTGAGTTCAGGAGAAGGATAAACCGTTATTTTATTTCGATGAACAAGCGAATCGCCGCATCCCACACCATAAACCCGCCATACGACATCATAACTTCCGGGCAGGGTAAAAGTCAGGCTGGTGTCCGGGTTGGAACTTTGAAAGCTTCCTATTTGCCAGGAAAGGGTTGATGAAGTCGCCAAAGGAATGGAGTTGTCTTTTACCTTCAGCAGGAAGGGGGGACAGCCAGAAGTAGCATTCAGCGAATAATTGGCCTGTGGACCCTTCGTGTTTACAGCATTTTTTTGTTTCGACTGCATGCACCCATTTGCATCGGTCACCTGTAAACGAACATTATAAACCTTATTGCCGTTAAAGGTATGATTGGGGTTTGACTGGGTTGAGGTATTTCCATCGTCAAAATCCCATAAATAGGTATAAGGAGCTATTCCTCCAAGTATAGAGACGTTGAAGGAGGTAGTCAATGGCGGAGCACAACTTACCGGATTGGTGGCAGAAAAATCAAGTTGAAACGGCGCAGTAACCCTGACATAATTATTCCTTGAAATCACGTGGCTGCAGCCTTTGGTGTCGGTGATCTGTAAGGATACCGAATAGTTGCCACTTTGTTGATAGGTATGTTGCGGGTGCTGTGTGTTGCTTACCGAACCATCGCCGAAATCATAGAGCCAGGATTGGATCGGGTAGCTGCCGGCCTGGGAAGAATCGCGAAAGGATACCTGAGCAGGAGCACATCCGGAAACAGGAGTGCTTAAACCAAATTTTGCCACAGGTTTGGCGAATACCCGTATGTAGGCTGTTTTAATAATGGAGTCACTGCCTGAAGCGTTCCATACTTTCAATTTGATCGTATACGTTCCGTCCTGAATATAGATGGCACCCGGATTTTTCTGGGTCGATAGATTCCCATTCCCAAAATCCCATAAATAACTGAGTCCCGAACCACTCGAGAGGTCCTGAAAATTCACGGTTAAAGGAGAACAGCCATCTACAACATCTGAGGTGAAATTGGCCGTTTGAGCAAAAATACTTCCCGAAACACCAAAATAAATTAGCGCGTTAAGCAGGAGATATTTGATTTGGCGGGCCGGCATCTACTTTCCTAAAGATGCCGGAAGATAGAAAAATGTTGCCGGAAGAGCGCAAAAAGTAAATTACTAAAAAGATAGTGGGGACATTTACTGATTTTGCAAAATTAGTTTTTCGGCTAAAATAGCCTCACCTACCTGCAAATAAACAATGTACATGCCTGCTGGAAGATCAGCGAGTAGCAGCAATGCTTGTTGGCTATCAATCTCTTCCTGAGTAAGGGTTTTTTCGAATACGACCTTTCCGAGTTGATTGGCAACGTACAATTCCGTCACCAGATTTAAATCAAAATTAGCATTGATGCGCATGTCACCCTTCGTTGGATTAGGGAAGAGTTTAAATTCAAACAATAATTTGTCCTCGATACTGAGTTTGTCATCACAAGAATAGAGCTCTTTTGAAATTTCAAGATTCTTAACATAGTGTTGTGCAATGTCTATGCGTTGAATTTTGTATGGATCGTCCCTGTATTTATTCTTTTCGTATGAAAACAAATCATAACTACTAGAAAACAAACCCTTTACATACAATTCAAAATCGGCTTCCATAACTTCAATTCGCCCAAAAAATGCGCGTTTTACTTCTTTGGGTTGTGGATTTATGTTTAAGGGAAGTAATTGGTCAATGATGGAATTAGGGACGATCCAAAAAACTTTCATCCCTGTACTCCTGAAATAACTTTCGTCCCAGGTAGCGATCATGGCACGTGCCTCGTCCTCGTATAAACCCTGACTGATAAGGGCTTTTGTCATAAGCTCCTTGGCATCTACATTTAATTTTTCTGAACGATTAAAGCTATTGCATGTACCTTTTAATAACGAACCATAAGCATGTACCTGAACAACTCCGTCTATTAATTCGGTACAAATATAAAAAGGGAGCATTTCGTTCATGGTGTTCGTAATCTTCACATCTCCATTCAGGGCGTTTTCTACGGTTATCGGACAGTCATAATGCCCAAGGCCGCGGTAAAAAAGGTATTTTTCTCTCTTTCCGTTGACATCAACAATATTGGCGGCTACCTCACGTGGATGACGCCAAATGGCATTAACCTCTTCATCAGGATAGGTGGGCTGCACGGTACTTGCTTTGGGATGAACAAACCCTCTCCAGGTAGCATAACCAGTATGACCGTCTAATTGAAAGTTAACCGTGGGGCTGATAAACGATTCTGTTTTTGTTGGATTTGGATAAAATTGAGATATTGTTCCATTGTTAAATTCCACAGAAAGCTCAAAATTTACAGCATTGGTAGAATAGAAGTAAAGAACCGGAGTTTCCATACCCATGTTTGCATCGAACATATTGGCAAATGAATTCCGCCAAACCTCATTTTTTGTGTCAAAATATTCGAATTTATAACGTTGGTTATAAACAAAATCCGGAAGTTTCTCCTTGCTGTGAAGAGGCTCTTTATATTGCTTTCCATTGCTGCAGGAAAGGGTAGTAAAAGTACCCCATTCATGCACAACTAAGTCGTTTTGGGCCTGAAGGGAAAAGCCACAGACGAGAAAAAACAGAGAGAAGAATGGTTTCATGGTATGGGAAATTATTAACCATATAAACACGATAGTCAATTCTGTAGTATAAGGGGATCTTACATTTCGACGAACTCCGCTACTTTTTCAATCCGCAATGCAATCATTTTAGAAGTTGGTGTATTGCTTTTGGCTGCAACACTGTCGATGGGAACCAACACATTGGTTTCAGGGAAATACGTTGCTGTACACCCTCTGGGGATGCTAAAAGGGATCACAATAAACCGATGTGCAACCCGCTCCACGCCTCCAAATGAATTGATCAGATTGACTACTTCCCCTTTTTTCAAACCTTCCTTTTTCATGTCTTCCGTGTTCATAAAGATTACCCGGCGTTCGTTCGAAATACCCCTGTACCGGTCATTCAGTCCATAAATGGTTGTATTGAACTGATCGTGTGAACGGATGGTCATCATGCGGAATTCTCCTTCAGCAATAGGGAATTCCTCCAGTTTAACGGTGCTCAATTCTGCTCTTCCGCTCAGGGTTTCAAATTGCCCTTCTCTGGTCGTATTAGGGAGGTAAAACCCTCCCGGTTCCCTGACACGTTCGTTGAAATTTTCAAATCCCGGGATGGTTTTTTCGATATCCTCCCGAATGCGGTCATAATGTTCGGTATATCGCAGCCAGTTTATTTTACTGGATTTGCCCAATACCGCCATGGCCATCAAGCACACGATCATGGGCTCTGAAAGCAGTTTATCGGATAGTGGTTTTAAAGAACCTTTCGACATCTGTATGATCCCCATCGAATTTTCAGTGGTCACAAATTGTAGCTTACCACGCAACATATCTTTATCGCTTCTGCCAAAACAGGGCAGGATAAGAGCCTCATCACCATGAACCAGATGGGAACGGTTCAACTTGGTTGAAACCTGCACGGTGAGGGCACATTTACGCAGTGCATCGGCCGTATAATTCGTATCGGGGGTGGCGGAAAGGAAATTCCCGCCCATCGCAAAAAATACACGTACCTTTTTCTGCTTCATGGCATGGATACACTCCACCACATCATAGCCATGTTCGCGTGGGCTTTTTATTCCAAAAACCGTATCCAACTGATCCAAAAAAGCATCGGAGGGTTTTTCATAGATACCCATGGTGCGATCGCCCTGCACGTTGCTATGCCCGCGAACCGGACAAGTCCCCGCACCCGGCTTACCGATACTGCCTTTGAGCAACAAAACATTGACCACCTCTTTGATAGTATCCACCGCGTTTTTATGCTGGGTTAGCCCCATGGCCCAACAGGCGAAGATCTTCTTTTTATTCCGAAGCAAATCGGCGAAAGCCTGAAGCTGGAATTCGTCTATTCCGGAAATACCTTCCAGTTCCTTATAATCATAAGTGGCCAGGTCTTCTTTAAGCTTTTCAAATCCAATCGTATGTTCACGGATAAAATCCATGTCCAAAACCCGACCGGGTTCGGCCTCCTCAAGCTCGAAGAGTTTCTTTTCCAGTGCTTTGAACAAGGCCATATCCCCATTGATCTTCACCTGAAGAAAAAGATCGGTGAGCCGTGCTTTAATTCCCATTGCTCCTTTAAGGGTCTGCGGGTTGCTAAAACCGATGAGTCCTGTTTCAGGCAAGGGATTTACCGAAATGATCGTAGCCCCGTTTTCTTTGGCCTTTTGCAGGGCTGTTAGCATACGCGGGTGATTGGTACCCGGATTTTGGCCAATGATCAATATGACTTCCGTCTCGTAAAAATCTTCCAGCTTTACAGAACCTTTCCCGACACCCAGGGATTCATTCAGCGCAACGCTGCTCGATTCGTGGCACATATTCGAACAGTCGGGGAGGTTATTGGTTCCAAACTCCCTCACAAAAAGTTGATACAAAAAGGCAGCTTCATTGCTGGTGCGGCCTGAAGTATAAAAAGCAGCCTCATTTGGATCATCGAGGCTGTGCAGATGATCCGCGATGATCTGAAAGGCGGTATCCCAACTGACAGGACGATAATGCGTATCCCCCTTAGGAAGATACATAGGCTGTGCGATGCGGCCTTTTTTGCCAATTTCAAAATCACTCAGTTCGGCGAGTTCGGCAACGGAATGATTGGCGAAAAAATCCTGCTTGAGGCTTTTGCTTGTTGCTTCTTCAGCAACGGCCTTGGCTCCGTTTTCACAGTATTCGCCAATGGCCGATCGCTCATCATCCGGATCGGGCCAGGCGCAACCAGGACAGTCGAAGCCATCGGTTTGGTTCAGGGCAAAGAGGGCTTTTACTCCCCGGGCAAGGTTCATTTCCCCAAATACATGCTGGATGCTGGAAAATACGGCAGGAATTCCTGCAGCAGTTGTTTTTGGGGCTCCGAGCTTAATTCCCGTGAACGAGTCGGGGTTTTCCGGGTTGGGTATGTTCTTTTTACTCAAGGATGCTGTTCTGCAAGCGGGTTAAGGTACATATCCGACTGGTCTTCATCAGTATTATCCAGGCACTGAAAGTCTTTTTCGATCAACAAATACAATTCGCCACCACCGGGAAGGGACACGCGTGAGTCAAAACCCACCCGTTGGGTCGCTACCCATTCATCTGCCCAGTGTTGCGGGATGAGGAGAAAAATGCCTTTGGGGTTAAACTCCGCCTGCATTTGGGTGATATCATGGCGAACGATAAGTCCGTATTCAAATTGACCCTTAGGAAATCGGGTCATATCATTCAAATAGCCTTCTTTGCCGAAAAAATCGACTTCTGATTTACTAAGCCGGATACGCACAGAGTCGCCTTTAATACGAATTTTCATGGAATTTCAAATTTAGAGAACTATTCACTAATTCGGTGGGGGTGGGTATAGATATTGATTCTTTCCCTTTTAACAAAGCCGAGCAAAGTTATTCCCGCATCTTCCGCCAGTTGAACGGCCAGGGAAGACGGAGCGCCAACGGCCGCCACTACCTGAATGCCGGCCATAGAGGCCTTTTGAAGGAGTTCAAAACTTGCCCTTCCGCTCAGAAGTAATAAGTGCTGATCCAATGGCAGGAGGTTTTCACGCAAACAGTGCCCGATCAGTTTATCCAATGCATTGTGCCTTCCCACATCTTCCCGAAGTGCAATAAATTCCCCACGGTGGTCGAACAAGGCCGCCGCGTGAATGGCTCCGGTGGAGGCAAATTCTTTCTGAACATCTTCCAGTTTTTCAGGAAGGCCGGCAATGACAGGGGCTTTAATCTGTAAAAGGGGAGGAGCAATGCGGGTTTCGACCAGACTTTGTACCAAATCAATGCTCGTTTTCCCACAAACCCCACAGCTGCTGGTGGTGTAAAAATGACGGCTCAGTAACGCAATATCCGGCTGGTAACCCGGTTTTAAGTTTACCTGAATAATATTGTCGCGTTGCGATCTCCTGAAGCCCGGATCGAGGCGTTGAATGGATTCAACCAGTTCAAATGAGGGAATAAGGTTTTCGGTAAAGAGAAACCCGATAGCGAGGTCCTCATCGTGCCCCGGAGTGCGCATGGTAACCGATACCTGATGGCGTTCTTTGCTGCTTTGGCTATAAAAAGCCAGGCGAATTTCCAGGGGTTCCTCCACAGAAACCATGTCATCAAGTTCCTGTAGTTCCCCTTTTTTCCAGCGATGGATGGGAATTGCTTTACTGGCCGACTGCATCATACAAAAGTATCAAAACCATTTTGGATAATTTGCCGAACCCGGGTTACATCTTCGGGTCGGTCAACGCTGGTCAGATGGATGGGTTTTTCCATTTTATGGGTATGGATATGGGCCTGCTCTAAAAATTTCTTCAAGGAATTGCTTCCATTTTTTGCCAATTCAGCATGAATGCGATCACAAAAGTCCGCAGAATACCAGGCCAGAAGGGGCTCAGGACGAAATGAAGCGCCACTCACATAACAAACAGCATCAAAGTACGATGGATTTTCCGGGATCAAAGTCCTGAGTTGACTCTGAAGAATGAGCGGGTAGTCACACCCAATCAATAAAATGGATTTTTCCGGAAACAAGTGGTGCAGGGTCAATAAGCCGGAGAGTGGTCCGTTCCCGGCATATTCCGGCAGATCGGGAAAGGCTTCTTCACTGTCATCCTCATTCGTGCCAACAGAAAAAACGACCGGAGAACAAAAGGGACTCAACAGCTTTTTTACATGCTCACGCTGGGAGATACCGTGATAATTGATCAGGCTTTTATCGATACCCATACGCCGGCTTTCCCCACCGCAAAGCACGACGCCCAACGGTTTTATTTGTTGATCCATGGCTGAAGCGTATCGATTACTTCACAATCCGGTAATCCATAATAGGATTTGACCTCGTTTACCAAAAAATCACGAACGACCAGCAACAGTTTTCCCTGGTACTGACCGGATTTATAGCCTGAAATGAGCTGACCTAGCGCCGGTTCCAGGCCCTGCTTATTGCGCATTTCGAGTTTACCTACTTCATCCACAATGAGCCAGTCGAAACCTTGTTCAGCATCGCGAAGCAACAGGTTACGCGCATTTTCAAATCCGTCCATAAAAAAATGAAAACGACCGATCTCTAGTGTCTCACCACGTATGGCCCGCGGACTCTGTAAGGGGTCCCAAAATTTTTCTGAAATGGAATACAGCCAGCACAGCTCTCCTTTATCCGGACAAAGTACACCACCCACACTGCCCAGCAAAGGATAGGCATGCATCAATTCGGTGGTTTTACCACTGCGAACGGGTCTGCTAAATAGAATGATCCGGTTCATGGAGGTACAAACTTAGCACAAAAACATTCAGCAGAAACTCCGGGTAACGCCGCCAGCCGTGCAGATAGAAGAAAATTCATGAAAATTGAAGGGGAAGGCCTATCTGTCGGGACAACTTTTACAGCGTTTGCCCTTGCGTTTGTATTTTTTGCAGCACTTTTTCGCATCCCCCAGATCGCCGAAAGGCCGGCCACAAAGCTTCTCCCTAAGTTCGAAGGGTTGCCATTCCTGGATAAACAGTTCTTTGACTTCGTGCATGCGGGAGCAAAGGTAGTGCTTATTTAGAATTATTTTAAATAGCGTTATAAAATTCCAAGCTCCAAGGCTTGCGCGCGAGTAATCTCGCGCGGAGTCGCGGAAAAGTTGGTGTATGCTTCGGAGTATTGCTGACGCCAGAGTAAAGACGCGGTTTGGGTTGCTTACGAACATAAAACCGCGTCTCCGTTGTGCGTCAGCAATACTCGTCCTAAAAAACAAAGTTCACCGCGTCCCCGCGCGAGATTACTCGTGCGAAAGCAAAGGAAGTTACGTCAGAAACAGCAGCTCAGGCTCTTTATGCAGGAACCACCCGGTGATGCTCTTTCGTTCTGCATGGGTTACAAGCACCTCATGCTCCAGAATGTCACTACGAAACAGCACCAACCTGTTGCGAATAGGGGCCAGGTCTTCGCTGCCTGCTTTGGTGTATACCCGAAGCTCACCTGCATGTTCCGGTAACCAGGCTTCATTCATATAAAGAACAAATGAGATTTTTCGGTTCGAATTTTCTTTAAACTGGTCAAAATGACGGCTATAAAAGGAGAGGGGCGGGTAGGTGGCGAAATGAAACTCCTGGGCGCCTAAATTCAAGCAACAATATTGATTGATCAGACCCCGTAGCTCTGTCATCGCATCCAAAAATGCGGCTTCATCCGGATTGTCTTTATTCAGCCAGGAAATATAATCTCCACGGATCGCCGCATTAACAAGCCTATCCTTTTGAGCACCAACACCTGCTTTTGCAAGTTCATTCTTATCAATAAGCACAGTAAAGCGCCCAGTGGTAGTCACAAACATCTCCTCATTTAAATAGTCATCGATCACCACAAAACCATGTTCTGCCAGTTGATCAAACAGGTATTCCCAATTCAAAGAGGATATATCATATGGCAAAGGTAGGTGAATACCGATGTCATAAATCCAAAGCTTTAAGCTCCAAATTCCAATGCTCGTACTTCAACTACCTGAACCCTGAACCCGAAACCCTGAGCCAGTTTTTAAATAAACCTTGCAATTCCAATTAATCCCCGTACCTTTGCCCTAGTTTTTAGCAGTAAAATCATTCTGTTGCGATTCGTACCGGTTCAACTCGAACACTTATCTCATCCTCATTTTAGCTGAAAATACCTTAGTGTCCTTTTTCTTTCCGGAATGAAAAGACGGGAAACGCACTCGGGTGGTAATACCAATATATGCAGCAAAGAGTAAGAGAAGAACAAAAAACAAAATCTTCACAGTACAACAGACGTTCACCAGGTTCAGGCCCGGCACGTTCCGGAAAACCGGCATCATCAAAAAAGAAAAAACAACCCGCGGAGTTAGATCCGAATTTGTTTATCAAAAAAGCAGCAAGCAGGGAAGAGACCCATTATACGGCCTCCCGTAAAATAGCCGACCTGCCCGTTCACCCTGATTTGGTCGCAAACCTGATTAAAAAAGGATACGAATACCCCACAGAAATTCAGGATAAAAGTATAGAAGCACTGATCGATCGTCAGGACCTTATGGGCATTGCCCAAACAGGAACCGGAAAAACAGGTGCTTTTTTGATCCCCATTATCGATGGACTGATCGGCCATAAAGCTGATTTCCAGGTATTGGTGGTTGTCCCTACCCGTGAACTGGCCGTTCAGGTAGAAATGGAATTTAAAAGCATCACCAAAGGTTTAGACCTTTACTGCGTCAGTTTTATTGGCGGAGTGAGTCTGAATAAAGACCTGAGCGAATTGCGTCGTCCGGCTCATATCGTTATTGGTACTCCGGGTCGTTTGCTCGACCTCGGCCGCCAGCACGCTTTGAAGTTCGACCGCTTTGATACCTTAGTATTGGATGAATTTGATCGTTTGCTCGATATGGGCTTTGCGAAAGACATTCAACGTATTGTACATTCCATGCGTAAAAGAGAGCATACTATCCTCTTTTCTGCCACGGAAGAAAAAAGTCAGCGCGAAATGATCAATTCGCTTTTACATGACCAGGTTGAAATCCGGGTTAGCAATGGCTCAACCAGTGGTGATAATATCGATCAGGAAATTATCCGTGTTAATGACGGAGAAAATAAGCTGGATGTATTAGTATCCATGCTGAATAAACCCGAGTTTGAAAAAGTCCTTATCTTTTCAGAAACGAAAAGAGGAGTGAGTGGACTCTATAAAAAACTAAAAAGCCTCGACTTTAAAGTAGAGCAAATTCATGGCGATAAGTCACAAAACTACCGCCTGAATGCGCTGAATTCCTTTAAAGCCGGGAAAATCAAAGTCCTTTTAGCAACAGATGTAGCGGCAAGGGGCTTAGATATTACGGAAGTTAGCCATGTAATTAATTACCAGGCGCCCCGTAGTATGGATGCTTATATCCATCGGATCGGAAGGACCGGAAGGGCCGGAAAATCTGGTAAAGCGTACACATTTGTTAACTAAAAGAACGAAAAGAATTTATGGCAAAATCGCAACATAGTTTCCAGAAAAGGAAGAGGGAGTTGGATAAGAAAAAAAAGCGGGATGAGAAACTTCAAAAAAAAATTGAGAAGAAATTCGAAACCCCTGCTACCTTCGAAGAAATGATCGAAGACAAAGAAAATGTTCAACCGAAAGGCGACATCGACGTAAGTGGTGCGCAATTTGCGGAGGAACTTAAAGATTAACACAATCAATCAATATCAATAACAATTAACAATTAGAAAAATGAAAGAAGGAACAGTTAAATTCTTCAACAATGCAAAAGGCTTCGGATTTATTCTTCCAAGCGACGGAACTCCGGACATCTTTGTGCATGAGTCAGGTCTTATTCACGAAATTCGTGAAAACGACAAAGTAAAATTCGACGTTGAACAAGGCCGTAAGGGCTTGAACGCGGTGAATGTAGAACGTATCGACTAATTAATCAGTAGATAAATTCATTGGAACCCTGAAGGCTTGTCCTTCAGGGTTTTTTTTCGTTCTTTGGTAAACCATATGTCCCGGAAGAACTTTCCTTTTTATATTCTGATAATAGCCTGCTTTTCCCTCTGGCTGGTCATTTCAGGCCCTTATCTCCTCTGGTTCTTTCGGTTCTTGCCCCTGCATTTTGATCTTTTGCACGCTTTGGTCGCGTTGCTTATTCTTGGATTATCCATCGTTAAGCTAAAAAAGGATAAAACGGGAGTCCCTTCCAAGGCCATGCATCCTTTAGCATTGCTTTTTTGCGTGATCGGACTCGCCGGCATTCTGTTTGTGCGTACCCAGGCCAGCATACGTATCTTTGGCTTTAGTTCCGCGTTGCTTCTTTTATATGGACTCCTGAACCCACTAGTGGGCCACAGGGCATGGAGAAAAGGTGTGTTCCCCTTTCTGCTCCTTTTAATGACCCTTCCTTTTGGAAGGCATATCGATGTTTTTATTGGCTATCCGTTGCGTATGGGCATGGTAAGTTTGGTCAATACCACATTATTGCCCTTCTTTCCTGATATAGAAAGCTATCAGGGCATTCTCGTTATGGAAAACCGGGCTTCGTATGTCGACATGGATTGCAGCGGCCTGCGCGGACTTTGGGTAAGCTGGTTGATCTTCCTGACCCTGAGTTGGCTGGAAGGAATAGGAAATAAACTTTCCTGGTTGTTTGCCTTCCTTCTCTTTAGTGCCTGGATCCTTATCGGTAATTTCATTCGCATTTTCCTGCTTATTATGATCCATACCGTATGGGACCGCCCCGAATTCGACGCCCTGATCCATCAGAGTATCTCCCTGTTTTTCCTTCTATCCGCCTGTTATTTTGCCTTTTTATGGTTGCGAAAACGGAAAGCCGAAATCCGGGAGCCGCAAAAGAATAAATGGAGCATGTCGGCCATAAGTCCTTTGTTAGCAGTTTGTTGCATAATGATGGGTATTGCGTTTACCCCTGTTTATGCTTCCAAGCAGGCTGAGTATGTAGACCTGAGTCCACTCATAATAAGCCTTGAGCATCACGGTTGGAAACAAAAATCCCTGAGTGATAGCGAGGCCAGGGTCTTTTCCAGAGAGGCTGTACAGTCACTGAAATTCTACAAAGACAGTATGGAGGTCATACTTGTTTTCGATGGCGACTGGAACAGCCAACACAAACCCGAGCTCTGTTATGAAAGCGCGGGAATCCGCCTGAAGGAGTTTTCTACACATATTCTTTTTCCCGGATTAAGCATAAGGGAGATCCGTTTCGAACAGCAAAAGGCTAAAGCCTGGTACTGGTTCCAGCAAGGAGACCTATGTACTTCTGATTTTGGGGAAAAAGTTTGGACACAGATACGAGGAGGGAACCAAAAGTGGACCATGGTCTCTATATTGAACAAAAATGGAAAATTACCTGAGCAGGAAATTAGCGAAATCCATACCCGATTAAAAAACCTGAACCATCATGAATAAGCTTAAAGCCTTTTTAAAACACCCCGTCATTGCTGTCTTTATTTTTTATGGATGGAATATTTTAGCGATACTTTCTGTTATTGTCGTTGAGGTAAACGCCCATCCCATTGCTGATCTGGTCGAAAGCGTACTTGACGGTTTCACGCCTCCCGTTTATCTAGTCCAGGTTGTGGCTATTCTGGCTATTCCGCTCATTTGTTTTGTGGTGGGTATTGTACGTTTTAAAAGGCAATTTGGCCATTTGTTACGCTGGTTCTATGGGGTAGAAGTTCCTTTGTTGGTGCTTGGCATTTTCCGGATCGTAGCTGTGAATGACCTGAGCGGACATGCCTTTTGGTTTTTTCTTTATGGATTGACGGGCATTTTGGCTTACGCCTGGTACCTGTTTTATCCAAACCGGTTTAAAAGCCGTGCGGAAATCTTCTTCAGGGTGTTTTTTTTCGTGATCGGCCTCCAGGTTATTCTTGTTCTGTTACTTTATATTGTTCCCCTTGGTGTTTTGGCTGTCAGGGCTTTAGGAATGATAACTGAACTTGAATTAAGCCGATTGCTTTATGCAGGATTGATGTTTATCGTATTGGCCATATTTTTTGCCATGTCGGGCACCTTATTTTTTATCAGTCCGATCGCCTTTTTCTGGATGTGGATCGTTGAAAACGGACGTGTCCTTTGGCAAAGACTCAAAGCAGTTCGCGAATTGAGGCATATAGCCCTTGCCACGCTTTGTCTCGTTATCTGGGTAATCCTCCCGGCACGGCAAGACCAGGAGAAAGCCTTTTCCACTTATTCCAAATACAAAGAAACCCAAAACCCGGAGCTTATTCTTGATAAGGAAAAAACCATCAAGTCGGGCTTAGTAAACGCTTACCTGCGCAACTACAGGTACATTGACCGGAAAGGAAAAAAGCCGGTTTCACCCCTTTATAAAATGGCCTTTGATTCGGAGTGGAAATTTGGCGATGAGCTCCATGATTTTTTATTCGACGCTATCCTGTATCACGGTGAAATGGGGGATGATGAAAAGGCTTCCCTGATCTACCAGGAGCTCTTTGATGCGCCAATTGAGCGGGAACAAGGCAAATACATCAAATATACCATCGGCTCCACTTTTGAGCCCCGCAGAGGGGAAGCGACCATATTAAGCATTGATGAAAAGCAGGTACGTGTAACAGCACGTGATATTGATTATAAGGAAATTGAACCGGGATGGGTGCAGGTCGATTTCCACGAACGTTATGTGAACCAAACAACGAACCAGCAGGAAATATTCTATTATTTCAGTATGCCCGAATCGGGCGTTATTACCGGCATGTGGCTGGGCGACAATGATTCAGAACCAAAAAAATATCCCGCTCAGGTTTCGCCTCGCGGGGCTGCACAGGCGGTTTATCAGGAACTCAGAAGGGTAAGGCAGGATCCGGCTTTGCTGGAACAAGTGGGCCCTAACCAATTCAGGCTCCGGGTGTTTCCGATTCCGGCCCGGCCCTGGCGAAATGAGGGAAATGAAGGGCTGGAAATACCCATGCACCTTACTTTGAGGTTGGTATTAAAGACCGATGCTTCCGGACACCTGCAATTTCCGGTTTTAAACGAAAAACGAAAAGTATACTGGAAAAACGGACTTCTGGAAAATGCCGGGGAGGAGGATTGGTTTCCCAATACATCTCCCGAATTTTCACCTTCCAAAGCGGAAAGGGTAGTGGTTTTTGATGGATGGAAAGCCGAACAAAAGTCTTTGGAAACTTTACCTAAACGAAGCATTCAGGAAAAGTATGTCGTGTGTTATGACGGATCTTTCAGCATGAACACACAGCTGGACAAACTGACTCAGGCACTTGAACTTTTTCCCTATAAAAGCAACACACCGCTGTATGTTGCTGATCATCAAGGATTGCAGGAGAAGGCCTGGGATCAAAAACTGGAAAAGAACTTTTTAGGAGCCCTCGATCCGTATCAGGCCCTTAAAGAACTGCAAAACAAACACCCAGAGGCACATCTGGTTTTTATCAGCGACCGGGGAAGTTATGAACTGCTTCCCGATAGCTCACGTAGTTTTGATCACGGAACAAACAGGATCGATCTGGTGCATCTTGGTGAATTGGCTCCGATTTATGAAGACGCCGTGGCAGATGCCATTCGCCAATCAGGAGGAGATACCTACCTGAATATGGAAAGCTGGCTAAAATGGCACGACAGGATCCCGGAGAGCATGCCTGCGATCGGAGTGCGTGATGGCAAATCGTACTGGACATTCACCCCTGACCCGTCAAATACGATCCCAAACCCCGTCAATGCCGTGGCAGCCAGCCGATTGGCCATGGCACAAAGCAAAAAAGCAGTTCTGACAACGGTCGATATGGACGCCCTGCATCAATTGGCCATAAATTATTCTTTTGTGAGTCCGTATTCGTCCATGATCTGTCTGGTAAACAAGGAACAGGAAAAACGCCTGGAGGAATTATCATCAGGCGAAGACCGCTACCAGCGCGAAGTTGAAACCGGCAAAGAGAGCGGTAATGCCTTCGATATCGGAGCCAAAGGCGTACCAGAACCTGAGGAGTGGCTGATGATTATTCTGGCAGGAGGGATGATTGTGTTTCTTTATTGGAGACAAAGGCAGGTCAATTTATGATTTATGATTTATGATTTATGATTTTTTGGGAGCAGACAAAGTATCTATAATTTAAAATAACCATTAGATAAATTTACTTGAAAAAAGGAGTGTCACTTATGGAATTTTTATTTAAATTTGTCCGACCTACACAAACTGAAGCGCATGAAGAGTTTTAAGGACCTGTTTATTAAACCTGAAGCAGAGGAAGAGAATAACACCTCTTCCGGTTCTTTGCATTTTCCAAAAAGTGAGAATACTTCCCTTGAAGGGAGGGATAGTTCCGCCAATGACAATAAATACCTTCCCGAGATCATTGATGTTTATGAAAAAGGACTGCAAAGCATCAATATGCCAGGCTACGACTTCTATGATTTTTTTGTTGCCGTGAAGGCAGCCGGGAGTCAGGATGAATCCGTTTACCGGATGGCGTTTCAGATGGGCAGGACCATGGATGCTTCCATAAGCAAAGAAAAATTGGCTAGTGATGCTGAGTTTTATCTGAGTAAAATCAATGAGGTATATCAATCTTATACGACAAAAGGCCGGGAAAAGCTGGAAAATATTTCCAACGAAATGCGTTCAGAGCGGGATCAATTAAATTCAGGCGCATCCCAGCTTGAGGCTGAAATAAGCAACCTCAGGCAACAAATCATTAACCTGGAGAAAAAGCTGGCGGATACGAAGAAGGATCTGGTGAAGCTGGACGACAAGTATAAACCTCAATCGGATACCATCCAGCAAAAATTGCAGGCCAACGACCAGGCCATGGAAATCAGTATCCAGAAATTGAACAGTGTAAAAGAAGGAATTCTCAAATTTTTATAATCCCGCGAACCCCACAACCGAAAACATGAGCAACCTACCAAAAGATGCCCCAAAAGTTCTTGAACTCCCCATTCTCAAACACTTTGAAAATTCCGAAATATCCTTTAAACCCCAGAATTGGAGAAAAGGAGAAAAAGGAATTGCCTTCATTATCGGGCTGGCGCTGCTTGCCATAGCAGGGTGGGGTACCTTCGTTTATATCCTGCCAATCGTTTTTACCATGGTGGGGAAGGTGCTTGGCGCCCTCCTTTCAGCTGTGCTGGTGATCGGCTTTTTTATCTTTCTGCCGGTAATCATCAAAGGCTTGAAAAAACTTGCCCGCCAGCTCCATAAACTCCTTATTAAATACGATCCGTTTGGTGAACTGGAAGAACAAAAGCAGAAAATGATCCAGAACCGCCACCATTTTAAGGAAGCAAAAGCCAAAATACGCGCCATCAAAACCACGATGGAATCTGAATCCTTCAAGGCGGAAAAAGAATCTGGTGAATTTCAGGAAACCGTTATCCTTCTTCAGGAGCGTGCTGCCAAAACAAAGGTCAAATTAAGCCAATTGGACCATACCCATGGTGAGGCGGCTAAGGAAACGGATGAATACGTTGAACTTCAGACCGAATTAATGAAAACCTTGTCGGAAGCCCAGCGCACCAGCCACATGCTCAATCAAAGTACAGGACTGGTAAGAAAATACGGAACCCGGGCGCATGTTATCGGTAAACTTGACAGAAAACTGAATATGGTTGCCACTGCCATCGATATTAAGATCGCTGATTTTGAGGTGAGTATTGACATGTTAAAAAAGGAATATGCCTTTGCTCAGGCTGCAAAAAATGCCACGGAACAGGCAAAATCCGCCATGTTATTTACCAAAGGATGGGAGCTCGACTATGCGCTGGATGTAGTAACCTCAACCGTTGCCATGGATTTGGCCATTACACGTGAAAACCTCCTCGATATCGATTCTTTAACCAGCCAGTACTCCCTGGATAGCGACGAACTGTATTCCAAACTGGAAAAGCTGGCAGACCAGATAAAAACGGAAAATTTCGACATGCCTGCAGCCAAACAATATACCAACCCGAACTACAAGCTGAGTAATGAAGATAAATCGGAATCTACAGGCTTTGGCGACATTTTTAAATAACCTATATCCCTCATTTAACCCCCAACCAGAATCATGAAATGGTCAAAACTTACCTTTTTAGCTAAATCAATTATTGTTTTATTGATCGCCGGCGCCGTTGGCAGCCTGGTATATTACCTTTCACCCGGTTTACGGGTAGGTGAATCGAAACAAGTCCAGGCCCTCGATATTAGCGGGAAAGATGTAAATAACCTGGCGGCTACAGACGAATTGCCTCTTCCCAAAACCGAACTTTCCTCGGTAGTTTCCGATAAACCGTTGGCGCGAATAGGAGCTTATGCCTGGAACGCCCAGTCAGGGATCATTGTATCGAACGGCGGACCACGTACTACAAGTGGCTCGTTGATGGAATTAAATGGGGTCAACCTTGAAATTATTCGTCAGGACTGGCTTTCAGAATTACGGAATTTGCAACTCAAGTTTATTGATGAATTTGATCGTGGTGTTGCGCATCCTAAAGAAGGGGTTTTTGCCGTGATGATCATGGGCGACGGCGCTCCCTATTATATCAGCTCTGTTCAACAGGCACTTGACGATAAATATGGCGTGAATAAGTACAACCTTCAGGTAGTAGGTGCCGTTGGACTCAGTTATGGGGAAGACAAACTGATCGGACCTCCGAGTTGGAAAATGGATCCTCAAACCATGAAAGGCGCTTTGATATCTGCAGTTATTGGTGACGGTGACTGGGTAACTGCGATCAATTATGCCGCCATCAATGGCATTAAAGTAAACCCCGATCCTGCCACCTATGATGCCGAAGCCGTGAATTTCCTGGCTTCAGCCAACGACGACTATATCGAGTCAGCCAAAGAGTTGATCAAATCGCAAAAAGAAGGCTGGACCATTCCTTTGAAAGAGGTAAAAAACGGGGTGCTCACCGGTAAAACGATCAATAAAAAAGTTGACGGTTGTGCTACCTGGACTCCGGGTGATAAGATGGTATTTGACGAGCTTAGCGGTTTTACGGACATTATATCGACCAAAGAATTCAATAACCAAATGGCAACTACCCTGATCGCTGTAAAGCAGTGGTCAGAAGCCAATCCTGAAATCGTTACCAATATTCTTAAATCGGCCTTAAAAGCAAGCGACCAGGTAAAACAATTCGAAAGCTGGAAAGTGAAAGCTTCTGAATGTGTTGCAACAACCTATGATATGGAATCCCCTGAATATTGGTACGCCATGTTCAAGGGTCAAAAAGGAGAGAAAAACGGTATTTCCTATAATATGGGGGGATCCCGTGTATTTAATTTTGCAGATGTGAACCAGTATTATGGGATCACCGATGGGGTAAACCGCTACAAGGCTGTTTACGATCAGGTTTCTCTCTACCTGAAGGAATTGAATCCAGCCGGTTTTAACGACAATGTGAAACGTGTTGTTCCTTATGAGGAGGCAGTTAACCTGTCGTTTTTAAAGAGCATCAAAGACCTCAGCACCGGCGACGCTTACGTGAGCGATTATACCAAAAAGGCCACCAAAGTAATGGCCTCTGGCGAATGGAATATCACTTTTGAATCGGGTAGGGCGGTTTTACGTCCTGAGGCGATGGATGTTGTTGATCAGATCTATAATCTGCTGATCCAGGCAGAAGACGCGAAACTTGAAATGGTGGGACATACCGACAATACCGGAACACAGGACGGCAATTATTCGCTGTCACTTGCCCGTGCCGAAGCAGTAAAAAGTTATCTGATCGGTAAAGGCATACCCGGAACCCGTTTTCAGAAAGTTGATGGTAAAGGCCAGGACGAGCCTATAGCCGATAATTCAAGTCCGGCAGGTAAAGCGAAGAACAGAAGAGTGGTCATCACACTTTTGAACTAGAGTCGGATGAAGCTAAAAAAATGGTTCAAACCTTTTGAAAGCCTCTCCAAAAGAGACGATCTGCTAATCCGTAGCATTTGGTTTCTAGTCATTGTGGGGTATTGGTTTGTGGCTACTTCGGGCATTAAAAAGCTCTTTCCATCACCCGACCAGGTATGGAAGGGCTTTGCTGCCTTGTATAGCGAAGGACTCGTGGTGCATATCGGAAGTTCCCTGTGGTTATGTCTTCAGGCTACCCTTATATCTATCATCTTTTCCCTTATCGTGGCCTATTCGTACCCCATTCCTTTCCTGAGACCCTTACCAAAGCTGTTAAGCCGACTCCGCTATCTTCCCCTGACCGGTATAACGTTTTATCTCACCATTCTTGTGGCTGATGCCCGTTCTATGCAGGTTTGGGTATTGGTTGTTTTTATGAGTCTCTACTTTATTACTTCTCTGATGGCTGTAATTAAAGACATTCCGGAGGAAGAAATTGACCATGCCCGCTCTTTAAAATGCAGCCGCTGGGAAATCCTGTGGGAAGTTATCATCAAAGGAAGGATGGATTATGTGATCGACGTGCTCCGCCAAAATCTGGCGATAACCTGGATGATGCTGGTAACCGTTGAGTCCATCCTTATTGCGGCAGGTGGCTTAGGTGTATTGATCAAAAACAGCGATAAATTTATGAACCACGGCCGTATCGTGGCCCTTCAAATTGTCATACTCCTTGTAGGATTGGCTATCGATTATTCATTAACCACCCTGCGGAAATCCGTATTCAGATATTCTAAATTTAACTGATCATGCTCTACGAAAAGAAGGATATTATTCTGCATGTTGAAGACCTGAGTATTGCTTACGGAGATAAGGTTATTATTCAAAACGTAAGCATGATGGAACACGACGTGGTGAGAGAAGGGAAGGTTCAGGGCCAGACTATCGCCGTATTGGGCCGTTCTGGCAGAGGGAAATCCACCTTGTTCCGCGGCATAACCGGACTGGTAGCCGCAAAAAGTGGCCGGGTGATCATTCCTGATTACAGTAAAGCGGTAACAGACGGACTTCAACCTGCGAAGCTGGTTGCAGAAGGGGATGTGGGTTTTGTCGATCAGAAATATACCCTGTTCCGCCATAAAACCATTCTGGATGCGCTACTTTTTTCCATGCGAAATACCAATCTTTCAGGAAAGGAAAAACTGGAAAAAGCGATGAGTTATTTGGTTGAATGGGGACTTGAAAATGTTAAACACCAATACCCGAATGAGCTTTCCGGCGGACAACGTCAACGGGTTGCGATTATTGAACAATTGCTGTCATCCGGACATTATTTGGTTTTAGATGAGCCTTTTTCAGGACTGGATGTCGGGAACATCAAAAACGCCAAAGCCTCATTTGACCTGATAGAATGTGCACATGAGTTAAATACGATCATTTTTAGTACCCATGATATTGAACTTGCTGTAGAGCTGGCCGACTCCATTTATATTGTTGGTTATCCCAAAAAACCGGAAGGCGGACTCGATACCATAGGTACCATAGTTGCGCATTTCGACCTGAAAAAAATGGGCATTGCCTGGCGGGATGGCTTTGATGCCGATCATCTTGAGCTAACGAATGAGATCAAACGGGTAATGCTTGAATCCTGATCAAAAACGAAATAAAAAAAGGATGTCGATTCCTGAGTTTTATCATACTTAAACCGAGGGAGAAAACAGAAATTTGAATAAATTTACCTGTCATGAACTATTCGCATCTATACGAAAACCTGGGCCGTTTGTTTTATGCCGTAGCCGCTGCCGATAAAGAAGTTAATGCGGAGGAGATCTCGAAATTAAAAGAAGAAATAGACGGCATATGGTTGCCTATGGAAAATACGCTGGACCGTTACGGAAGTGATGCCGCACATAAAATTTGGATGGCATTCGAAACCAATGACGAACAAAGCGCTGATGCTGCTGACGCGTATGAAATTTTTAAAGGTTTCTATCACGACACCAAAGCGCAATGGTCATCCGAACTTAAACACAAGGTCCAAAAAACGGCTGCGGCTGTTGCGAATGCCTTTAACCGTTATAATAAGGCGGAACTGCAGGTATTGAGCGATTTACATTTGTTGATGGAGGTATAGCAAACTTCCAGAACGAATTTTCTTTGCCTGCTGCATGAACCTTGTAGCCTGTAGCCAATCATACCCATAACATACCCCGAAAACCCCTTGCGGCATAATAGGATTCCGCACCATTGTGGTAAGTGAAAACATGGTCGAAACGCCTGTCGCAAAAGAGGGCACCACCAAGTTTTCTTATGTTGTCAGGGGTTTTTATCCAGCTAGAGGTTTTTAAGTCGAAGCTGCCCAGGGTTTGTAATTCGCGGTATTGTTCTTCCGACAACATTTCTATACCCATTTCCTTCGCCATATCCATAGCGCTGGTAGCCGGTTTATGTTCTTTTCGGGAATTCAGCGCTTCCCTGTCATAACAAAGACTTCTACGGCCTTTGGGACTTTCTGGCGAACAATCGCAGAAAAGGTAATCGCCCTCATCTTCACCGATCACATCCGGTTCGCCACCCGTTGTTTCCATGTCGTCGAGCGACCAGAGTTTTTCCGGATTTGCTTCCAGTTTTGCCTGTATTATAGCCCAATCCATGCCTTTATGCCGGTTCATGTTTTTTTCAAAACGTGTTTTAAGGATACGGAGAAGGTCTTTTGTTTGTTCGGGGGAGAGTTGTTTTTTCATATTTTTCTATCATTAGGTCTAAAATACCAGGACAAAATAGTCAAAATCAGCAAAAGTAGAGGAGGAGCTACTTCTTCGAGGGTCGGTTTTGTGAAAAAATGCGAAAAAATAGCTCCTGTCATGGCGAAGAAAAAGCCGGCATAGGCCCATTCCTTGAGTAAAGGGAATTTGGGTATAAGGATAGCAATAACACCCAAAATTTTCCAGGCACCAAAGAGGATTAAAAAATAGGCAGGGTAGCCCATCTCCAGGATGAACCTGATCTCTGTTTCCTGCTGGAATAACTGAACGATGCCGCTTGAAAGCATACCTAAAGATAGCCAAACTGTGGCGATCCAGTAAATGATTTTGTCTCTTTTGGTCATATTGTTAATTTATTTAATTGGTTTACAATGTCTTGCAGACGGTTATGTGCCATATTGATGCCTTGAGCAAAAGGGAGCTGGAGCATTTTATCTCTGTCGACCACCGATCTGTAAACGATCTGCATGGTGAGTTTACTCGTAGAGTCTGTGAGCGCTTCAAATTCCAGGAATTCCAGTTGGACCGGAAAGGGTGTATTTTCCATTTCAAAGGTCCGGGTGATTTTTTGGTTGGGACTGAATTCATGGATAACGCCATTAAATCTGTGTTGGTTTCCCTGTGGGTCGCTGGTAACAAATTGGTAGCTGCCGTGGGGTTTACAGTCCAGTTTCAACACCTTGGTTCCCATCCATTGTTCTACAATTTCAGGTTCCACATAGGCCTTAAAAAGGAGTTCAAGAGGCAGGTCAAATTCGCGGGTGATCAGCAGGTCTTGTTTGCCATCTTCGGCAATGATCTTTGTTTTACGTTCCATACCAGGCTATTTTTTTGATGGATAGATTTTCATGATGGATTCCAATTTATCAAAACGCTCGTCCCACATAGCCCGGAATGGCTCGATAAAATCGGCAATTTCCTTCATTTTTTGCGGATTCAGGTGGTAATGAATTTCCCGTCCATTTTGTACCTGACTGAGCAATTCGCATTCTGAAAGGATATGCAGATGTTTCGAAACTGTTGGCCGGGCTGTATCGAAATTAGCTGCTATGGCTCCGGCAGTCATGGATTGGGATGCCAGCAACATCAGTATAGTGCGCCGGGTAGGATCGGCTATTGCCTGAAATACGTCGCGTCTTAAGTTCATACCGTAGTTATTTGGCTACGAATATAAATGAAGTTATTTGGCTACGCAAATAATATTTTGGCGGAATAGTTCCATAAATAATGGAACTATTGTATATTTGAATACCAAAAGGTATTAGGTGCGGCTATTAGGTCTAAAACATCTTACGAGGATTAAGAAGAAGAATACCGGTAATACAAAGCTTTGTAATGCCATAGACTTCCTGATAAATGATTTTCGAAAAGCCAGCTCGCACGACGAATACGAAAGGGTGTGTAAAAACAATAAAACGGTAATTGAGAAGTGGCTACGAAGTAGAGGTCTTATAGAATAATTCAAAAAAAACTGGACAATGGAAAAGTTTAGAATTGAGAACATTTTAAAGATTGCAGAGATCGAAAATGAACTAGAATTGGAACAAGCCAATTCGATGTTTAATAGACTTAGGCTTTTGTTAAAGGATGATCCTTCATTAGGCCCCTTGAGAAGTCATTTGGCAGAACTCATTGAAAAATATGAGGCAACAAATTGGGAAAATGAGGAAAATGTTGATAAAGCACAACTGCTAGAAAGCGAAAATGCGGAAAAAATTGTCAGAAATCATGATCAGTTCATTCAAAGAAGAAAAGAAATTATAAGGGCCAAATTAAATGCAAAAGACTTGATTCAAAATGATCTTGCAGACATTCTTGGTCATCGAAAAAACTACATGTCGGAATTGATTAATGGCTTGAGACCATTTTCTCAGGAAGATATTATTATCATTCATCGCTTATTAGGAATAAAACTAGACGACTTGATTATTCCTGTAGTCAAGAAACCCACTGCAAATCGAATACGGTCCGTAATTCAAAAGTTGAATAATCCCAGGTTTAAATTTAATGGGGATGATTTTAATCTAGAATTCACTTAGAACACGAGCGAAAGCCATTATTCGGTTCATTCCAGAATTACCTTATAATTAATATTATGTTAAATAGAATAAAAAGAAACCCCTCTGCCGTAGCAAATCCAAAGCCTTTAGAATTCAATATTCCTCACCTGTCATCGCGACGTTTCTAAATTTCTCCTTCTCGTCTCCCGGCATAATTTGCATAAAACAAAAAAAACCGATGACAAAGTCACCGGTTTCTAAAATTATATCTCAATCGGACTATTTCCGTTTATTCCGATACTCCATGGACTTCTCCTCATTTCCTAATTGTGCATAGGTTTGTTGGAGACTCATCAACACCAGGTCATCGTCGGCTTTTATTTCTTCGGCTTTCAGGAACCAAACCAGTGCATCTTCATACATAACGGTCCACTGCGCTTTTAGCTTGGCATATTCTTTATCAAAATTCGCATCGGATGGCAGGTTATTGGCCTGCTCAACCAAGGGCAATGCGCCGTTAAAATAAATGGCACCGAGGTTAAAGATGACTTCAAATTGCGAATCATCTGCCTCCAGTGACAACTTATAATCAGCTATTGCCAGGCTGTCGAGACGATTGATCTTAGTGAGAAGCTCATTTGTTTTACCAATAGACGCCTTCATTTGATTTTGCAGATCCGCCTTCTTTTTGGCATCTTTTTCTTTTTTGATATCGTTACGAAGTTTATATGTGATCGCCAGCTCCTTCTTCAAATCCTCAACGGCCACACGCGCTCTTTTATCGTAAATACTTCCGCGATTCGATAACAATACCGGATTTCCGGGATCACTTTCAAGGGCTTCGGTGATCTTATCGGTAAGCAGATCCTCTTTACCCTGTGCCTGATAGACCATCAATTGTAAGGTAGTCAGGTCTTTATCATCAGGAAACGCAAGCTTTCCTTTTTCGATTACCTCGAGCGCTTTGGCCGTATCTCCCAATTCCATATGCAAAAGCGCAGGACGCGTATACACGTATGGAACGGCGTTACCACCTGCTATCACATCATCGAAGAGCTTAAAGGCCCGTTCATAATCGCCTACCTTGATCGCCGCATCGGCCATCAGTTGGAGAATATTGACCTTTGGCAGGTTCATTACTGCCATTTGATTGGTCGGGTCATGGTCGTAGGCGCCCAGTACAACATTCCAGGCATCAACTGCCATCCCGATGCGCTTTTTGCCTTCCTCTTTTGTTTCTTCATTATCCAGCATGGCACTCCCCTCCTGGAAAAGAACAAGGGCATAGTTATAGGCAGGTGCAACCGCTGAAAGCATTCTGTCGTCCGCTTCCGTGTAACTCCTTCTTTTGGCCTCTTTGTCCTTTTTGATACAATTGATATAACTCTGGAGGGCGATCACCCCGGCATTCGGATAAATATCCTTTTGAGTCGGGTCGGCCGTAATCGCCAGATAAACATCTCCCCGAACCAACCACATTTTTACATGGTCGCTGGTACTTTCGTGCGTAGCGGCCTGGTCGATATACTCCTTAGCCTCTGTGATACTACCCCTTTGGAGTTCGATAATGGCACTTTCGATATTGAATTTCTGAGCCTGTACACCCAAAGCTGCAACAAGTGCCACTACCATCATCATCCCTTTTTTCATGCTATTTTATTTTGTTAATCCTAATTATCGTCTTCGTCTTCCGTGGCATCCGCTGCAGTATCTTCTTCCGAATCCGCAACATCGTCACCGGCTACATCGGCAATGGTATCTGTTACTTCTCCATCGTTGCTTTCTGCTACCACTCCGTTTTGATCCAGTTCGGCTTCTTCCACTTCGTCTTCATGTTCAACAACAGCCACTGATGCGATCTCGTCGTTTTTGCCCATCTTGATCAAACGAACACCCTGGGTTGCTCTTCCGGTTACCCGAAGTGCGTCCATCGACATCCGTATGGCAATTCCCGATTTCAGAATGATCATGACATCATTGTCTTCATTCACATCCTTGATCGCGATCAAGACTCCGGTTTTGTCCGTTACGTTCAGGGTTTTAACCCCTTTTCCGCCCCGGCCGGTAACCCGGTACACATCTTCGCCTGATTCAGGGTCCTTCAGATAAGTCCGTTTTCCGAATCCTTTTTCAGATACAACGAGTATCGTGGTGTCTCGGTTGGAAGGATTTACACATATCATACCAATCACCTCATCCTTAGGCCCGTCAAGGGTTACCCCTTTAACACCGGAAGCAGTTCTTCCCATAGGACGAATCGCACTGGCACTAAAACGTATGGCCTTTCCTGATTTTTTAGCGATCAGGATCTCGGAACCTTCGGTGGTCAACTGAGCCTCGAGCAATACATCGCCGTCGCGCACCGTTACCGCATTGATACCATTCTGACGAGGACGGGAATAGGCTTCCAGCGTTGTCTTCTTAATGATACCGTTTTTGGTACACATAATAATGGCATTGTTCTTCAGGTAGTCTTCGTCTTTCAGGTTATCGACATTAATAAAGGCCCTGATCTTATCATCCGGCGCAATATTAATGAGGTTCTGAATAGCCCTTCCCTTGGTAGCCCTCGCTCCTTCCGGTATTTCATAAACTTTCATCCAGAAACATTTACCCTGCTCGGTAAAGAAGAGCATATAATTATGGGTGGAAGCGATAAACAGATGTTCCACAAAGTCGGCATCCCTGGCGGTAGCTCCTTTGTTTCCTCTTCCGCCACGTTTTTGTGTACGGTATTCGGTTAGAACGGTTCTTTTGATATACCCCATATGCGAAATGGTGATCACCACGTTCTCATCAGGGATCATGTCTTCGATGCTGATATCATCCGAGGTGTGAACAATATCGGTCCGGCGTTTGTCACCGAACTTCTGTTTCATCTCATCAAGTTCGTCTTTGATGATCTGCATTCTGCGTGGCAGGTTAGCCAAAATGTCCTCCATATCGAGGATGAATTTCATCAGGTCATCATATTCCAGACGAATTTTATCGCGCTCCAGTCCGGTTAAACGTTGTAAACGCATTTCCAGAATGGCTTTGGCCTGGATCTCGGTAAGTCCGAAATTACCCATCAGGCCTTCTTTGGCCTCATCCGGTGTCTGAGATTTACGGATCAAAGCAATAACCTCGTCCAGATGGTCGAGGGCGATCAGCAATCCTTCCAGAATATGAGCGCGTTTCCGGGCTTCATCCAGGTCGAACTGGGTACGACGAACAATGACCTCATGACGGTGATCCACAAAATGGTGGATCATGTCTTTTAGGGTGAGCATCATCGGACGCCCCTTTACCAGGGCAATGCTGTTGATACTAAAAGAGGTTTGTAATTGAGTATATTTATAAAGCTGGTTCAGGATGATATTAGGAATGGCATCCTTTTTCAGGTCGAAAACCACGCGTAAACCATGGCGGCTCGACTCGTCGCGGATATCGCTCACCCCTTCGATCACTTTTTCGTTCACCAGCTCTGCCGCCTTAATAATAAGGTTAGACGGATTTACCTGATAAGGGATCTCGGTGATGATGATCTGTTCGCGACCGGTTTTGGTCACTTCAAATTCTACTTTACCCCGCACAACAACGCGTCCGCGGCCGGTTTCGTAGGCGTCTTTTATTCCATCGAAACCATAAATGGTACCTCCGGTTGGAAAATCAGGCCCCTTGATATGGGTCATCAGCTCTTCGGTCTCAATATCGTTATTATCGATATAGGCCTTGATGCCATCTACCACTTCACTCAGGTTATGCGGGGCCATGTTGGTGGCCATACCTACAGCGATACCCGATGCTCCGTTGATCAGAAGATTTGGCACCTTTGCCGGCATAACCGTTGGCTCCTCGAGCGAGTCGTCGAAGTTACCGCGGAAATCAACCGTATTCTTTTCGATATCGGTCATCATCTCCTCGGCGATCTTCCTCATCCGGGCCTCGGTATAACGCATAGCGGCCGGTGGATCTCCGTCCATCGAACCAAAGTTACCCTGTCCGTCAACAAAAGGGTAGCGTAAACTCCAGTCCTGCGCCATCCGCACCATGGTGTCGTACACGGAGCTATCTCCATGCGGGTGATACTTACCCAACACCTCTCCCACGATACGTGCTGATTTTTTGTAGGGACGGTTAGAGGCCAGTCCCAATTCGCTCATACCATATAATACCCTGCGGTGAACGGGTTTCAGTCCGTCGCGCACATCAGGTAAGGCTCTTGAAACAATTACCGACATCGAATAATCGATGTAAGCTGTTTTCATTTCATCCTCGATATTTATCGGGATGATTCTATCGCCAAGTTCTTCGTTCAGATTAATTTCGTCTGCCATATTAATGAATGCGCTAAATTACGGCTTTTGACGCCCAATTCAGCCATTAATTGCCCACAATGGTGTGGAAATCCTTTGGACGATTAAGGAGAGGAAATTTTCCCCTATTTTCGCAGCGTGAGCCGGGAACAGATTTTTTTAGCCATTGCGGTACCCTTGTATTTTATTGCCATGATGGTGGAATTGTACGTTCAGCATAAAAAAGAACGTGCCGTTTACCAATTGCCGGATACGCTGATGAGCTTCTGGTTTGCTTTGCTGGGCGCCGGTTTCGACCTTTTGATGAAGGGTGTATGTTTTCTGGTGCTCGATTGGTTTAATGACCATGCAGTTTTTGCCCCCAATTTGCTTGAACATTATCCTTTGTTCGCCTGGATACTCGTATTCCTGGCTCAGGACCTGGCTTTTTACTGGCTACATAGAACAGAACATGGTACCCGGCTTTTCTGGGCCGTTCACAGCAACCACCACTCCTCCCCTAACTACAATTTTGCTGTAGCCCTGCGTTCCAGCGTGTTTCAGCCTTTTTATCGTTTTCTGTTTTATATACCGGTTGCATGGCTGGGTTTCGACGGACTCACCATCATGTTCATGTACAGTGCCAACCAGTTTTATCAATTCTGGCTGCATACCGAGACAATCCCGAAACTTCCCCGCTGGGTGGAAGCCATCTTTGTCACCCCTTCGCACCACCGGGTTCATCATGCCAGTAATTTACGTTATCTGGACAGGAATATGGGTCAAGTGCTCATCATTTGGGACAGGATGTTCGGTACCTTTCAGGAGGAACTAGAACATGACAAACCCCACTATGGACTGACAAAACCCCTTGAAACCACCCATCCGGTGCGCGCTGTTTTGCATGAGTTTTACTTATTGAAGGAGGACTGGGCCAGAACCGATTCCTTTAAAACAAAACTGCACTATCTGTTCGCCCCTCCGGGTTGGAGTCATGATGGCAAAACAAAAACAGCCGATGAACTTCGTGCCGAAAACGAACAAAAAGCCGGATAATGCTGTTTGTTCGTGACGAATGCGTTTAATTTGCAGCCCGAACAAATCGACCTCCTGAACATGAAAAATATCACTGTAATTGGCTCCGGCACAATGGGAAATGGCATTGCCCATGTTTTTGCACAAAATGGCTATCAGGTTTCACTTGTAGATGTAAATCCCCAGGCCCTGGAAAAAGCCCTGGCTACCATTACAAAAAATATGGACCGACAGATCCAGAAAGGCATACTCAGTGAAGAACAAAAAGCAAAAGCTTTAGCCAACCTGAAAACCTATACCGACCTGTCCCAGGGCGCCGCTCAGGCTGATCTGGTGATCGAAGCTGCCTCTGAAAACTTCGCTATCAAAACAAATATTTTCAAACAACTTGATGAGATCGCTCCGGCTTCCTGCATCCTGGCTACCAATACCTCATCCATATCCATCACCAAACTCGCCGCCCAAACAAAACGGGCTGATAAGGTTATCGGGATGCATTTTATGAACCCGGTACCGGTTATGAAGCTGGTCGAAGTGATCAAAGGTTACCATACTTCCGATGAGGTAAACGCTTCTATTTTAACGCTTTCAAAAGCCATCGGCAAAATCCCGACACTTGTAGAAGACTACCCCGGCTTTGTGGCCAACCGGATTCTTATGCCGATGATCAACGAAGCCATTTATACGCTGTATGAAGGCATTGCCGGTGTGGAAGAGATCGATACCGTGATGAAACTCGGAATGGCCCACCCTATGGGGCCGCTGCAATTGGCTGACTTTATCGGACTCGATGTTTGTTATTCCATCTTACATGTATTGTATGATGGATTTGGCAACCAGAAATACGCTCCCTGTCCTTTATTGGAAAAAATGGTGCTTGCCGGCGACCTCGGTGTAAAATCAGGACGTGGGTTCTACGATTATGCCAACGGAACGAAGGATCTGGTGGTAGCGAAAAACTTTAGCATCAGACCATAGTCCATGGACCATGGTCTAGATTTCGAATAGGTTCCCCTGTATTACATCGCTGGGAAAAGCCGGTTTCGGGTTATGGGTTTCGCCCTCCTTCACTGGCGTTTTGGCGGGTAAAGGTTCTGGAAGTTTAACTGTAGGTTTCGGCTTCTTTGTTGGCTTTTCCACCTTTTCCGGGGTTTCTTCTCCGGGATCATTTCCCTCATCCATTACCTCATCACTCCCCTCCTCTTCGTTTTCCGAAACAGGTGGCTCGTTAACAGGTTCTTCCTCGATCGGTTCTTCCTTTTCGATACCCACAATTTTGGTGATCTCTACTGAACCCAACTTATTTCCTAAGGCTTTCCATCCTTTGATATCGATAAACTGATCCAAACGGATCTGCTCCTCACTCTTAGTGCCTTTGGCGTCTTTTTTATGGATGATGACTTCCGGCTCCGGATGTAAACTCAGGAACTCGAGCTTACTCCCCGGGTTTTCCGAGATAAATAAGAAGCGTTTTTCCAGGGTCTGCGTTTCTATCAGGAATCGTTTGACATAGTAGTTTTTACTCTTTTTGTCAAAATGGATAGCCGTAACCACTTTTTTGGGATTAAACTTCCTTAAAAAGAGTACTTTATCGTATTCGTAATGGTTGGTGATCTCAAAATTGGTGAGTTCGTAAGATCCATCTTTCATCATCACCAAAATCGCATCATTTCCATTAAAATTCCCCAGGTACTGTCCGCGTTCTTCGGTATTCAGGCGGCCAATGGCAGCATCATACCAGATATCACGTCCTCCGATTGTAGAGGCTCCTTTTTCCTTGAATTTAATCGCTTTGATGCGGTAGCGTGAGAAGATATTCCCCTGTGCACCACGTCCTTTGATGGCGATCTCGGAAAAATCAAAATCATAAACTTTTCTTCGGGCTTTTGAATTCGGACTAAGCGTTACGTTGATAATTTCAGACTCGCTATTCGGGTTTGCCGTGAAATACAGCACTTTCGAACCTTTGGTTCCTTTGGTGATCTGGTATTCCTTATCGCGGGTTATTGATGTAACGGCAAAACGCTTTGCATAATAATATCCGCTGGTTCCATCCTGGTAAACAGCATTATATACCATGCGGTCATCGTTTTTCTTAAATACCCCGACATGGATGATTCCCTTGCCCATAAAGGCCTTTTCNNCCGGTTTACATAAAGCTTTTGATTGGCTACAGCAACCATGGTCGCATGAATGGTATCGAACTGGCGCAATTCACTCTTCCGTTCCCTGCCCTTCCCGAATTTTTTCAGCAAGTCCTGGAAATAGCTGATCGTATATTCGACCAGGTTGGCCAAATGGGCCAGTGTTTCAGCGATCTGGTCTTCCAGTCCTTTGATGAACTCATCTGCCTTAAACGCATCGAATTTGGAGATTCTTTTGATCCTTATCTCAGTCAGGCGGACGATGTCATCCTGGGTCACTTCCCTGCGGAGTAATTTTTTATAAGGTTCGAGGCCTTTGTCGATGGTCTCCAGTACCGCTTCCCAGGTTTCGCATTCCTCAATATCGCGGTATATGCGTTTTTCAATNNGCCTGGGTTTGTTCGGTCGAATAGGTCAGGATTTCTTCCACAGGCAGGAAGAGGGGCTTGTCCTTTACGATCAGACAGGCATTCGGAGATATGCTCACTTCACAATCGGTAAAGGCGTAGAGGGCATCCATGGTGATATCCGGAGAAACCCCGGGAGCCAGCTGGATCTGCACTTCCACATCGCGGGCGGTATTGTCAACCACCTTTTTGATCTTTATTTTACCCTGATCATTGGCTTTTATAATGGATTCGATCAGCGAGGTTGTTGTGGTTCCGTATGGAATATCTTTGATCAGCAGGGTCTTTTTGTCCTGTTCTTCAATTCTGGCTCTTACCCGCACCTTTCCGCCACGCATGCCGCTATTGTAGTTGCTCACATCAAGCATCCCTCCTGTCGGGAAATCGGGATACAGGATCACTTTTTTACCCCTTAGCTGGTCGATGGATGCCTGGAGCAATTCGCAAAAGTTGTGGGGGAGAATTTTGGTCGATAATCCTACCGCGATCCCTTCAACGCCCTGTGCCAATAACAGAGGGAATTTCATCGGCAGCGCTACCGGTTCTCTTTTCCTGCCATCGTAAGAAAGCTGCCAATTGGTTGTTTTGGCGTTAAATGCTACCTCAAGTGCAAATTTGGAAAGCCGGGCTTCAATATAACGGGGTGCCGCAGCCGAATCACCGGTTCGGAAATCTCCCCAGTTTCCCTGGGTCTCAACAAGAAGGTCCTTTTGCCCGATATTCACCAGGGCATCGCCAATAGATGCGTCGCCATGGGGATGGTACTGCATGGTTTGTCCGATGATATTCGCGACTTTATTGAAGCGCCCATCATCCATCTCCTTCATCGCGTGCATAATACGGCGCTGAACGGGTTTTAGTCCGTCTTCAATCCCTGGTACTGCGCGCTCCAGAATAACATAAGAGGCATAATCGAGGAACCAGTTTTCATACATGCCCGACACCGGGATAACCCCATGCAATTCACCGTCATCCTCCTTAGGATCAGGCTCTTCCGTATGTTCCTGCTTGATTTCTTCTTCGTCGTCGTCCTTCATGCCGCTTCTAACAATCCCCCGAAAATAAGTGGATTTTTTTTCCTATCTTATAAATAGAATCAACACCCTGTTGATAGAATTAAGGCATTGACAAAGGTGAATGCAGCGAAATGCGTCATTCAGGTTTCTACTACTAAGTTCCCACTCAGCCTCCAAACCAATGAAAAAATTAGCGCTGATTTTCGTGATAGGGTCTTTGTTCTTCGGATCAACCCAATCTTGCCTGGTAGAAAAAGAAGAAGTTCCGGTTGTCTTTGAACCTGACTCCGGTTATTATGACCCCACCTCCTATTTCCCATTAAAATGGGGTGCAAAATGGGTGTATGAGACCAAAGTAGGCGGAACTTTTGAGGTGAATTGCGGGCCACATGATATTGATAGCGTAGGCGGCGGTTATGCTTATCACTACCATAAATTAGTGCAGGACGGCTATTATTTGGGCAGCTTAACCGATAAGTATTGGAATGGTGCGTTGGTAGGGTATAAGTGTGTTAAAGGTGGACTTTATTCCATTGGTTTTATGGCAGGACCCAGCGGAAGTCCCGGGTGGTCGATCAATAGCTGGTCATGTGGACCAAGTGGACCCGGGCCTGACGAACCTTATTTCTGCCTGGATTCCGCGATTACCATCGATGGAATTTCGAATGTCTTCAGTTACACTTATGGTTTTTGGACTTCATTAAATCTGGTCTATGATTCAGCCAAAAGCGCCCAAAGAGGCGGGAATTTTTTCCAAATGCCGATCGTAGCTCTCACTGGAAAAACCTATANNGCCCAGGGAATCGGTGTGATACGAAAAGAGCGGATCGACGACCAGGGTCAAGTCGTTGATTTTTTTCGCCTAGCTTCGTACTATTTCCCATAAGGATGAAAAACAGAAATCTATTTCTACCTCTCATAGTGATTCAAATAATTGGATTCATTCTTTTGGCCGCCTGTAAAAAGGATCAACCCGTGCAATTGCATGATGAGGATAAAAAAGACCCGGTCGATTCCGGATCCTATAATCCAAACCATTATTTACCCATGAAAATGGGCGCTTATTGGGAGTACTTACATGATAATGGTAAAATTGAGAAGGTTATCTGTTCGGAGAGATTTAGCTATGACGATACAGGAGTATACAATTACAGATACGAATACAAAGCCCACCGACTCAAAAGTGATTATCCCTATGCTGATCTGCCAAAAATAGAACCGGTGATGAACGGAAGTTTCATTTCCGATGAATTCTCCATTTTTAGACCTTTTGTGGGTTTTTGTCAAAAATCCAAACAAAAGGACAGCAAAATACTCGATGTCAAATTCGGTGAATTAAGGTACCAAAGGATTTATGACTGTCCTGCGGGGCCAACTCCCCTCTATTACAGTACATGTTTGGATACCAGTACAAGCATTGATAATTTTCCCGAAGTAGCAGTAGTGCTTTATTCCCGATCGGAGGCGTTCCAATCAAGCCTTAATCCTAATCAGGACATGGATACAGATCCATACAAACTTTTAGAACCCCTGATAATTGAAGGAAATCCAGCGTACAGTGTCAGCTGGTTTGCCAAGGGTGTAGGGTTGATCCGCCGTGACATCTATGAAAATCAGGTTTTGGTAGATCGAATGCGCTTGGTGAAGTATTATTTCCCTTAGGTCTTAAGCCACTTCCTCCTTCACTTCGTCTTTTTCTATGCGCAGGTTATCAATAATAAATCCCTGCCTTTCCATGGTATTTTTTCCCATAAAATACTCCAGCAGGTTTTTTATGGTGGTGTCTTTACCGAGTATTACGGGATCCATACGCATGTCTTCACCGATAAACATCCCGAATTCTTCAGGAGAGATCTCTCCCAATCCTTTAAAACGGGTGATCTCAGGTTTATTGCCCAATTCCCTTACCGCGTTCTGTTTTTCCTCTTCGCTGTAACAATAAATGGTCTTTTGTTTGTTCCGAACCCGGAATAAGGGTGTGTCGAGTATGAATAAGTGCCCGTTTTTCACCAGGTCAGGGAAAAACTGCAGGAAGAAGGTCATAATGAGCAAACGAATATGCATACCGTCCACATCGGCATCGGTAGCGATCACAATACGATTAAAACGCAATTCTTCCAGTCCTTCTTCAATATTCAAGGCATGTTGGAGCAGGTTAAACTCCTCATTTTCATACACCACCTTTTTTGTCAGTCCATAACAATTCAGCGGTTTTCCACGTAAACTGAATACAGCCTGGGTCTCTACATCCCGTGATTTGGTGATGGATCCGCTGGCCGAATCTCCTTCCGTGATAAACAGGGTAGTATCCTTACGCTTATCGTGTTTTTCGTCGTTGAGATGCACCCGGCAATCGCGGAGTTTTTTGTTGTGCAGACTGGCTTTTTTCGCCCTTTCATTGGCCAGCTTTTTAATTCCGGCCATGTCCTTGCGCTCCCGCTCCGATTGCATGATCCGTTTCAAGAGCGCATCAGCCGAAGCCGGATTTTTATGCAGATAGTCGTCGAGGGCTTTTTTCAGGAAGTCGCCAATAAAATTCCGCATGGATGGTCCTCCATCAGAAACATATTGCGAACCCAATTTGGTTTTGGTTTGCGATTCAAAAACCGGCTCCTGAACCCTGACACTGATGGCTGATATGATGGAAGATCGGATATCACTCGCATCAAAGTCTTTTTTATAAAACTCGCGAATGGTCTTTACAAGGGCTTCTTTAAAAGCAGAAAGATGGGTTCCGCCCTGGGTGGTGTTCTGTCCGTTTACAAAGGAATAATACTCTTCCCCGTATTGATTTTCATGGGTCATGGCCACCTCAATATCATCGCCTTTCAGATGGATAAAGGGATAACGGATGGTTTCTTCGTTGGCCTTATGACGCAAAAGATCCAGCAGTCCGTCTTTCGACTGGTATTTGGTATCATTAAAATTGAGGATCAGTCCGGCGTTCAGGTAACAGTAGTTCCAGATCTGGTTTTCGAGGTATTCGGGTATAAAATGGTAGTTCTTAAAAATGGTATTGTCGGGCACAAAAGTGATCAGCGTACCGTTTTTTTCTGTGGTCGCTTCTTCCGGATGGTCTCCTGTCAATACCCCTTTTTCAAATTCGGCACATTTGGTTTTTCCATCGCGGAAAGACTGCACCTTAAAATAATTCGACAGCGCATTCACCGCCTTGGTACCCACGCCGTTCAATCCTACTGATTTCTGAAAGGCTTTGGAATCGTATTTACCCCCCGTATTGATCTTGGATACGCAGTCGATCACCTTCCCCAGCGGTATTCCACGGCCGTAATCGCGAATGATCACCTTGTGTTCAGAGATCTTTACTTCGATAAGTTTTCCGTTGCCCATAACGTGCTCATCGATGGAGTTGTCAATGATCTCTTTTACGAGCACATAGATCCCGTCATCCATGGCCCNNGATTCTTTTAAAAGTATATAAATTCCATCGTCACTTGCAGAGCCATCTCCAAGTTTACCAATATACATACCCGGACGTAATCGGATATGCTCCCGCCAGTCGAGCGAGCGGATACTGTCTTCGGTATAGGAAACCTGATTTTCTGTCATGCCTTTAATCCTGACTTTAACAATTTTGAAATGTCTGTCAATATTTTATTCACCTCCTCCTTCGGAAGGATCTTTTTACCCTTTTTCGCGGGTTCGGTATTTAAGTTTTTTAATGTGAGATAATCCCATATCCCATTCGTCACATTTCCTGCCACAAAAGCCATCACATCAATATTCACATCATCACGCAACCCCCCTGATAACAATTCTCTTTCCAATAATCCCCGCATGAAGTCCAGGGACTTTTTCTTCTGGTTGATCATCAGATTACCCAAATCATCGGCATACTTTTCATGGGCTGCATTGGCAATGAGCGTACTCATTTCGGGGTTCTCGTAGTCGAACTTGAGACTGGCCTCAAAGAGGTTGATATACGAATCCCAGAAATTTCCGGGAGGATGCCTTAAAATCGGCTTCATGTATTCCTGACGGGTTTGCTGGGCTAGTTCCAAAAGATAAAAATAGAGCTCCTTTTTATTTTCAAAGTATTGGTATACCGAACCCTTTGCAATCTTTAGTTTTTTAACCATCTGGGTGATGGACGCTTTTTCATAACCTGCTGACGCAAATTCTTCCATAGCCACACGGATAAACTTATCCCTCTTGGCAACCGGTAATTTGGTAAATGTGCTTGATGGCATATTCATTCGAAGTCCTGCGAAGTTAATCGGATATTGAGCATGACTTCGTCGTCATTATGCACAGGATGTGAATAAACGAATTTCTGTCAGACCGATGTTTTCTCTTTATTTTTCAAGTTTTCTATTTGATTATCAATGTATTATAAAATATTTTCATTTTTTTTCGCTCTTCAGGCAACGAACGGACAACATGGGGCCTCTCCTCTTCGAATACGGCTTAACAGGGTTTACGTTCTTTATAACTAAGTCGCATTTGTTTCATATGTTTTTGTTTATATCCCAAATCCCGGTTAATCCCGGGATTTTTTTTTTGATACCGCATAAAAAAAGCCGCTTCTCAGCGGCTCTTTTCATTTATAGCGTTAATGCTTAGTTCGCCGGAATGGCTTTGATCTTGATCTTATTCGGATCGATCGTGGTTATCTTGGCAATTCCCAAATTTTTGAGTCCTGATTTGATATCGCCTTCATCTCCAACGATTACGATCACCATCTGATCGGGGTTGAGGTAGGTTTTGATCACCTGGTTCAACTCACCCAGCGTGATCGTATTCAGCACCTGGTTTTGTTGGCGGGCAAAGTCAGGTGGTAGGTTATAGGTTTGTATGCGCGATAGAAACCCTGCCTTGGCATAAGAAGTTTCATAGCGCAGGGCATCAGCCTGGTTGATGGAATTCCGGGTCGTTTCCAATTCCTGGGGGGTCATGCCCTTTTCGAAATAGTTTTTCACCTCTTTGTAGATTTCCATAATGGCCGAATCTGTTGCTGTAGACCGAATGCTAGAATTTACCGCCCAGTAGCCCGGGTATTTACCTCCATTATTAAATGAATAAGCGCCATAGGTAAAGCCTTTTTCCTCACGTAAATTGATATTAATCCGTGAGTTAAAACTTCCACCAAGGGAATAATTCGCAATATTCAACTTGAAGTAGTCGCCTTTAAAATCATAGGGCATGGTGCGTGTTCCGAAAAACACCTGGCTCTGTGTGGCTCCGGGTTTATCAACGATATAGATCACCGTATTTTCTTTTGCAGGGAAACTTCCCATTTCCGGGAATTTCACCTCTTTGGATGCCCATTTATCCAGAAAACTCAGCTTTGGTTTGATCACATCCATACCCACATTTCCTACGATGGTCAGGTTCGTTACGGATGGGGAATAGTAATTGGCATAAAAGTCCTTTACATCGTCGAGCCCGATCCGGGAAATGGTGTTCAAATACCCGTTGCCTGAAGCGGCCAAAATACTCTCTCCATACATGAGCAGGTTGAATGCCTTGTTGGCTAATACGCCCGGGTTTTTGTCGGCGTTACGAAGCGACTCTTCCCATTGTTCCTTCATTCGATCAAAATCATCTTCCCTGAAAGCTGGTTTATAAAGCATCTCTTCAAGAATGGCCAGGGTCTGGTCGATGTTTTTGGTTAAGGAGCTAACTACAATATTCGTGGAGGTCTCCCCTGCTGTAAAGTTAATGGTGCTACCCAGGGTTTCCAGGGCGGCGTCAATTTCTTCCGATGTTCTTAGCTGCGTGCCTTCATTCATCATGTCGGCCGTTATGGCTGCCAATCCCAGTAATTTTGGATTATAGGCTTCCAACAGTTGCCCTCCTTTAATGGTGAAAACCATGGTAACCTTAGGGATCTCATTGTTTTGTGTATGGATGATCTGAATACCATTATTCAATTTATCCATCGTATACTGAGGAACGGTAGCTGGTTTTGCCGGTGGCGGTACCGGACGAACACTGCGGTCGAATGTTGACGGAGGTTCGGTATAACTTAGTCCGGCGTATTGTTTTTCCGCCTCCATATCTACTTCACCAGGCCAGGGGTTTACTGATTTCGATTTTGATTCGTCATCCGGAGCACCGTAAACCAGAGTTACCAGGGCGCCACGGTTTTTAATATACTTGTCAAAAACCCGTTTCAGGTCTGTTTTTGTTACTTTTTGATAGCGGTCGATCTCATCCTGCAAATTATAAGACTTCCCAAGCAGTCGCTCCCAATTGGTTAGCGTTGCAGCTTTGCCACGCACGCTTTCCAGGGTATTGATAAAAGAGGACTCAAAGCTTGCCTTGATCCGGATCAGGTCGGCATCATCGACATCGCGCAACACATCAAAGCCCTGAATAATCGCCTTGATACTGTCGTACACCATGGTTTGCATCACACCGGGAGCAAGTCCGTATACATTTCTCGGGCTCGGTGCTACCTGAAACTGGAATTCACCTGCAAGTTCCTGACAAGGATTTTGAACAGTAGCCGACAGGGCAAATTTATTCTTTACCATACGCTGGTAAAAAACCGAGTTCCTTCCGCCTCCCAAAACGGAAGCAAGGATGTCCAATGCAGGCTCATCGCGGTGGTAATTAGGAACACTGGGGTAATGCATGGTTACAACGGGCACGAAAACGTTATCGGCATATTGGCGGAATTCATCCTGCACCAAAACGATCGGTTCCACCTTGAGCGGTTTTACTTCCTGCCCGCGGGGTATCGGACCGAAGTACTTTTCGACCAGCGCCATTGTTTCCAGGGTGTTTACATCACCGGAGATGACAATTATTGCGTTATTCGGGCCATACCAACGCTGAAAGAAGTTTTTCAGGTCCTGAACGCCAACCCGGTTCAGGTCATCAACGTATCCAATGATCGGCCAGCTGTAAGGGTGTCCTTTTGGATAGAGGTCTTTGAGATACAGTTCGGCGAAAGGCAGCGCATAGGGCTGGTTGATCATGTTTTGATCCTTTTCGTTTTTTACCGCATCGCGTTGAATTTCAAATTTTTGCTGGGTAACGGCCGGGATTAGCCACCCCATCCTGTCAGATTCCAGCCAAAGGGCGGTTTCCAACATATTGCTTGGCAGGGTTTCGAAATAATTGGTACGGTCGGTATTTGTGGTGCCGTTCATATCCCCTCCGGCGCCTTCAATGGTTTTAATATGTTCCTCGTCGGCCACATGTTTGGAACCCTGGAACATCATATGCTCGAAAAAGTGAGCGAATCCGGTGATACCGATATGCTCGCGGTTCGAACCAACTTTATACGTCACTTCCACGTGAACAATAGGATCCGAATGGTCTTCGTGCACATAAACGATCAGACCATTGGCCAATTCATATTTCTCATAGGAAATTTTGGCTTCTCCGGGTTGGGCGACTACTTTTTCTACAAGTTTGGTCTGTCCGCTTGCCGGAATCCAGGCCAGACAGAAGACAATCAGCCCCAATAAGGTAAGGTTGTGTTTTTTCATTTTATCGGTTGAATCATTTTTCGATCGTGCAAAATTAATCAAGCCCCTGCCAGAATCCTAAGCATTCGACCAAGCGGTAATTGGGCTCGACAATTGGACTTATTTACAGGTTTTTTTAAGTGTACTGCGCAATTCCAGGTATATATCCGGCCAAAGGGTTGATTTTCCATCGGCTCCCTTATGAAGATCTTTGCATTCATTGTTTAAGGCTGCGATTCCCTTTTGTGCATTCCAGTTGTTCATATCCATGGTGCCCGAAAGGATCAGGGTATCTCCTGACATAGTATAACCCATGGAAACAGGCAATTCCATATCATTCATGTTTAGAACAAAATTGAGGCTCCCCCCTTCATCATCGCCAACCACATCGGCGACTTTTCCTGTTAAATGGGTGTTTGACAATAGATTGCCGAAGAAAAATTTCCTGATTTTTACGTCGCGCTCAGGATTGGTGGTATTCAGGGAAGATACGGGAATGGTAAAATGAGCATCCGTCAACAAGGCAGGGATGGAATTTTCCTCTGCTTTGGTTTCGATTACCAGGGTATCAAAAGTTCCCTTTACGCCTGTCCTTTCTGTGAATTTATAGGCTGTCCAGGTTAGTTTGGTCTGGCTGGCATCATAGGCATAGGTACATACTTCAGGAGCTTTTGTTTCTGTTCCTTCTGTTTTTTGTTTGTTCTCATTTCCACAGGAAGCAAGGATCAGAGCGCCGAACATGGCAATGGGTAGTAGTGATTTGTATTTCATGGCACAAAGTTTAATTTTTAATTTTTCCTTTCCTCACGTAGCATTCTTTCTTTTAAGAGAATCTCTTCCCTCCGCGCTTTGCGAAATAAGATCTGGTCTTCGATATGGGCATGGCGGTATATGTCCTCTTCCAGCCGGGCCAGATCGGTCATAACTACCTGATAAACGATCGGGTCGTCGTCGCTGAATGTATAATTATTGGTGGCCACACGCAGGTCGCGCATTTCGTCGTCATCAATGGTATGACTTGCGGAGAGCACTTCGGTAGAATGTTGCTGGAGCAGGGCGCGGGCTTCTTGCAGATCAAATTCTTCGTTGAGCTCGACCAGGGTTAAGGCAAAAGGGAATATGATCTTCTCTTCCAACATCATATGTTTCTGCATGTCGCGGCTAAAGCGCTGAAAAACATGGAGTATGGCTGTTTCATTCAGGCGCTCCAGGTTGCGGCGTATATGGGGGATCTTTGCTTTGGTATACTCATGATGCGTGTGTTTCAGGTAGGCAATCAATACAGGAAGTTCCAGGAAATCGTAGTCGAAGTCTGGTATCTTCTTTTGCACCTGGATCAACGCGTCTTCCAGAACAGCGGGGTTAATGCCGTACATATCGGCCACCTGTTCCAGGGTATTGTCTAAAAACTGCGGGTAGTCGATGCTAAAAAATTCAAATACCGTAGCCCGGGAAAGATTTTCCTTTAAAATATATTGTATAGGTATTCGCGCTAATTTTCCCATTTTATTGCCACTCTTTCTCCATAGCGAATGATATCGCTGGCTTTCAGTGCATCCCTGGCGATATCTTTAACTGCCAGGTCAGCAGCCAGCCCGTGCAAATATACAGCGATTAAAACCGCCTCATCCACAGGATATCCACGTCCGATATAACCGGCTATCCACCCGCAAAGCACATCTCCGCTCCCTCCTTTGGCCAGTCCTGAGTTGCCCGTTGCATTAATAAACTGCCTCCCGTCAGGCAGAAAAACTGCCGTATAAGCTCCTTTTAATACCACCACTGTAGCATGTTTACGGCTCCATTCGCGGGCTGTTTTCCATCTCTCTCCGGTGCTGTGGTGCACCCCTGTGAGTCGGTCAAATTCACCAGGATGTGGGGTGATAACCTTTGGGCCTTCCGGGAATATTGCCCTACCCTTTGCGATCAGGTTCAGCGCGTCGGCGTCGATCACCCAGTTGTTCGTTCTTTTAAACAGTCCTGCGAGCAGGATTTCGGCAACGCCTTCTTTTTGACCTAATCCCGGCCCTACGCCAATGCAGGTATAGCTTTGATTTTCACTGTTTAATAAGAGTCCGGCATGGTCATCCCCTTCTATATAAATTGCTTCCGGAGCCAGGTTCAAACAAGCCGCACGGGCAGTAGTTGAGCAGGCTACAAAGGTTTTACCGACACCTGAAAGCAGGCATCCTGATGTAGCCAGACATATCGCACCGGGGTACTGCTCTGATCCACCCACCAACAAAGTGCTGCCAAAGCTTCCCTTATGCGAAAAGCGGGGTTTTGTATGGATCAACCCACCTATAAAGGCATCATCGAGCAGGTAAATACCTTTTTCCGACCTAAAGCTACCTGACAGTCCGATGTCGAGAACGGTCCACGACCCGATATAGGCGCCGTATTCATCCAGAAAAAAGCTTTGTTTGGCACGCTGAAAGGTCAGGACTTCATCTGCCCTTACAAAGACACTGAACACGTCGTCCTGTGGTTCTGAGGGCATTCCTGAGGGGATGTCAATGGCGATACGCCTGGCCGCGGAAGCATTTATTTTTTGAACCAGCTCCAGGTATTCTCCTTTTAAAGGACGAGTCAGTCCATGACCAAAAAGGGCATCGATGATCACAGGTGCTGTAGGATCTAAGGCCGTAAGCTCGTTTACCTCGAGGCCTGCTGACAAACAATACGCCAGTGCCTCACTACGCTCTCCTCCCGACCGGCCGGTTGCGGCACAGACCTGAACACGATAGCCAAACTGAAACAGATATGCCGCGATCAGCAATCCATCGCCTCCGTTATTTCCAGGTCCGCAACAAACAGCTATTTTTTCGCTTTTAAGCAAATGGGGTTTGAGCCTTTGAAAGCAGACAAAAGCCGCCCTTTGCATCAGTTGAAAGGAGCTGATGCCCTCCTGGCTGATGGAATAAGCATCCCATTCACGAATTTGTTCACTGGGCAGGATCTGCATACATTTTCGCGTTTTTTAATTGAAGATGATTCATGGCATTCACGGGCAGTGCCTCCATTCTGTTGGATAAAAGCTGCATGGTTTGATCATAAAACAAAACGAGTACAGGTGCTTCAGCCATCACCAGCATATCCATTTCCCGGTAATACCGCTCCCGGATCAAGGGATCGCTCTCATTCATGGCCTTGCGGTAAAGGTCGTCAAATTCCGGGTTCGAATAATGGGTAAAATTCGGTCCGCCTGGGGCGAAATTCGGACTATAAAACAAGGAGAGATAATTTTCGGCATCAGGATAATCGGCCAGCCAGGAGCCCCTAAAACACATGAGTTTCGATTTGCTGACCATTTCGCGGTGAAAGGGGCCCGGATTCACTTCTATTCGTGCCTTAACACCGATCTGTTGCCACATTCTCTGCACATATACGGTCAGGTCAAGGTAAGATTTATTGGTATAGAGAACCAACTCCTGTCCCGTATAAGCGCTCTGTTTAAGATAATGCCTAGCCGAATCCGGGTTGTAGGCATAACCGATAGCTGCGCTGTGACCGGGTAATCCCAGGGGGATAAAACCACCATTCCCCGGAATGCCGATATTGTTTCTCAGGTAACGCATCATCTCTTCCCGGTTTATGGAAAAGTTTAGCGCCTTCCTTAAATTCTTATCTATTAACGGGTTAACCTGTTCTGATTCAATTTCAGGATCAACCATAAAACCAAAATATTCCGTGTTCAGATAAGGGCCTACCCGCAGCTTAAACTTGCCGGTATAATTTGGTTTTAATTCGCCGTTTCGGGTAAGCAATTCATCTTTAAATCCGCCTTCCAGTCCGTTATAAAAATCAAGTTTACCCTGCACAAACTCCATAAAGGCGGTTTGTTTGCTTTCAATGAAACCGACCTCAAATCCATCGAGATAGGGCAATTGGCGGCCATTTTCCTCTTCAAAATAATCAGGATTACGCGTTCCGATCAGCTTGATGCCTTCTTCCCAGAATTTGAATTGGAAAGGTCCTGTCCCAACAGGATGAGCGCGGAAACCAATTCCATAAAAACTTACCGCTTCCCGGGGCAACACATAACAATACGGCATGGCCAGCAAACCCGGCAAGGGCGGGAAACTCCGGAGAAGATGAATTTCAAAAACGCTGTCATTGATCGCCTGAAATGCAGAAGGTCCGGCTACCTTATCGTTAAAGATCCAGGCGCCGGGTGAGGCCAGGGCCGGATCAAGCAGGCGCCGGAAGCTCCATACAAAGTCAGAGGCGGTGACCAAGCGGTCTTTATTTTCCTTGAAACAGGCGTCCTTATGAAAACGAACATCATTGCGCAGGACAAAGCGATACACTTTTCCACTATCCAGGATCTCCCAGCTTTTAGCTATGGCCGGCACGGGATTCATGGCTGTATCAAGCTGGATCAGCCCATTATAAAATTGGGAGCAGGCCCAGATCCCGTACTGGTCGCGGGCGAATGCCGGATCGAGTGAATTCAGCGCGGATTCCATATTCATGCGGAAAACAAGCGACGAAGTGACCGTACGCTCATTGCATGAAACGAACAGCAAAATGATGTGTATAACTCTTAATAAATTCCTCATTAATGTGCACAAACTAGGTACGGCCCTTGGTTATTTTTGCCTTCCACCAAATGAACAAAAAAAGATGAAGATTACCTACTTGGGTCATTCCTGTTTCCAAATTGATACAGGTAAAGCACAGCTGGTATTCGATCCTTATATTCGTCCGAATGAATTGGCCAAAGGTATTGTTGATATCGACAAACTGAAAGCGGATTATATTTTGATTTCTCACGGGCATAACGACCATACTCATGACTTGGTTTATCTCGCAAAAAAGACGGGTGCCAAAGTGTTATGTTCCTGGGAAATGCAGGATTGGCTGAATAAGCAGGGTGTAACGAATACCCACGCCATGAATTTTGGTGGTTCCTGGAAATTTGACTTTGGTACGGTTAAGTTTTTTCAGGCTTTGCACAGTAATTCCCTGCCAGATGGCTCCCCTGCCGGGGCTGCAGGTGGGTTTATTGTGGGCTGTGAAGAAGGGACCTTTTATTACTCGGGCGATACCGGCTTGTTTCAGGATATGAAACTGATCCCCATGTTCCATGAACTGGATTTCGCTTTTTTACCGATCGGCGATAATTTCACCATGGATGCGGAGCAAGCTTCACTGGCAGCCGATTTTATTGCCTGCGACGATATCATTGCCATGCATTTCGATACTTTTGAGATGATAAAGATCAATAAGGATGAAGCGAAAAAAGCCTTTGCCAGATTAGGCAAAGACCTGCTGATCCTTGAAATAGGACAAACAATTGAAAAATAATCAAACGACTACTTAATCCGAATACCGTTTATGGGAAAGATCATTGCTATTGTAAATCAAAAAGGAGGAGTTGGGAAAACCACCAGTGCCATCAATCTGGCAGCAAGTTTCGCCGCTCTGGAATATAAAACATTGCTCGTTGATGCTGATCCTCAGGCGAATTCCACCTCAGGCATAGGCTTCGATCCTGCAAATATCAAAACCGGCCTCTACGAATGTCTGGTTCACGAAATTGCGCCTAAGGATGTGATCCTGAAAACAGAATACGAGAACCTCTACCTCATGCCCTCCAATATTGACCTGGTAGGTGCGGAGATCGAGATCGTTGATGTGCAAAACCGCGAACGTCTTTTGACCCATGTATTCGACAAGATCCGCAATGACTACGATTTTATTGTGATCGACTGCTCCCCTTCTCTCGGACTCATTACCACCAACGCCTTGACTGCGGCAGATTCCATCATTATTCCGGTGCAATGTGAGTTTTTTGCTTTGGAAGGACTCGGGAAACTGTTGAATACCATCAAAATTATCCAGACCAACCTGAATCCCCGCCTGAAAATAGAAGGCATCCTTTTAACCATGTATGACCTACGCTTACGCCTTAGCAATCAGGTGGTTGAAGATGTAAAGATGCATTTCCAGCAGCTTGTTTTCGATACGATCATCCAGCGTAACGTAAAACTGAGTGAAGCACCGGGACATGGTATGCCTGTTTTGAATTATGATATTGAGAGCCGGGGAAGTTTGAATTATTTAAATTTGGCGAGAGAAATTCTGCAGAAAAACGGAATGACACGCATTGCAGAAGAAGAAAGGATCTTAAATTGATGACAAAACCGAAGAAGCCGGCCTTGGGAAAAGGGCTCTCTGCCCTCTTAAAAGATGCCACCACGGATATTACCTCAAGCGGAGTAACCCCGGTTGGCGGAATAAGCATGATACGTCTGAATGATATCCAGGCAAACCCTTTTCAACCCCGCAGCGAGTTCGATCAGGTTGCTTTGGAGGAATTGGCGGCTTCCATTAAGGTACATGGTGTTATTCAGCCTATAACGGTCAGGAAACTGGGCTATGACCAATACCAGATCATTTCAGGTGAACGACGCACCCGGGCAAGTATTCTGGCCGGATTGAGTGAAATACCGGCCTATGTTCGGATCGCCAACGATCAGGATATGCTGGAAATGGCCCTGATCGAAAATATTCAAAGGGAAAACCTGAATGCCATGGAGGTTGCTTTTTCTTATCAGCGTTTGATGGAAGAATGCAAGCTAAAGATGGAAGAATTGGGCGACAGAGTGGGCAAAAACCGCTCTACAGTAAACAATTACCTGCGTTTACTTAAACTTCC
>DQHT01000012.1 GCA_003531115.1 Bacteroidota bacterium | reverse complement strand
GCATGGAGGGCGCCATCTGTGAGCGAACTGTACAGCGATGGATTGCACCACGGGGCCGCATCCATCGAATACGGAAATGACGCTTTAGGTTCTGAAATTGCCTACAATGCTGCTTTCACACTGCGTTATACCCCGACAGCAAGGTTGCACATCGAATTTGCTCCCTACACGAATTATATCACGAACTTTATTTACCGCCAGGCTTTGAGTGAACCTGTGCTTACGCTACGAGGTGCCTTTCCTGCTTTTAATTACAAGCAGGCCGACGCCATTTTATCCGGCTTTGATCTTCATGCCTCGTATTCGCTTTACAGCTTTCTGGAAATTACGGGTAAGGCATCCCTGCTCCGGGCATGGAACCTTAGTGAAAAAAGCTGGTTGATCCTGATGCCGGCCGACCGGTACGAAACCGAACTTACTTACCGCTTTAAACGACGCAATAAGATCAGAGGGGCATCTGTTTCCTCTTCTTTTCAATACGTAAACAAACAATGGCGGGTCCCGGCTAACAGCGATTTTGTGGCTCCACCGCCTGCCTATTATTTGGTTAACGTGCATGGCTCCCTTTTGCTACGGGTTAAGAAGCAGGATATTGAATTTGGACTGAGTATCAATAACCTGCTGAACCATTCCTACCGCGATTACCTCGACCGCTTCCGCTATTTCAGCGATGCGATGGGCAGGAATGTGACTGTTCGTATCAAAATACCTTTTAACACCTCTTTTAATCCGAAAAAATCATCCGCCTATGCTCGATAAAAATTGTAGTTCCCCGAATAATTNNATCATAAATCATAAATCATAAATGAGACACTATCTGATTTCCGGGCTGTTCCTGATCGCTTTGATTAGCGCTTGTAAAAAAGACGATGACAAGGTAAACAACCCGCCTCCCATCGTGAATGAGCAGGAGATCATCACAACCATGACCCTGCATTTTGTTGATTCTTCGAACAGTGCCAATAGCTATTCCGCCACATTCCGCGACCCGGACGGGGATGGTGGGGCGAACTACGATATTTTCGATAGCATCAAACTGGAGGCCAATAAAACCTGGTACACGACCATTATTTTATTGAATGAAACGGCGAATCCGGTGGATACGATTTCTCATGATGTTTTGGATGAGGCCGACGAACACCTGGTCTGTTTTACGCCTTCGGGAACGGGTGCATCGGTTGCCATCACCGACCTGGATGGAAACAATCTCCCTTTGGGTTTACAGTCAACCTGGAAAACCGGTTCTGCCGGAACAGGAACGATGCAGGTTATCCTGCGTCACCAACCAGGGACCAAAGATGGAACTTGCACTCCCGGAGAGTCGGATATTGATGTTACCTTTCCGGTGGTAGTGGAATAGGGGGATTTTATTCCTTTCTCGCTTACCCCAACTTAAAAGTATAAACATTTTTGCTTATATTTGTAAGTGTGAAAGCAGGTTTCGAGAAATATAAGGGCATTCACCCGGGAATAATTCTGGAGAGGGAGTTAAAAAAGCGTTCCATCAAGCAACGTCCCTTTGCACTTGCTATTTCAGAACATCCTCAAACCTTCAATGCCATTACCAAAGGTAAACGTAAGCTTAATACTGCTCTGGCATTGAGAATTGAAAAGGAGCTTCAGATGGAAGAAGGTACGCTGGTAATTCTACAATCCTGGTATGACATCCATATAGAGAAAGAAAAGCAACAAAATATCGGACCTAATATGTCGATTCTGAGAAAAGCCTTATTCTGGGATACAGACATCAACCAGATTGATTGGGCCAAACAGTTCAAGGCCGTAATAAAGAGGGTTTTTGAAAAAGGAAATGATAAGGAGAAAGCCGAGATCAGCCGCTTTTATGGAAATGCTAAGATTAAATTGGCTCTTCAAATACAGGGAACAAAACCGCCTACCCTGAAACCGAATATGTAATAATCGATGGGCAGATTGTACTATTCTACGGTAAATTCTTTATTAAAGGAAAGCTTGCTTACCCTTATGTCAGCACAGGAATTTGCCAGCTTCCGTTTGGTTGGGGAACTGCTTTAAGCCTTCAATTGGGTCATCGATCTTCCATTGACATTGACCTTTTTAGCGATGCACCTTATGGATCAATTGACTTTGATAAGATAGACAGGTACCTGGAAGAGACCTTTCCCTTCAAAGATCATTTTGCAAACGCACTTACTGCATTCGGGAAATCTTATCTGATCGGAATGGTAAAAGATAATTCCGTTAAACTCGACGTCTATTATACTGATCCATTCATAAGACCTGTATTGGTTGAGGATACAATCAGAATGGCAAGTTCGGAAGAAATCGTTGCGATGAAATTAGACGTTATTCAGCGTGGCGGCCGCAAAAAGGACTATTGGGACATCCATGAATTATTACCCTCCTTTTCTATTCAAAAAATGTTGGACCTTCATTACGAGCGCTATGAATACAATCACAACAAAGACCTCATCCTGAAAAATCTTACTTCCTTTTCAAATGCCGATTATGATTTTGATCCAATTTGTCTTCGCGGTAAATACTGGGAGTTTATTAAGGAAGATATTGAAGAGGCTGTGGTTAGGTACATCAGTCTTAGCTGAGGTGTGTTTCTTCACCATTCTTTGGCTTCGGATTCCACATTCTCCTGAGTCGTGTAGTAACCAGAATCGATGCGTTTTTCGGCCATTTCCAATTCTTCATTGTATTTTTTCAGGCTGATCCTTCCCTCTTCATGAGCAGACAAAAGAACGTCTTTAACCTTACCCAGCGTCACTTTATCCCGAATTTCCAAGAGCATTTTAGCCAGTTCCAATTGTTCCAATTCTACTTTCATGGCACATTTCCTTCTTTCAAATTTACAAAATGTTTGGGGTTTCTGATATTGTCGATATCCGTGGAGCGGAAAAGGACTAGCATATCCAGCTTAGATATCGGGAGTATTTTCTGAAATTCATGATGTGATTTTTCAAAAGCTTTTTCCCTCTTCATCAATCATACAAGAAATAAAAACAGGTCTAGAATTTTTTCGGCTTACATAGACGTAACCGCTTTCTTTTTCAAGACGTATTGGGTAACCCACTCCACCAGTGCAGGGTCTGAAACATTTGGAATCCCGGCATAAATTGTATCCCTGTCCCTTTTTAAAAAGAGTGGTCCGAATTGGCTTTTTCTATTAATATATCACCCCTAAAGGGGTTTGTTTGAATTCAAACGGAATGCCTGCTGCCTGACCCCTGTAGCCTGCTGCCTGTACCGGAGCGAAACGACACTTCCAGAACCCATAACCCATAACACCTAACCCAAAACCCCGCCTTCCGAAATCCCGGTGGGGATTCGGGTTTACTAAAGATCTGACACAGGATTTCGGTTTTCTGGTGGGTTGGCTTTTTCTATTAAGATATCGCCCCTAATGGGGCTTGGCAACAGGTTTACCAGAAATTTGGTCCTAGCTCAATGCATCTTTTTCTTCGCGGAAGGGTGCGATTCGGTGGGACACCGAACCGCAAAACGAATGTTTGCTTCCTAAAAATTATTTCCTGCTAACAAAAACCCAATAGCGGTTCGGTGTCCCACCGAACCGATTCTACTCGCGCGGAACAACAAAAAATGAACTCCCGAACCCTCTATTTTGAACCAGAACCCGAAACCCGAAACCCGTAACCCGCCTTCGCTTTCCGGAGTTTTCGATAATTCGATATTTCTCTAAAAGCTTCGGCGGGCGCGGCCCAAAACTCAATAAAGATGCTTCTTAAAAGCGTGTTCAATTCTCTTACAGGAAATAAAGATCGGCTTTTTGGTAAAATGCCACTGGATGACCTGGCCGTGAACTTTAAAACTCCCATGGATTTCTCCGATTACGGTTCGAACAGAAAATTCGCCTCCTTCTGCGTTGCCCTCGAAGGTAATGTCATGATTCCCCATCTCCAGGAGGGCTTTCCTGTACAGTTCGTTAATATCTTCGGTGACAGGCGTAATAAAGCTGCAGGACATGATTGAATGAGTAGCCAAAATTAAACCAAAGAATTTACACTTGATACAATTGGTTTAGGCAAAGGTTTAACCAATCTGAGAAAGATGGTATTTTAAGCCAATAATATTTCTGCGGGAATGTGAAGCTCTTTATGGAAGATTCTGGCTATTTCTAAAGTAAGTGGTTTGCGTTTATTCAGAATAGATGAGATATAGCCTTTGGAACCAATTTTTCCAACCAGATCTTTGTTTTTGACACCCATCTCTTCCATTTTAAGCTTAATGGCTTCAATCGGGTCAGGATAGGGAACAGGGTAATGCTCGTCTTCGTATTGTTTGATGATTAAAAGGGCTACTTCCAGTTTTTTTCCTTCTTTCGATTGCGGGTTGAGATTTTTATCCAATTGACCATCAACCCAGTTTAGGTAGGATTCATATTGTTCTTCTGTTTTTATGACTGAGAGTTCCATGGCTATTTAATTTTAAATTGAACAGTGGTTACATCAATCTTGTCGTATTCCTTATGTGTTCCAAACCATTTTACCTGAATGGCTTTGTATTCAAAGGATATCCGAACAACAAGGCGAAAATGATTGCCCATCACATTGAATACAACACGACTATCCCCCACCAGACTTGCATTTGCATATATTGCTTTGAGCTCATTGAAATTTGCAAACTCTGATTTTGACAATTCGTGATACCATTCAAACAAGGCATTCGCTGCTATGGGATAGCGCTTTGCGTATTCCAACAGTGTCTTTCTCGTGATGATGTTGAACACAATACAAAGATAAAAAGTTTTCTAATAGAAAACAAATTATCATTTATTGAAATGAAACTTACCCTTTAACCTTGCAGCTCCGAATATGCCTGAGGTTCAAATAATGAAATACCACTAACGAAGCAGCCGCCAACCAGGAGGTAAACGTAAAAAAGGAACTATCGTGGCTAAATAAGATCGATATGGAAAGTAGAGCGATAGATGAATACAAGCCCCATTTAATCCACTGCATACTATGGCCCTTGGTTACGGTATAGACGGCCCAACCACTGATAATCAGGAAAAGGATATCCCACAAATGCCAGCCGTCGGGTTCGATAAAAGTATAGCCCAGCAATACCAGCACGGGACCAGCCAAACAGTGAATGAGGCAAAGGCCTGAACTGATCATGCCTAAAATATCGGATTTCGGATTGTGGGCGGGATGATGCATTTTTGAATCCACAAAGATAAATCAGATTCTAATTTCATGCAACATAGTTGCGTTTTATGATCCAAAGCGATTCACTTCTTTTTTCGTATCCCCGTGGGCCCGAATTTAATTTCCCGGCATTTGCCCTGGAAAAGGGGGAATCCCTCCTTGTTTTGGGTGCCTCCGGTTCGGGGAAAAGTACCTGGCTGCAGCTCCTCTCCGGACTCCGTGAACCGCAACAGGGAGAAGTGAAGATCGGTAACAATGCCCTTTTCTCCATGAGCCAAAACCTACGCGACCGGTTTCGCGCCCGGCATATCGGCTTTGTCTTTCAGGATCATTCCTTTATCCCTTCCCTCAATGCCTGGGAAAATATTCAGTTGCCTTTTTCACAGGGCCTGGCTTTTCCAAAAGAAAGGGCTCAAGAACTTTCCGAACAACTCGGACTCGCGGCTTTGCTCAAAAAACGTCCGCAACAACTGAGTCAGGGTGAACGGCAACGCCTGTCGGTACTTCGGGCTGTTCTTCCCCAACCCGATCTGATTCTGGCCGATGAACCAAGCTCCAGTCTGGACGATACCAACTGCGAAAAACTCATCCATCTGTTAAAAACCCAATGTAGCCTTGCCGGAAGCAGCCTTATTGTGGTGACCCATGACCAGCGCATCAAAGACCAATTTGAAAGGAGGATAGAACGATGAATATTTTCCTGTTGGCCCTCAAAAATATCCATTACCGCTGGATGACGCAGTTTATCACCATCCTGCTCATCGCCCTGGGCATTGCAATGTTATGGACAGTGAGAGAAGTTCAGGTGCAGGGAGAAGACAAATTGCAGAAAAACCTCGCTTCGATCGATCTGGTGGTTGGTGCAAAGGGAAGTCCGCTGCAGCTTATCCTTGCCTCCATTTACCATATCGATGCCCCAACGGGAAATATTCCCTATTCAGAAGCCCTGCGCCTTTCCAAACATCCCATGGTAAAGGAGGCTGTCCCCCTTGCCTATGGTGATTATTGCCAGGAATTTCGGATACTGGGAACCAGCCATGCCTACCTCGATTGGTATGGCGTGAGCCTCCAGGAGGGAGAGCTTTGGAAAAAAACAGGAGAAACCTGCCTCGGAGCTGAAGTGGCTAAAACACTCAACTTAAAAATTGGCGACACCTTTAGCGGGCAACATGGTGATGGAGAGGCGGAAGCAGGCCATGGTGAATACGTGGTTACGGGGATTTTGGCTCCGAGCGGGACGGTGGTGGATCAGCTTATTTTGTGTTCGATCTCGAGTGTGTGGGCAGTTCACGGAGAGGAACACGCGGCTAGCGATACTTTGGACCATGGACCATGGACCATAGACCATGGACAAGAAATTACAGCTTTGTTGATCCGGTATAAGAACAAAATGGCGGCGATGCGTTTGCCAAGGATGATCAATGAAAATACCTCGATGCAGGCAGCGGCTCCGGCTATTGAGATCAATCGGCTGAGTTTTATGTTGAACCAGGGTTCAGATACCCTGAAACTGGTTGGGTATGCACTTTTGCTTCTCGCTCTATTCAGCATGCTTGTTCAGGTATGGATGGGCCTGGAAGAAAGGAAAACGGAATTGGCCCTCCTTCGAAGTATGGGTTTTGGGCGTCTTAAACTGCTGGCCATGCTCTTTCTGGAATTGAGCATGACGGTGCTCCTTGCCTACCTGCTTGGAGAATTTGCAGGACGCTGGTTCCTGGCTAATTTTTCATCGGAATTGGGATATGGATTGGCCTACCGTTTCGACACGGAAACTTTCGGGATTTTTGATGCCCAATTGCTCCTGCTTCCACTTTTGGTCGCATTTTTGGCTGTGCTGGTGAATACCCGCAAGATTTACCGCATCAGCATTTCCGATCTGTTGCAGAAAGCCTGAGGGTTGTATCTTTGTATTCCATGAAAACAGTATTGCTTACTCTTTTCTTTTTTGCCCCTGCCCTGCTCGCCCCCATTGAGGTAAGCTGGAAAACTTTGGGCGACGTGAAGTTCGAAAAAAAATGGGACGAACAGGAAGGCATGTATGTGCTCTATCCCGAATTCGGACAAAGTGTTAAAAATCTGGAAGGTAAGGAGATCAGGATTAGCGGCTATGTGATCCCGATCGACTACAATGAAAATAATTATGTGCTCTCCGCGTTCCCTTACTCTGCCTGTTTCTTTTGCGGAGGTGCCGGTCCGGAATCGGTGATGGCACTCAAGTTCAAAAACAAAGGCGAAAAATTCAAAACCGACACCCGCCTTGAAGTTACCGGTACCCTCGAACTGAACAGCACCGATATTTACGAGATGAATTATATCCTGCGCAATGCTGAAAAAGTTAAGTAGATCCCTGCTCCTGCTTTGTGTTGCCATTGCAGCAAGCAGCTTTGTCCTGCATAAATTTTATATCAGCCACTATACCCTCGAATACAAAACCCAGACGCTTCAGGTAACCGTTAAGGTTTTTACCGACGACCTCGAAAAAGCATTAAAACAAACGGATCCGTCTATTAAAATTGACGAAAATTCGGACCCGGAAGTTTTGGGACCAAAGATCCTGGCCTATTACAATAAACACCTGCAGATCAAATCAAATACGGCGTTGAACTTTCAGTGGGTCGGTTACGAACTGGAAAATGACCTGGTATGGATCTACCTTGAGGTTCCGGCATTGGCCGCTGCACCAAAATCCCTGGAAATAAGCTGCACTGCCTTAACGGAAATTTATGAGGATCAGATCAATCTTTTTCGCGTGGATTGTGGGGAGTTGAAAGAGACGTTTTCGTTGAGGAAAGACGAGAGTTTGAGACAACTCGGCGATTAGTGTAATTCCGAGCCCCAAGTTCCAAGCTCCAAATTCCAAATCACAAATCATAAATCATAAATCATAAATAGGGCATAGTGTACGTTAAGGTTTCATGATCCGAATGTTCACGTTTCTCCTCCTGCTCACCCCGGCTTTCGCATTGGGCCAGGATGCCTGGTACCTGCGTTTGGCCGATTCGGCATTGCTGCTGACGAAAGACAAGGTAACCTATGATCCCTCCTACTTTACGATTCCGTATCCGAATGGCGATGTGCCTAAAGACAAAGGAGTATGCACCGACGTGGTGATCCGTGCCTACCGGAAACTTGGAATTGACCTGCAAAAGGAGGTACATGAGGACATGAAGGCCAACTTCGACAAATACCCCAAAATTTGGGGACTTAAAAAACCCGATAAAAACATCGATCACCGCCGGGTGCCGAATTTAATGACCTTTTTTTCCAGGAAAGGAACAGTTCTTACTCAATCAAATAAGCCCGAAGACTATAAACCCGGAGATATCGTTTGCTGGAATCTGGGTGGAGCGATTACGCATATTGGCATCGTATCGGCCATCAAATCTTCGGATGGAAAAAAGTACCAGATCATCCATAATATTGGCGCAGGGCAGGTTCTGGAGGATTGTTTATTTAGTTACACGATCATCGGGCATTATCGATATCAGCAATAAGGTAAAGGGTTGTTAATGCCAGAACATCTTTGACCATGGACCATAGACCATGGCTAAAGGAATAAATGCTATGGACTATGGTCTATGGTCCATCGACTAATTCCATCCCTCAACCGATTTCTATGGAAAATCCATAGCGAATCCTTTCTTTTGCTTTACGAATGAAAACCAGACTACTCTTTATTGCCCTGCTTCTGTGCTCGGTGGCGAACGCCCAACGTACGGATAAATTCAAACAACTCGATGAAACATGGCCCACTCCGGGTCCTTACCGCACGGGAGCGGGAGCACCAGGGCACGATTATTACCAGAACAGAGCCAATTACGATATTGAGGTTACCCTCGATGAATTTGGTCACACAATAAAAGGATCGGGAAAGATCACCTATATCAACAATTCGCCGGATGCCCTCGAATACCTTTGGATGCAGCTTGATCAGAACGTAAGAGAAAAAGGAACCGATTCAAAAAAAGTAGGTCAGGAATCCATTTCTCCGCGTATGACTTTCGACCAATTGCAGGGGATGATGGCCGAATTTGATGGCGGTTACCATATTGAAGAAGTAAAAGGCGCCAATGGCAAAGCCCTTCCCTACCTCATTGTAAAAACCATGATGCGTGTAGACCTGCCCCAACCTTTAAAAGCGGGTGCCAGCATCGAACTTAATATGAAATGGTGGTTCAATATCCAGGACCGGGCAAAATTCGGAGGTCGTATGGGTTATGAGTATTTTGCAGAAGACAGCAATTATATCTATACCATGAGCCAGTTCTTTCCAAGAATGTGCGTGTACAATGATGTGTATGGATGGCAGAATAAACAGTTCCTTGGCCGGGGAGAATTTACGCTTCCCTTTGGCGATTATAAAGTAAAGCTTACTGTTCCCTCAGACCATATTGTAGGTGCAACGGGAGTGCTTCAAAATGCAGCGGCGGTACTCACTGCAACAGAAAGACAGCGTTTTAAAGATGCGGAAAAAAGCGACAAACCGCTCATGATCGTTACTGAAGAGGAAGCCCGTAACAAGGAAAAAACAAAAGCAAAAGGTACTAAAACATGGATCTTCCATGCCGAAAATGTACGCGACTTTGCCTTTGCCAGTTCCCGTAAATTTATCTGGGATGCCCAGGGTGTTCAATTCGGATCGCGCACCGTTATGGCCATGTCGTATTACCCCAAAGAAGGAAATCCGCTTTGGGAAAAATACTCCACCAAAGCCGTGGCCCATACCATTCGTACCTATTCCAAATACACCTTCGATTATCCCTATCCGGTAGCCATATCTGTCCATACCAATAACATTGGCATGGAATACCCGATGATCTGCTTTAACGGCGGTCGTCCGGAAAAAGATGGCACCTACTCCGAACGCACCAAATACGGCATGATCACGGTAATAATCCATGAGGTAGGGCATAACTTTTTTCCCATGATCATCAACAGCGATGAGCGGCAATGGACCTGGATGGATGAGGGATTAAATACCTTTTTGCAATACCTCACCGAGCAGGAATGGGATGAAAACTATCCATCAAGAAGAGGGGCCGCCTACCAGATCGTGGATTATATGCGCAGCGATCCGAATACCATGGTCCCTATCATGACCAATTCAGAAAGTCTGATCCAGTTTGGCAACAATGCGTATGGAAAACCTGCCACAGCATTGAATATACTTCGTGAAACCATTCTAGGTCGTGAAAATTTTGACTACGCTTTTAAAACCTATGCCCAGCGTTGGATGTTCAAACACCCGGAACCCAGCGATTTTTTCCGAACCATGGAAGATGCTTCGGGAGTAGACCTCGACTGGTTCTGGAGAGCCTGGTTTTACAGCACGGATTATTGTGATATTGCGCTGAGTGATGTAAAATGGTACCGGGTAAACAGCCAAAATCCGGGTCTCGAAGTGGAGAATGAGGCCAAAGAGCGTGATCCCGATCGCGAAGTTTTTCAGGGGGATATCCTTAACAGGGCGGATACGGTGAGCAAAACCCAAATCGAACTCGATCCGGAACTACATGACTTTTACACGGACCCGGATCGCTTTAAAGTAACCGAGCTCGACCGCAAAGAGTACCAACAGATGATCAAGGGACTGAGTCCGGAAGAAAAAGCCCTGCTCAACAGCAAACTCAATTTCTACCAGTTAAATTTTGATCTGGTAGGGGCCATGGTTATGCCTGTAATTATTGAGTTTGAATTTGCAGACGGTACCCGGGAAAAGGTCTATATCCCGGCCGAAATTTGGCGTTTTGGCGATTCAAGTGTGAGCAAGGTATTTTGGTTTGCAAAGGAAGTGGTTCGCATCAGCCTCGACCCAAATCTGGAAACCGCCGATGTAAATCGAAACAACAACTACTGGCCTCCGCGTGTGGCCCCTACCCGCTTTGAATTGTACAAACAAAAACACCGCGAGCAGGAAAACCCCATGCAAAGGAAAAAACGGGCAGAAGACTGATATTAGAAGGGAGGTATGGAGGATTGGAGGCAGACAAAGGCTTCAGACGGCCGGCATCCTGAGCTTGCCGAAGGATAGGCCAGGCCTGCTTCTGTATCTTAATAGGTAAAGCGAAATCCTGCTCCAAGTTTCATGTCGCTGTCATAGTGCATGGATGCTGCCCAATATTTGGTTAAGATATAGTAGGTTCCTACCATGTACTCGCCATCGGTATTCCACATGGCGTTGAGGCGCAATCGTGGTGTAACAGCCAGGTCTTCGCGATGCAATTGAAGCCTCAATTTACCAGTATGATCGAGACGAAAATCAGTTAAGATCAAACCGGGCAACATGTACTGAGCTCCCACACAAAATACCTGGCGATTGTCTTTACTGTTTTCCTCTCCTCCATGGCGATTTCTGAAATCGGATCCCGCATATACATTGAGAAACTGGTTTCTTCCAATAAACCGGGAAATGTGGGTTTCTGTTTCATAATCACCCATTAAACCAATACGCCATTCTCCGCTAAAGGCATTTCGCGTATTGGCATACATGACATGCCCGTCAGTTCCGCTCGATGCGAGGTCAACTTCGGCCATTAAATGGTACATGCGGTCGTCATGATAGAGCATTTTTAAAGCTTTCTCCGGGTTTTTGAACTGGGTGTTGACCGGCGAATTTTCATAGTGAAATATCCTGCCCATTCCACTCATCATATGGTACAAAATATGGCAATGGAAAAACCAGTCGCCCGATTCGGTACCCAAAAACTCAATCGTATCCGTTTCCATAGGCATGATGTCGAGAACAGTTTTTAGCGGACTATAATCGCCATGTTTATTCCTTACCCTGAAAAAATGCCCGTGCAGGTGCATAGGATGACGCATCATGGTGTTGTTATACAGGATGATACGCACCTTCTCCCCCTTTTTGATCAGGATCTTATCTGATTCAGAAACCGTTCGGTTATTGATGGTCCATACATAGCGGTTCATATTTCCGGTGAGCATAAACTGGTATTCGGTCCAATCTCCCTCCGGAAATACGGTCGGTTCAGGAGCCCGAAGCATTTCATAACTCAAGGTCTTTGGGCGGCCGTAATGATAGGGATGAACGCCCGAATCAAGCGGGTTTGTATACTCCGGGTACATCACCACATTCATATCCATCATTTGATTCTGCATATGCATGGCCATGGGTTTCATGTTGGCATCCAGGGTCATCATGTCGTTCATCATGACCATTCCTTCAAAATAGTCAAGTCGCGGCAAATGAGGAGCAAAAATGGTATCGCCTTCGCCTATAAATAAGGAGGTGTAGCCGATCCTGTCCTCCGATGTAGCCCGAAATTCAAAGCTGCCAGTTTTGGGCAAAACAACAAGCACATCATAGTTTTCCGATACACCAACGATCAGACGGTCGACAGCAACCGGAACCACTTCTGCCCCGTCACTGGCTACCACCCATATCTTTCCTCCTGCAAACTGAAGCCAGAAGTAAGTGGAAGAGCTGCCATTGATCACCCTGAGCCGAAGGGTATCGCCTGCCTGATGTGTCATGGAACTTTGTTGGGCACCATTCATCAAAAAGGCCTCGTAATACACATCGCTCACATCCATGGCATGCATCCGTTTCCATTCGCTGATTAGTTTGGTATCCAGATGACCTTCCATGATCGCCTCTCCATAACTCTGAACCGCATTTTTCTTGATCATGTACCAATCGGTAGCCGCGTGCAGCGAACGATCGATCTGTTTCGGGTTTTCGTTGCTCCAGTCGCTCAGCAACAAGGTTTTCTCCTTATACCTGGCTGGCCTATTTTCATGGATGATAAAAGCGCCGTACTGGCCCAACTGCTCCTGGAGTCCGGTATGCGAATGGTACCAATAGGTTCCGGTCTGTACCAGGGGAAAATAATACCTGGCCGTCGTTCCTGCCTTGATGGGTGCCGTAGTTAAATACGGCACTCCATCCTGGTCATTGGGTAAGATCAAACCATGCCAGTGCAGGGAACTTTCTTCCTTCATCAGGTTATGGACAAATATTTCCGCTGTATCACCGATGGTAAAATGCAATTCCGGACCGGGAATAGTTCCGTTGATCGCAATCGCCTGTTTTGGTTTCCCTCCATAATTCACGGTGGTATCGTGAAGATAGAGGTGAACCGTTTGTTTCACTACTTGTGCCTTGGCCTCAGTGAAGATGAACAGGAGCACCATCAGGAGCACCATCAGGAGTTTGATCCGACTATGTTTTAAGCGTAACATTTGTTCTTCTAAGTTAGGTGGATAATAGAAATTAAGCCTAAACGCTTTCTTCCCGGATAAATTCGGCTTTAAATCCAGCCTCCATCACAACAGCTTCGACTTCAGTGGCGAGAATACTTTCACCCTTTACCTGCAGTATTTTGGATGGGTTTAAAAAATCGACCTCCCAATTTCCTGCCTGAAATTCTTCATTCAGGAAGGGAGTAACTTTAGCGACGCAACCGCCGCAATTGATGTTGGTTTTAAAAATGAGGTTTTTCATGATCGTGTTTGTTTAAATGAATGGGACAATTATTTAATGAGTTTTAATCGTGTTGTTAAAAATCCGAGCAAACTAATTGCTGCGGCAAATAAAAAGGCGGCCTGAAAACCACTTCCCGGTATTTCCAGTGATTGTGTTGATACAACGTATGCAGATACGGCAACAGCCAGTGCCAATCCGAGTGCGCTGCCTACCTGGTAGGTGCTGTTTACAAGTCCGGAAGCGATGCCTGTTTCTTCAGGTTTAACCGAACTCATTGCTGCAATGGTAGCTGGTACATAAGCCATCGACATGCCGGTAGCGGCAAGCAAGGTTGGCCAGATAACGTGTACGAAATAGGAGGAATTGGCAGGTAAAAAAGCCAGCCAAACCAGAGATCCGGACAACAAAAGCAATCCTGTGCTCAAAGCCCCTTTAACCCCCAGTCTAGCAACAATTTTTCCTGAAAATAGCACCATCAATACCATAATGGCCAGGGTCATGGGCAATAAGGCCAGACCGCTGTGAAATGCTGTAAATCCAAGAATTTGCTGAAGATAAAGATTCAGAAAAAACCAGAGCGGGATCCAGGCAGCTGCAAGTAAGGCAGTGATAACATTGGCTGCTACCAGGTTTTTTGCCCTAAAGATGACAAGTGGGATCAGTTGATTCCTGCTTCTTTTTTGAATAGCAATAAAAACAAGGAAAAGCAGAAGGGATACGGCCAGTAGTCCCAGGGTACGAAGGGATAACAGACCACTACCTTCCAAAGTAACCAGGGTATACACCAAAACTGAGATCGCCGCAGTGATCAGTAAGGAACCAAATGCGTCAATTTTTCCTTTTTGTTTATCGCCCTTAAGAAGTAATCCTGATCCAAAAAGGATAACGGCAATACCAATAGGAAGATTGATAAAGAAGGTCCAGCGCCAGTCCATAAAATCGGTCAATACCCCTCCGAGAAACACCCCGGCTGAACCACCGGCTGCTGCGGAAGCACCCCAAAAACCTAGTGCTTTACCAATTTCTTTTGGCTCGGTAAACATGGTCATCAATAAGGTCAATGCCGATGGGGCGATCAATGCAGCACCTAGTCCCTGAATAGCGCGACCCACGTTCATGGAGGCCTCCGACCAGGCAAATCCTGTGAATAAGGATGCCAGGCTAAGGATGACAAAACCGGTCATAAAAATTTTCTTCGGGCCAAGTGTGTCGGATAGTTTGCCGCCTAACAAAAGCAGACCACCAAATACGATCACATAGGCATTAAAGATCCAGTGCAGGGCATTGGCTTCATAATTCAATGCTTTTTGGATGGCGGGCAATGCTACCCCGATTATGGAAGTGTCCATAATAACCATAAACTGAGCGGCACAAAGTACCGCGAGAGCTTTCCACCGGTTCGCATAATTTCCGGATTCGCTGATTAATGTTTTCTTTTTCATTTTATCTAAATGTTTCTACAAAATTCAGTTTGTTTAATGTATTGACACTTATATAATTCCGTGTACTTTTTATACTATTTAAAGGAATGAGATCGTTGATTATCAGATCTTTTTCCATCGCAGGCGCAATGAATTCAGCACCACGCTCACTGAACTTAGTGCCATGGCCGCACCGGCGATCATGGGGTCGAGGGCAAAGCCAAAGGCCGGGATCAGAACGCCCGCCGCCAGAGGAATTCCAATGACATTATAGATGAAAGCCCAGAACAGATTCTGCTTGACNNTGGCGATGCTCACATCAGCCTGAGCCAATGCATTGCTGTCGTTGATCCCGTCTCCGACCATGGCCACAATGGCTCCCTGCTCTTGTAGGTTTTTTATGAAAGCCGCCTTTCCGGCAGGCAATACTTCTGCTTCAAAATGATCGATCCCGCTTTCCCGGGCAATGGCTGCGGCGGTTGTTTTATTATCGCCGGTGAGCATATAAGGCTGTATCCCCAATTCTTTAAAAGCCTGAATGGCCGCCTTTGAGTTGGTCTTGATCCGGTCATGGATGGCGAGAACAGCCAATAATTCACTGGAAGAAAAGAAGTAAATAACGGTTTTTGCTTCTTCGGTCCACCCTTGTGCTTCACGCATCAGATTTTGATCCGGAGCTGAGAGTATTTCGTTCAACAGGCGTTGGTTCCCTACATAAAAGGTTTGTCCTGAATAATTGGCCTTCACCCCAAATCCCGTCAAACTTTCAAATCCTTCTAAAGGCAAGGTAAACAAGCCTTTCAAATGCCTTTGCACGGCCTCGGCCAAGGGATGCTCGGATTGCGCCTCCAGACTGTACAAAACAGCTTTGAATTTTTCTCCTTCTGCCGACCAGCGTGCCTCACTTACTTCGGGCTTACCTTCGGTAATCGTTCCGGTTTTATCCAATACTATGGCCGTGATCCCGGTGATATGTTCCAGACTTTCCGCGTCTTTGATCAAAATTCCGTTTTCGGCACCTTTGCCAATTCCCACCATGATGGCGGTGGGTGTGGCTAATCCGAGCGCACAGGGACAGGCGATCACCAAAACGGTAACCAGGGCCATCAAACCCTGGGTGAACCCGTTTTCACCACCAAATAGCGCCCAGGAGAGGCCACTTAAAAGGGCGATCACAAGCACTACAGGAACAAATATTCCCGCTATACGATCCACGAGCTTCTGAACGGGGGCCTTAGAACCCTGGGCTTCCTGAACCATTCGGATAATCTGGGCCAACAAGGTTTCTGCGCCTACTTTTTCTGCCCGGAATTCAAGGACCCCCTTTTGATTCAGGGTACCGGCAAGGACTTTATCGCCCATTTGTTTTTCAACGGGAACAGGTTCCCCGCTGAGCATACTTTCGTCTACATAGGATTGTCCGGCGCTCACTACCCCATCAACAGGGATCTTTTCACCTGGTTTTACCAAAAGCAGATCACCAGCTTCAACCTCTTCTATTTTTGTTGTTTCCCATTGGCCTTCAGGGTTTTTTATACTCACGGTATTGGGTTGAAGGCCCATGAGTTTTTTGATGGCCGAGGAAGTATTTCCTTTGGCATTTTCTTCCATCCATTTTCCCAAAAGCACCAGGGCGATCACCACGCCCGCCGCTTCAAAATACACATGGCCATGGATACCACGGGCATGCCAGAAGTCGGGAAACAGCGTGGTAAAAACAGAAAAAGTATAGGCTATCCCTGTGCTCAAGGCCACAAGGGTATCCATATTGGACTTGCGGTGGCGGAGTTGTTTCCAGGCGTTAATAAAAAACGAAGAGCCCGACCAAAATACCAGGGGAGTACTAAGCACCCACATGATGGCATTAGCATAAGGCATATCCATAAAGAACATGCCGATAAGAAATAAGGGAAGTGCCAGGGCTATTGCAGTAAGGGCTTTTCGTTTTATGGATAGCAGTTTTTTCTTCTCTGCTTCCTCCAAATTTTCTGCTGTATTTTCACTGCTTTCGATGAGGAGGTCATAGCCAATGGCCTGAACGGCTTTTTTCATTTCAACAGGACCAACCTGCTTCGTGTCGTAACTAACGCTTAACCGGGAATTGGCATAATTGACACTGGCCTTTTCTACTCCGGGTAATGCAGCAACCATCGATTCGACGCTGATCGCACAGGAGGCGCAGGTCATGTTTTGAACGGGAAATGTGGCATTCATTTTCATCAGATTTGTAATTACAAAGGTCTGATGAGCCTGCCGGGGCTATGTTATAGAATTTTATGAGGGATTTACAAGATTTACACTTTATCGAGCGGGAGTCGCTTTCCCCTGCCGATCTTTTTAAAGTGACTCGGTGTTAATCCCGTTACTTTTTTGAATTGGGCACTCAGGTGGGCCACACTCGAATAGCCGAGTTGATCCGCAATTTCGTTGAGATTCAATTCGTCATAAACCAGCAGTTCTTTTACTTTTTCTACCTTCTGTTCGATGTAAAATTTCTCAATGGTACTGCCCTCCACTTCTGAAAACAGGTTGCTCAGGTAGTTGTATTCGTAGTGTAAAGCCTCCGCCAAAACAACCGACAAGGTATGTTTCGGGGCTTCAGATTGATAATGGACTTGCTCGATGATCAGGGTTTTGATTTGGTTTATGATGCGGCTTTTTTTGTCATCGATGAGCTCAAATCCCTTTGCTTCCAGGGCGGTTTGAAATTTGGCCATCTCAGCTGGATCGGGAACGGCAAGCCACTCCACTTCTCCCAAATCTACGTGTTTCACAGCCAATCCCTGCTCGTGCAATATGGTTTCAACGGCCATAACGCAGCGCTGACAGACCATATTTTTAATATAGGAACGTCTTACCTCCATCCGACAAAGTTGCGGGAAATCCGGCAATATTTGGTAGCGATGGATTTTCTTAGCGAACGATAAACCGCAGCGCCTTTTTCGCTCCCTGCTGATCTGTTACGACCAACATATACATCCCTTCGCTTAAGTTGGAAACATCCCAACTATACATAAGGTCCTCATAATGGGGTGTAAGCCTCATTTCTCTTCCATGGATATCGTAGATACTCAGGTTTTGGATTTGGTCGGCTCCCTGAATTTTCAGGTGCAGTTTTCCATCGCTTGGATTCGGGAATAAACTATAGGTTGTGGCCAATTCGCTCAATCCATTTGGTAGCTTCAAGGTTGGGTTAACCCTTAACGTATCTTTAGAAGTCAAACACGGGGCATTATTCTGTACGATCAATTCCAGATTCGTCATGGTCATGTCAGCAGAGGAAAGGACATACGCTACTCCCAATGAACTTGCCGAAACAAAATTTCCGCTACCATTTGTGCTCCAGCTTAAGTTTGCCCGGTTTGCCATCGAATATATGCCAACAAATACGGTGTCGAATGCCATTGAATCGACCCAGGCACCCAGAATTTTCACCGCACTATCCTGAATATGGATTTGCATCTCATCATACACCGTGCAGGAACCCAAGGGATAGGCCGTAAGAGTCAGTGTCACATCGCAATTTTGGAGGTCATTGGTGCCGGGTGTATAGATGGCGTTCAGGTCAAAAGAATCATTAAAACTTCCGTCCCCGCTGCTTGTCCAATAGGCTAATTGTCCATTGGCTTTGTCGGATAAACCCTGCAGGGTATAGGTTATGGATGGATGATAAAACTGACTTTGGTCGTTGCCGGCATTCACTGTGGTATTTACACGAAGGATCTTCAAACTATCAACCCTGCCACCACAATTTTGATCGATCTCATTCCAATACAACGTTGTACCGCAATTGGCCCAGTCGCCTGTTCCGGGAATGTATTTCGTTTCGGCATCATTGGAATCCATAAAATGGCCATCTCCTGCTGTGGACCAATAGCCAAACTGGTAATTGGAACCTGCTACTGGCAAGGCACTTAATTGGGCAGTGTCGCCGAAAAATAATTGGAGGTTGGAACCGGCCTCAAAAACAGGATTTTGGATCGTTACCCGAACCGTATCGATAAACCCGGAACAATGGAGTGGCCATTCTTCCACATAAAATTCATATAAACAGTTCTGAAGGTCAGCTGGTCCCCCGAGGTAATGGGTGGCGAGGCTTGTTGTATCTGCAAATATTCCATCTCCCAAGCTCCTCCAACGTACCGGGGAATTTGCGTTGGTATCCAGAATAGCTTCCAAAAACACAGTATCGCCACGCATCACCGCATTTGTGGGTTGGTGACCCAGAAGTGCTAATGAACGTAATGAAGCGAGAGAATCCACAAGGAAATTACAGGCTTCCTTTTCATAATTCAGACGAATTTCCCAGCCGCAGCCCGACCAATCTGCATGGCCCGGAAAATAAACCGGATTTTGTGAAGTACTGTCATCAAAGTGCCCGTCGCCGTTTGTTGTCCACCAGATATCTTGTCCGACCGGGGCTGTTTTATCCAAACTCAATACCTGCGAATCGCCATAAAAGAAGGTCGAATTTCCCTGAATGAGTAAAGAATCATACCATTTTGTCACCAACATGCTGTCCTCCCAAACCCCGCCATTTGCATAACAATAGTTTTTGTTCAGCACTTCCAGTTTCAGCTGGTAGCTGCACGTGGATTTATCTCCAGTCCCCTGGGTATAGGTCGTATTGGCTGCATTTGGGTTAGCAAAATAGCCATCGCCGGTAGTGGTCCATAAAACGGGTCGGTTATTTATATTGCTCACATTCGGGATCAGCTGGAAACTTATTTTTTGTGAACTGTCGATGATATCCATTCCCAGATCAATAATCGGTGCATTCAGGGAATCCAGGACATAGAAGGCAATGGTTTTGCTTGACGTTGCCGGGCGCGGACAAATGGCATCGCGAACGGTAAAGGTGACATAATACNNTAAGTGAAGGCGAAGGTGCCCAGGAAAATTCTCCTGAGGCAAAAGAATCGTTTCCGTATGAGGTAGTGAAGTTTGCTCCCTGAATTCCATCATCCCAGGTCAAATAGGTACTATCTGCATCCTGATCCTGAGAGGAAATCGTTACCCGAAAGGTGTCTCCGGTACAGAGGTAAAATTGGGTGTCAGGGGCTTGTATGGATGGGGTATTATTAATTCCGCTAGTATGTCCGGCATAATTGGTATTCTCAATAATGAACATATTATCCATCCGGATCTCCGAAATAACCCGCATCGTGTCGTTGATCTTCCTCCACTCCTTCACCTTTACTACTATGGTACTAAACTGGTTTACCTGCGATGGCCGGAATTCCAGCATTCCCGTTTGTCCATTCAAATGAAAGCCCTGAGGCAAGGATGCAGATTGATTGGGACTTCCGAAATAAGTGGGGATTTGATACAAGTAATAAGTGGAATTTGTGGGTTGATTCCATCCTGCCAATGAAGGGGTTAATTCATACGAAAAGGAATCTCCCACATCCTGCTTGTCTTCCACTGCAAAAGAAACTTTGGCATCCTGATTATAGGCGATCAGATTTCGTGGAGATGATTTAAACCCGGGTGTTGAATTTACTAAACAGCGATTAAAAACAGCATAATTGTAATGATTAGTTGGGGGTGGCCACATGATTATCCCTGACGGTCTGCAGCATTCTGTCAGGGACACAGTCCATTCACAAGTGGAATATCCTGACAGATCTACAGTATCAACAAATACCAGTTCCTGAAATCCATAAATATAAGAACCTCCACTGCACTTACTGCCTACCTGGCAATCCGGATTCAGTCCGGTAATGTCTTTATCCGAGACGAGGTTTTGCCACGTTAGTGTGTCATAGAATTGAATATTGCCTGAACTAAAATGAATGACTCCGGGGGTAGCCTGGATACCATTGCAATCACGGATTTTGGTAAGATATACCAGATGCCTTGTACTGTCCAGGCGGGTAACCTGGAAATAGGAGCCAATAAGATGACTGGCTTTAGCCTGATTTATGGCCAAAGCTGCTGTGGCCAATAAAATGAAGACAAATATCCTGATAGATAGTAGTAAAGAATTTTTCATACGCTGAACATTCAAAAATAAGGACTCTTCCTTAGCTCAGAGTCCTTATTTTCAAATTATGTTGTACGGGAAGTACTAAAGTCGGGGAAATTCTACCTGGCAATAAAGCGGAGAGCTATTTTATTCCCTTCCTGATCCGTGACCACCAGCACATACATCCCCTGGCTCAGTCCGGAAACATCCCAGGTATAGGTATCCGCCTCCAGGTACGGGATCAGTTTGAGTTCTTTACCTTGGGTATCAAAGACCTTCATCTCCCGGACCTGGTTTAAGTCTGGTGACTCAAGATGCAGTTGTCCATCTGTTGGATTCGGATACAGGTGAAGGGAAATAGCCAATTCCTGCCGAATGGAAGAAGGTGAAAAATTCACATAGACCGTGTCCGAATCAACATTTGAATCGCAATAAACGACCTGTGTAGCCCAGATGGTCGCTGTTCCGGCAGTTTTTTCGGCCGCAGATGGAAAGTACAATGCCGTATGATTGACTGAATCCACGATCCAGGTACCCGCTCCGGCGCTGTACCAGTTAACTTGCTGGTTTGTTCCCACCGTCAGGTTGAGGAAAATGGTATCCGCTGCAAATGAGCTAAGGGAATACGTAAGTTGAATCGGAGTATGATTATTCCCCACCTGAAGCCAAATGGAGTCTTTGGTTTCGGAACAGGCTGCCGGACTATTGCTGTTCAGATAGATCCAGGCTCCGCAGTTGGCCATATCCTGGGCACCATAATGATAGGTAATAAGTGCCACCGACGTATCTGAAAAATAGCCGTCGCCTCCTGTTGTCCACCAACCTGTGTAAATGGTATCCTGCTCCATAATTCCAAGCAAAGTTGCTGAATCCGGGGTACTGATCATGCTGTCTTTATGAATGGAAAGTCCACCCTGCCAGCGATGGATGACCATGGTATCCGGATCCATGCTTCTGCAGGATGAGGAGGTCAATGGAATTCTTAGAACCTGAATTTCACACTTGTTTCTGTCTGCCTGGCCCAAATGGTAGGTGCTTAATGCAGCCAGTGAATCAGAGAAATAGCCATCTCCCAGACTTTTCCAATACGCCTGTTGGCCCACATTAAAAGTATCAAGGCCAAGCAGAGTGATGGTATCTTCCCTTCCCATTGTTCTGTCGGGGCCAGCATAAAAGCTGGCTGTTTGCGCGGAATCACGAACAAAGATCCTGACCGTCAGGCTGATCTCTGAACCTAAAGGACAGCCATTATCCTCCACGCGAATGGTCACATTATAGGGNNTGGTTGCTTACCATGGATGAGTCTGTTCTCCAATGCAAAACGCCGGTGGCATTCCGCACGGTACCGTTATTGTTCGTAAATTTCGCTCCCGGCAGGGAACCAAAAACACTGTATATTTTCGTACTGTCGGCACTGTTAAGGTCACTGGTATAGAAAGGAATATTAACCGAGTCTCCTGCACAGATTTCATAAGAATAAGGACCTGCAAGTTGCGGGGGTGATGTTGACCCGTTGCAGTTCATGATGATAACCTGCATATCCCGGCGTGTTTTTCCAATAAGCTCCCAAACCTGGTTGCCATTTTTTCTCCATTCACTCACTTCGATAACAATAACCGCTATCTCATTGACCTGGACAGGCCTGAATGTGAGGTCGCCATTCACCGGGTTCAAATGAAAACCTGCCGGGTAGCTCAGGTTTGGATTTGGAAAACCAAAATATTTGAGTGGATTCGTTGCACTGTATTGTGCATTATAGGTGGTTGATTGGTTCAGTCCGATCAGGGCCGGTACAAGCGCAAATGAAAAGGAGTCGCCCACGTCAACAGTATCCTGAAGTCCCATATTGTAGGTTACATTATTGTTGTAACATAACATCCGAATGGGCAAGGTTTCGAAAGTTGGAGATGCGTTTGATCCGGCACACTTGTTCAGTTGCGCAGTGACAAAAAAGTTTTCATTCGCCTGTCCGGTGGTAATATTGCTATTGCGGCAACATTGTTCCCAGGACAAGATCCATTCGCAACAGGAATATGAACTTAGGTCTAAAGTTGCTTTCCAAATATGTTCTTCAACACCATAAGGGAAAGATGAACCGTTGCAGCGACTTCCTGTCGGACAATTCGGACTGACCCCGGTTACGTCTCTGACAGATATTTTCGTCTGGTTGGAGATATTTAGGGTAGTACTGCTACACCTGGCCACGATATTAGACTGACTCAGTTGAATTCCATTGCAATCGCGGTAAACTTTCAGGGTGATCTCATATTGACCATTGCCTATTGACCTATAATGGATCTCAGAACCCATGACGTGGGTGGCATGTACCTGAAAAGAAGCGAATAGAAAAAGCAAGATTAAGTATAGGTATTTCATCGTGGGGAATTTATGAAGGTAAGACTTGAAAAAGTCAGTTAAGGTTGCCTGATAGAGAATAATCTATTTCTGAAATTTCGTGACAGGAACTTTTTCCACCCTTCCGTTCTTCATTTCAATATGCAGGATATAAACTCCCGTTGCCAGCGACTCAACACTAAATACAAAGGGCAATTCCTGTATCGGCCAGTTTTGGAGTTGCTGTCCGAGCATATTGTACACTTTAACAGAAACGACATCTACCGGACAAGTTCCGTTAATGGTTAGCCAATCGGTGCTTGGGTTGGGGTAAACCTTAATTGGACCTATGGAATTTGCATGTTCGCGATAATCACCAAAAAAGCTGGTTATCAATATGAGCGAATCCCGGGTTTGAAGGCAATATCCCTTAGCATCTACGTTAAAATGAAATATACCAAGGGAATAATCATCAGGAGACAAAATGTAAAACCACTTTGAGGCTGTGGTATCGTAATAAAAATTACCGGAACCGTTGCCTGTCCAAGTAAGATTAAGATCCATATTCCCGTTCAACACAATCTCAATACTATCCATAAAACAGGGATCGTAGCGCAGCTTTTCGATCTTTATTCCTTCTTCTAACCAATTAACATTCACATCATCCATACCCAAACCACATTGCTGCTCCAATTCGCGTAACACAAAATTGAGGCTGCACAATGGATAATCCAGGGGACTTGGATAATAAACGGTTGCCTTTGACGAGCTGTCCAAAAAGCGGCCGGAGCCGTTGGTTTCCCAGCGAACCTGCTGTGCCGTGCTTTTCCCTTTTAAAATGATATCCTGAAATAGGGGAATAATTTGATCGGAACCAGCCTCAACCGGAATAGACACCCTTTGCCATTTCAAGGTATCCTTTTCAGGAGTACAAACGGAATAAGGGGCATTCCAAAAGAGGATTCCTTCACAAACCTTTGTTTCTAACGGACCGGGATAATAGCAGGATGAAACCGAATTGCTGTCTTTAAAGTAGCCATCACCCACACTGCTCCACCATCCTGCTACCTTGCCCCCATCTATGGGATCAGCCATCACGGGAAAGCTGTCGGCTGTTGTGGTCATATCTGCTCCGGCATTTAATACAAAAGGCAGGCGGTTCCAGTTCAGGGTATCAGTTCCTCCTCCACATTGGGGGTAGGGAGCATGGATCACCAAAGTTCCTCCGCAGTTTTCCCAATCCAGTGGTCCCGGATAATAGGCGCTTTGGTGATCGAGGCTATCTTCCAGTTGTCCGTCGCCCAAGGTCGACCAAAAATTCGGTTCCGCTCCGGGTGCTGAGGGACTTCCCATCAGGTATAAGGTATCCCCGTAAGCGATTTGCTGATCCATACCTGCCTGTGCCGAGGCATAATTAAAATGGATAAGCATGGTATCCTCCTCCGAACTGCATGCGGGATAAGGATAGGACCAAATAAGAGCCACCTCACAAGAGGCTTTATCTCCGGGTCCGGGATAATAGAAGGTCAAAAAGTTCGTAGAGTTCCAAAATGCCCCATCGCCAAGGCTGCGCCAATGACCAAAAACTGGCCAGCCGAAAACCGGACTTGCTAAAATGACAGCCGTATCATCGAGATCGAGGTTTTTGTCAGCACCGGCATAGAGACCTGTAAAGACTGTAGAAACCAAAACGGTATCGGCATTCACAAAGCACTGTGCTGCGGGCAATTCCTGCCAGATAAATGTCAGTTCACAGGCAGCGTAGTCGTCGTGAGACGCAAGGAAGTAGACGCTATTCGGAGAAAGGCTATCCGAAAAATATCCGGCGCCATTGCTACGCCAATAACCTTTTTGAAGGGAAGAAGTCGAAACGGCATGAAGGGAAATGCTATCCGCGAATAGAACAGGTTGATCCGGACCGGCATCGATAGGCAAAAAAGCTCTTGAATAACGAACCGTATCATAAAGGGTGTCGCATGCCATGGCCATTAAAACCAGCTCAAATTCACATCCATATACCGCAGAATCCCCGGGAAGAATTCGGGTTGCAAAGGATGAACTATCTTCTATCCATACCCGCCCATTCGGGATCCACCGGTAAGTCCATGCCCTCCCTGTATCACCCGAAGCGTTTAGAGTAAGGGTATCGGATGGAAAAAACGGGGCGTCAGGACCGGCATTAAAATTCTTGAGCACATTGCTCACTTCCAGGGTATCGATCAGTTTGCTGTCGCCCAAACAAGGTGTCGGGTCTTTGATCTCCAGCATTAGGGAATACGAACAGGTTTTTTTATCGAGCTCGCCCGGGAAATAATAGCTGCTTGCGCTATCCGGAAACTGAAATTCCCCATCCCCGCTACTCGTCCATAGTAGGGCTTGTCCGCCATAATCATTAAGCGTACCCTGCACATAAAAGCTGTCTAATCCTGTGCTATCGATAATATCCGGACCAATATCTACAGAAGGACCATCCGCTGAGTCGCGAACGAATACTTTAAAGGTCGTGGTATAGCGTCCGCTAAATGGACATCGATCATCATAAACCGTTACCGCAAAATAATAGGGAGTATCCGAAACAGCGTGGTTTAAAGGTTTCCAGCAAAAAGTTCCTTTGGCATGTTTTTGCTGCTTGTTGGTCGTATAAAACTTCGCCCCCTGAACGGTGGAATCCCAGTAAATTACGGTTGTATCTCCATCCGGATCAGTGGTTTGAATATCAAAACAGAAGGAATCTTTGATACATACTTCCTGTTCCCGTGATATGGATTGAATGGATGGATTATTATTTGGACTAGAACCACAATTAAGGATATCAACCGTCATGTCGCGCCGTATGGATCCGATATGGGTCATCACACCATTGATACGTCGCCACTCTTTGACTTCCATACAGATCACTGCAACCTGATTCAAGCCGGTGGGCCGGAATTGAAAGACACCATTTATTGGATCGAGATGGAATCCGGCCGGACTAGAAAGATTTTGATTTGGCCAACCAAAAAAAGTAAGAGGCCGGGTAGGACTAAAATTCCCGGAATAGGTACAAGATGCTGTGGCACTTGTTAAAGCATTTACCAGGTGGTAGGTAATCGAATCGTTTAGATCATAACGATCTACAGCTTTTTGACTCGGTCCAACAAATTGATTATAACAAACATAACGTATGGGCAATGACTCAAATACCGGAGAAGAGTTTTGAATGCACGTATTGAGTTTGGTAAAGGTAAAAAAAATTTCTCCTGACTGACCGGTTGTTATATTTCCATCACGGCAACACTGCTCCCAGGAAACAGTCCACTCACATTCGCTGTATGATGTAAAGTCAGCCAGTGCAGTCCACGTATACAGTTCGTACCCGTAGGGTGAAGATCCCCCGCTGCAATTGCTTTGATCCGGGCAATTGGGAGAAATCCCTGACACATCCACCACGCTGACCAATGTTTGGCTGGATATGGAAAATACTTTCCCTCCCGTGGTTGACCTCGCGGTGAGGTTCGATTGTGACAAGGGCAATCCACTGCATTCGTGAATAGCCTTAATGGTAAACTCATATTTTCCGGAAGACAGCCAACGGTATGTAATCTCTGCTTGTGGCCCATGTCCTTTCGATGGATTTGAAACCAAAAGAAATAAAATACCAACGACAATTGAACGAATTCCGGCTTTCTTCATGGTTTGGTTCTACAATATCGTATTTTTCGCACTGATTTGATACTGTATTCATGGTAGTACCCTTTTTGATCTTTAGTGTTGCCCTGACTGTCCTTATTTTTTCTGCAAGGATATTTACGAGCGCTGCAGAAAAAATCGGGCTCTTTTTTGGCCTTCCTCCTCTGGTTATCGGGATTTTTATTGTAGGGATCGGTACCTCGCTTCCCGAACTGGTGTCTGCCATATTTTCGGTAAGGGATGGTGTTTCCGAAGTAGCAACGGGCAATGTGCTTGGTGCCAATATTTCAAATATCCTCTTTATTACCGGGGTTGTTGCTTTGGTTCACCGGGTTGATATCCACCTCTCCAGCAAGTATATCTTTATTGACCTGCACTACCTAATTGGAAGCATCTTTGCCTTTACCTTATTTGCCTATGATGGTGTAATTGACTGGCATGAATCGGTTATTGGCATCATCATTTTTCTGGTTTTCAGCATCTATCTGCTCAAAACTGAGGCTGTCGTTTCCCCGCAACAGGAAATGGATCTCGAGCATAAAGAGAAGTTTCCCTGGCTCCAGTTATTATGGATCATTGCAGGCTGTCTCGGAATCTATTTTGGGGCAGATTATACCATCTCTTCACTCAGCGAGATGGCTGTTACGCTCGATGTACCACCATCTATTGTAGCCCTTACTGTCCTGTCGATCGGTACTTCCCTGCCTGAGCTGGTAGTAAATGTGGCCGCCATTCGTCAGGGGAAAGCTGAAATGGCCATCGGCAACGTGCTTGGGTCCAGCGTGTTCAATTGTTTGATGGTTCCCTCTATTGCCAGCTTTTTCGGCCCTGTTCAGGTACCCTCAGAAATGCTGCATTTAGCACTGCCGGTAATGGTTGCGTCGGCCTTGTTCTTTTACCTGATCACGCATGACAAGCGTATTTCGCGTTGGGAAGGCATGTTGTTTATCCTGCTGTATTTTATCTTCCTTTTAAAGGTAGTAGAATCTCAGGTTTAGGGTTTAATGTGCATATTTGGTAAGTGGAATCAGCTCCACCCTGCCATTTTCCAATTCTACCCGTAAAAGATAAACGCCACTTGCCAGGGCTTCCATACTCAAAACGAAGGGTAATTCCTGTATATGCCAGTGTTGAATTTCTCTTCCCAACATATCATACAACATTGCGTTTACCACATGAACCGGACAATCCCCGTCTATTGTAACCCAATCTCGGGATGGGTTTGGGTAGGCGATGATCGGTCCATTAGAATGTGCCTGCATATTCCAACGATCTCTGTTGGAAATGAGGACAAATATTGAATCCAATTCCTGAAAACAGTAGCCTGTTGCAGTCACTTTTATTTTTATCTGATCCGTAAGAAAGTCCGCATCGGAAGGCAGGTAGATCCATCTTCTAAATAAGGAATCATAGTAAAAATTTCCACTTCCATTGCTTTCCCAGTTAAAACTGAGCTTGCTGTTCCCTTCCAGAACAATTTCAATACTATCCATCGAACAGGCTTCATAATTCAACCCTTTTATGGATATACCTTCTTCCTTCCAATCTACCTTCAAACTGTCGCTTTGCAATTCACATAACTGTTCAATTTCTTTCAGGTAAAACCTGAGGTTACATAAGGGAAAGTCAAGAGAATCAGGATAATAGAGGGTTGATTTGGACGAGCTGTCTAAAAACCTGCCAAAACCATTTGTTTCCCAGACCACCCGTTTGGCCGAACTTTTTCCTTGCAAAGTAATGGTTGAACCAATAGGGAGGCTTTGGTCAGGGCCCGCATCAATAGCTACGACGAGGCGTTTCCAATCAACGGAATCGCGTTCAGGGGTACATGTCGAATAAGGTGCATTCCAATAGAGCCGGCCGCTGCAATTTTGTTGTTCCGTCAGGTCTGGATAATAATAGCCTTGAGGATCTGAATTGTCGCTAAAAGTCCCGGTTCCTTTCGTGCTCCACCAGCCGCTTATCCTGCCGTTTTCAATCAGGTCAGCAGCGAGTTTTACGGAGTCTGTTTCATAAACCCGGATATCGGTTCCTGCATTTAATACAAACGGAATGCGCGTCCATATCAGGGTATCATTTTGTCCGCCGCAAAGCACATAAGGCAGGTTCCGGATCAGTTGGGAACCGCAATTGATCCAGTCCTGAGGTCCCGGAAAATACTGTGCCTGCGGATCAAGGCTATCACTGAAGGTACCGTCGCCGGTACTGGTCCAATAAAAAGGTGCAGCTCCCGGCCCATGCATATTCCCATTCAGGTATAGGGTGTCGCCAAATAAAATTTGCTGGTCGGCTCCTGCGTTCGGGTAAACATAATTGAACCGGATAATAAGGCTGTCTTGTTCCTGGCTGCACGTTGGGTAGGGATAGGTCCAAAGTAAAATTACTCTGCACGATGATTTATCGCTGGCACTAGGCAAGTACCAGGAATCGGGATCAGAGACATCCTCAAACGAACCAGTTCCGAGGGTTTTCCATTCGCCAAAAGGCCCCTTACCCACACGCGGACTTGCCGCTAAAAAGACGGTATCATCCAGATCTAGCTGTTGATCCGGCCCGGCATTAAGTCCGGTAAAAACAGTCCGTACTTCTATGGTATCGGCATTTATTCTACAAAAAGATGCCGGAATTTCTTCCCAGATAAACTGAAGTAAACAGGCACTCCAATCGTTCGAATCCATAAAATAAATGGCCTTCGGATCGAGACTATCCGAAAAACTTCCCGATCCGGTGCTTCGCCAATAGCCGTGTTGCTGATAAGCGACAGAGGGGATTGCCTGAAGAGCGATGCTATCCGTATTTAAGGTAAAAATGTCTACTCCGGCATCCATTGGAAGGAAATCCCTTTCCACCCAAACCGTATCATATAAGGTATCACAGGAATTCGCTTGAAGGATCAAATAGAAATGGCAGAAAAGCAGATCGGAATTTCCTGCTGCAAAACGGGAGAATAGGAAGAGACTATCTTCTATCCAGGCGTCGCCACTTGTGCTCCACTGGTAGTTCCATGCTCTCCCTGTATCGGCATTTACCTGGATCGAAAAGGTATCACCCGGGAAAACAAGCCTGTCAGGACCAGCATCAAAGTCGCTGATCTGCTGTTCCACCAAAAGGGTATCTTTCAACTTACTATTCCCCAGACACGGAGTGGAATCTATAGCTTCTAAATACAGTTCATACAAACAGTTTTTTTTATCCAGAGATCCCGGAATATAATAAGTCCCCAGGCTGTCTTCAAAGCGGAAAACCCCATCTCCACTCGTAGTCCATAAAAGGGCTTGTCCGGAATAATCCATCAAACTTCCCTCCACATAAAAACTGTCAAGCCCTGTACTGTCAATGATATCAGGTCCGGCATCCACATTGACCCCGTCGACAGAGTCGCGGACATAGATGCTGAAGGTCATTTCGGTTTGTCCAGCAAGCGAACACACATCATCCCAGACGTTTACTGAAAAAATATACGGTTTGGAAGATATTTCTGCCCGGATCGGTGCCCAGCAGAAGGTGCCCCTTGCATGTTTTTCACTGCCATTGGTTGTTGTAAATTGGGCATCCGGAATGTCGCCATAGTAATAAATATAGGTACTATCCATGCTATCCCAGTCATAGGTGGTCATCGTAAAACAAAATGTATCCTTGATGCATATTTCGTATTCGCTTGGGAGGCTGTCAATGGTTGGGATAAAATTATTTGGATAATTGATCGTAAACATCTGGATATCCCTTCGGATCTTCCCGATCAATGAATCCACACCATTGATCTTTCTCCATTTCCTTACCTCCACACATACAACGGAAACCTGATTGATCTGGGTTGGTCGGAAGGACATCTGGCCGGTTACCGGATCAAGGTGAAAGCCGGCAGGAAGGCCTAGGTTATAATTTGGAAATCCGAAAAAACTCAGTGGTCTTATGGGCGTCCAATTTCCTGAATAGGTAACTGCTTGTCCTGAATCCTGCAAAGCTGCAACTAAGTGGTAGGAAAGTGAATCCCCCTTATGATCAGGATCATTAGCCCTGAAAGAAATACGCATATCGTGATTATAAAAGATAATAATCCTCGGTGTTGTGCTGAATTGAGGGGAAGAATTCATGACACACTTGTTCAGCATGGCAGAATTGTAAAAATTTTGATTAGCCGACCCAGTGGTAATATTTCCATTACGGCAACATTGGCCCCAGGATATTTCCCATTCGCATTGACTATATGCGCGAAGGTCAATGGTATCTAAAAAAACATGTTCCTCAAATCCATATTGAAAACTTGATCCCGCACAACGGCTTTGGTATAGACAATGTGGTGGAATTCCGGTGATATCTTTACGACTAATCCGGTTACTGGTATCGAAATAGTAGACCAATTCAACACCATTTGCCGTTACAAGAAAACTATCCGGATCCAGTAAAATTCCGTTGCAATCCCATACAATACTAATTCGGACCTGATAAATGCCCGTATCCAATTGGATATATTCAATATCTGAACCGGTAACGTGACTGGCTCTGAGGGACTGAAAAGAAGATCCGACACAAAGCATCAGACAAAAACTGAAAAATAAAAGGCATTTTGGGTTTAGGTTCATCGATGGTTTGGTCAATTTCTCCTACTAACTAGTACCAAAAGGCCACCTTAACGTTGCTTGCTTCTTTAAAACGCATCACGGCCAAACGAAAAATCCTTAAATTGCCGCTCTTTATGGCACGATACAGCGAATTCCCACTTAGCCTCTATAACTCGTATACCCGCGAGAAGGAAGTATTTAAAACCCTGCACCCAGGCAAAGTTGGTATGTATGTATGCGGACCAACGGTGTACAGCTACGTTCATTTGGGGAATGTACGTACTTTTCTCACCTTCGATGTACTGTACCGCTACCTGATCCATCTGGGATATCAGGTTCGTTATGTACGGAACATCACCGATGTGGGCCATTTGGTGGATGATATCGATGAAGGTGAAGATAAAATTGCCAAAAAAGCACGTATCGACAATATTGAACCTATGGAAGTGGTGCAGAAATACACCAATGATTTCCATGATACCCTGAAACTTTTTAACTTTTTAAATCCGAGCATAGAACCCACTGCAACCGGACATATCATCGAACAGATCCAGATGGTTCAACAGATACTGGATAATGGTTTTGCCTATATTGTCAATGGTTCCGTATACTTCGACGTACCCAAATACCAGGAAGCCAAAGGAAACTATGGCCGGTTGTCAGGGCGTGTTTTGGAAGACCTGATGAGCAATACCCGGGAACTCGACGGACAAGAAGAAAAAAAGAGCCCGCTTGATTTTGCGATCTGGAAAAAAGCAGAGGCCATGCATATCATGAAATGGCCTTCACCCTGGGGAATGGGATTTCCAGGCTGGCACCTCGAATGTTCGGCCATGAGCACCAAATACCTGGGTAAAGAATTTGATATCCATGGCGGGGGTATGGACCTGAAATTTCCCCACCACGAATGTGAAATTGCTCAATCGGTCGCTTCTGATGGAATTGCCCCGGTTAAGTATTGGATGCACAGCAATATGCTTACCGTTAACGGACAAAAGATGAGCAAGTCGCTTGGAAATTCCTTCACCCCGGCCGAGCTACTAACCGGGGATCACCCGCTGTTAAAAAAGGGATATACTCCAATGACGGTGCGCTTTTTCATGTTGCAGTCGCATTACAGCAGCACCCTCGATTTTAGTAATGACGCATTGGAGGCTTCCGAAAAAGGGTACAAACGTTTGATGAAAGCCTGGGCTACCCTGGATTCTTTAGTATGGAAGTCGGGAAATGTTGACCTCCAACTCGACAAAGAGATCACTGAAGCATTGGACGAAGCCTACACCAACCTAAGCGACGACCTGAATACTGCGAAATGTATTGCGAATTTGTTTGACCTGGCCACCCGAATAAATAGTATGGCAAACGGACAATTGGATTCCGGTATGCTGAGCAAAGGAACCTTCGACCGTTTGCAAAAGGAGTTTCCTGAAATTCTCAGGGATATTCTGGGCATACTCCCTGAAGACGGTGGTGATTCGGGCGTTGTGGATGGATTGATGAAGTTATTGATCAACATTCGTCAAAATGCAAGGGCCAACAAGGACTTCGCCACCTCCGACCAGATCCGCAATACCCTCAATGAGCTCGGAATTCAGATCAAAGACGGAGCGGATGGCACGAGCTACTCATTGAACTAAACAGGCTTTTTTCTTCTTCCAAAACGAGATTCAATCTTTAATTCTCATTTTCAACACTTTATGCACTTTTCTTAACTTTTTTGGATTTCATTCCGAATATTTCATAACTTTTTTGGATTTCATTCCGAATATTTCATGACTTTTTTGGAATTCATTCCGAATAAGTTTAATTTTGAGAGGAAATAAAAAGACGGAACATGATCACCCGGGCGCTTGAAAAACATATTACAGGCAGGCTTAATCAAAAAAAGGCCATCCTTCTTATGGGGGCAAGGCAAACAGGGAAAACAACCTTGCTGCGTTCTCTCTTCAAGAATAAGGATGAACTTTTATGGTTAAACGGAGATGAACCAGATGTTCAACAACTCTTTGCCTCCATTTCTTCCACGCGACTCAAACAACTGATCGGTGAGAAAAAAATCCTGGTGATCGATGAAGCACAAAGGATAGCAGATATCGGTCTGCGTCTGAAACTGATCACGGATGAGATCCCGGATATCCAACTTATTGCTACCGGAAGTTCTTCTTTTGACCTGACCAATAAAGTGAATGAACCGCTTACCGGAAGAAAATGGGAATACACCATGTTTCCCCTCAGTTTTTCGGAATTGGTTGGTCACCATGGTTTATTAGAAGAAAAACGGCTGATTCCACATCGGATGGTTTTTGGTTCCTATCCTGATGTGGTGATGAACCCGGGTAACGAAAAGGAAATTCTCAAGCAGCTTTCCGATAGTTATCTGTACAAAGACGTATTGATGTGGGAAAACATTCAGAAGCCCGACAAACTCGTTACCCTGCTTCAGGCATTAGCCTATCAGGTTGGCAACCAGTCTTCAAATAATGAATTGGCCCAGATTTGCGGGCTTGATTCAAAAACGATCGAAAAATACCTCACGCTGCTGGAACAGGCTTTTGTCATCTTCCGGCTAGGTTCTTTCCGAAGAAATCTCAGGGAAGAACTCAAACAGAGCAGAAAGATCTATTTCTACGACAATGGAATCCGGAACGCGATCATCGCTGACTTCAAACAGGTTGAAAACAGAAACGACGTGGGTGCTCTATGGGAAAATTATATCGTCTCCGAACGGATCAAATTCCTCCATAACTCCCGTCGATGGAGCAATTATTGGTATTGGCGAACAAAAACCCAAAAGGAGATCGACTTTATCGAAGAGGCAGACGGTCAGCTTTCTGCCTATGAATTTAAGTGGAATGAAAAGGCCAAAACCAAATATCCAAAACAGTTTATGGAAGCCTATCCTCAAAGCACCTACAAAATTATACATCCGGGTTGTATCGAGGATTTTGTTTTAGAAAGTTAAAAAAAATTGCCTGGCCACACATTTTATGACCAGGCAATTTTAATTTAAGTCTTCTTTTCTAATGGATCATTACACGGGTCTGGTATACGGTTTCAGCCCCATTTCCGCGCAGCAGGTACATTCCAGGACTAAGCGTAGCAGGCAACCCGAGTTGCGTTTCACCTTTCGTCCAGGTATATACAACCTGTCCATCCATAGAATAAAGCGTTAAACTGATCGGCTCAGCCAGATCAGCCACATGGATCGATTCCCTTGCAGGGTTTGGAAACACCCTGAGCGTTGAAACTTCTATCGTTCCCAATCCTGCAGGAAAAGGTTCAGTAGTATGGACAGCATAGAGCAACGCATCGAAGGAAGCTTTTTGTGTTCTTCCAACGATCACTGCCCGTTCGTTGCTGATCACATGAATATGAGAGAACAAGGCTGTTTTAAAGGTAGCATCCGGGATTAATACAAACCCGTATTGTCCCCCAAAACCCGGATCGGACTTTCCATTATCCTGAAAGCGGATATACATCACCGAATTGATTCCGTTTTCCAAGTAGGTTCCACAGGCGATAATTTTACCGTCCGACTGCAGATCCAATCCATACAAACGTTCCGCACCCGGGTTTCCGATCTTTAAACCAAATATGCGTCGGCCGTCTGTGTCAAAAGTATTGTCGAAAGTTCCATTCGTATTTAAACGAAATATGAAAATATCGTTATTGATACCCCCGCTAACATACCCCACTCCGACCAGTTTTCCGGCTGCGTCAAGTTTCAGGTCGTTCAGGTAGGTATTGTTCGTGCCATCTATAAAGGTAAATCTGCCCGATTGTCCGAACACCTGATCAAGAATACCCAGCGCTTTTACCTTGGCAATTGCCAGCGATGTGTTTGCGCCAACGGTTCGTCCGCCCACATACATGGCATTCGTAGCATCCACAACGAGATCGGTAAGATGGTCAGTATTTGTTGAAAAGCCGATCTTTAGCAGTCCCTGGTCGCCAAAGCTGAGCACTTTGCTGGCATCAGCATTTAGAAGTAGGAGGAAAAAATCCTGATCACCGCCAGCATCGGTATGTCCGGCGATAACAATTTTCCCATCGGGGCGAACGGCTACCTTTCTTGCCTCGTCGTCAGCTCCGAAATCAAAGAGTGCAACTCCGCCTATTCCGAATGATTCATCGAAACTTCCATCGGCGTTCATTTTCATGACAAAAACATCATAATCGTTTGCACCGGCGTAGTACCCGGTTACAAAGAGTTTCCCGTCATTGCTCCGGATGATGTCCATTGGCAATTCATTTCCGCCCAGAGTCAGGTCTGAAATGACCGTTCCCTGATTTCCAAAATTAGCGTCCGGGGATCCATCAGCGTTTACATGGGTAATCAACGCGTCAAATGACAAGGCAGCATAATACCCACAGAGGTACATATCGCCTTGCGAACCTTTTGTGCTACCGGTGATAATTTCCTGATAAGCGGCATTGCCCTGGTCTAAGATGAGTGAACCTGCATTGCCATACGAAGAGTCAGCTGTTCCCAGCTTCTGGGCCTGACTGAAATAAGCGCATCCTACGCTTAGTGTAAAAAGGATTAATTTTTTCATTTTGTGTTTTTAATTGATTCCACAAAAATGAAAGGTATTTACACCCGTGAATAACACCGCCTGCACATTTCCTGACACGGATTAAACGGGGGTGCAGTCTGTGTTAAAACAAGGAAAGGATCGTGTTAATGAAGGTTGATCGGAGGGGCTTATGCGCGTTCGGATTGTTTCAATTCAGAAGGCAGCACATCAAATTGGGCTTTAAAAGCACGTGTAAAATAAGACAGATTATTAAAGCCAACCGAATAAGCCACTTCCGAAACATTAAGTCCGGGATTTTTGAGCATTTTTTGGGCTTCATTGAGGCGAACACTTCGAATAAACTCGGCCGGCGATAAACCTGTGGCGGTTTTGATTTCACGTTGCAGCCGATTCCGTCCCAGGCCCAATTGGTCGCATAATAATTGTCCGTTCAATTTGGGATCATCCAGATTTTCCAGAATTATGGCCAGGGCATTGCCAAGGAATTTATCTTCAATCGTTTGTTGGCTGTCCGCTTCCCGTTCTGATGTCAGTTCCCTATCCTTAAAAAACAGCTCCTGCAATTGCCTGCGTCTGACAAAACAATTCCGGATTACGGCAACAAGTTCATTGGCATCGAAAGGTTTAACAAGATAATTTTCGGCACCTAAAGCGTACAGTTCAACTTTATCCGGCACTTTACTTTTGGAACTTAAGATCACAACCGGTATATGGGCCAGGTCATCCTTTTCCTTTATCCTGGCCAGGAGCTCTTCGCCCTGCATACCGGGTAACATCAGGTCAGCCAATACCAGATCGGGAATTTCTTCCTGGCATATTTTCCAGGCCTGCTCTCCATCAAAAGCTTGCAAAACCTGGTATTCCCCGCGAAGGCTTGAAGCAATAAACTCGTTCAGTTCAGGATGATCTTCCACAACCAAAACCACAACTTTCCCGCTATCAGGAGCCGGACCTTCAGCCGGGCTTCCTTGATCGATCTCTTCTAAATTTTGTATCCCCAGGTGAAGGATAAACGCTGCCCCACCCCACTCACTCTGCCGGTAATCAACTTCCCCTCCGATCATTTGCATGTATTCTTTCACAAGTGACAAACCAATGCCGGTGCCTTCGTGATTATTCACATCTGTTTTATAGAAACGATCGAAAATCTTTTTTCTGCTCTCTGTTTGCACTCCCGGGCCATCGTCCTGCACCTGAATAAATAAGCCGTCTTTGTCTACATAAGCCTGAATGCGCACTTTTCCTCCTTTTGGCGCATACCTGAATGCATTTTGGAGCAGGTTATGAACACATTGCTGCAATTTGAAACGATCTGTAAACAGGAAAAGATGCGGATAATCACTGTCTAAGCGGATTCCCTTTTCTTCTGCGATACTGGCAAATTGTTCTTCCAATGGCTTCAAAATGTCCTGCAGGAGGAAACGTTCGGGATAGAGGTGTTTTAATCCGTGGTCAAGGCGCTGCAACTGGAGCAGCTGTTCGACCATATGGAGCAGGTGATCCGTATTTTTCTGGATATATCCGGCATTTTTGAGTGTCTCCTCATTGGTGCTGCCACGAAGGATCTGTTGCACCGGCCCCTTGATCAGGGAAAGAGGTGTTTTCAGGTCGTGGGATATATTGGAAATAAAACGATTTTTCAATTCATCGAGTTCTTTGAATTGTTCGGCAAGCTGTTTAGCCCCCTCTGCTTCTCTGATCTGGTCTTTTGCCCGCTCATCGGTAATTTTAATCCCGCAAAAAGCAGCGATAACTTCAAATATCTGTAGATGATGTTGACCATAATAGTTTATAAGCGGACTCTCTGAATCGAGTACACCTACCACCTCATCTCCGCTAAAGATCGGAACTGCCAATTCCGAAGCCCGCTGTGCGTCGTCTACAATATAATTTTCCTCCAGCGAAGTGTCCGAAACAAAAACAGGTGCTTTTTGAACAAAACACTTCCCTACTACTCCTTGTCCGGGAAGAATGTCAATGGGATTGATGATCTCTCTTCCATCAAAGGTTTTATCCCCATAGGCCGCCACCTGAACCAGCCGGTCTTTGTTTTTATCATAGAGGTAAATAACAAAATCATCCAGTTCCAATAAGGGAATACAACATTGTGTGACATGCCAGAGCAGTTTTTCAATTTGCTCTTTCCGGTTAAGTATTTCCGACATGTTTATAGCGATAGACTGAAGGCGCTCAAACTGCACCTGCATCGACTGCAGTTTGAGTTTATCCGCCTTGTAATCGGTGAAAAGGAGGTAAAAATTGATCCATACAAAACAAATTCCGCTAATAAAGGTGGCGATCGATGTGGAACTATCGATCGTGCGGTCGTTTGCCAAATAGATGGTCATGGCNNTAACGAAAACGAGCATAAATAGAAACAAACCCAAGCCTACGCCAAAATAGCTGCGGCGTTCGGCTAATAAGGCTATGGATGACCAAACCATAAAAAATACGGTTCCTGCTATTTCTGCATCGGTATAATAAACCGCAACCACCTGAACAGCCAACCCCGTATAAATGAGCCAGCGCAATAAAACGAGTTGGACGGACGCCCTGAGGATAAACCAGAAAATCCATACCTGGATTATCACCCCAAAGAGAATGATGGCCTGAAAATCAAAGGGGTCATGGAGCACATTGGCGCTAAAAAGCACGATGACCTGCACCAATAAAATGAAACCCGCCCACTCTTTTAAGCGAGTGGGCGTGCCTCCAGGATTAATGGATTTTTTTAAATAGTCAATGATCAAATTGGCCATCAGGGGTTCTATCGGTTCACTACCACTTTAGCGGTATAGGTTTCATTATTGCTAATCAATTTTAAGAAATATACTCCGTTTTCCAAGTCCTGATTCAGGGTTATGGAATTTGTTGCCGCTTCATTCATAACGATACGGCCCTGCATATCCACAACAAGCATGCGCTCATTCCCACTCAGCTCCATATTTACATATAAAGAACCTGAAGTTGGATTAGGGAAGATCTCCATCGATTTCGCCGTTGTGATCAAACCCGTATTATCCGGAATGGCGAACTCGCCGGTGAATACGGCATAGGCAAACATAAAATCGCTGGCACCGTCATTTGGTTCTCCCATAACATAGAGCCGTTTTGAAGTTTGATCGAGAAGCAAGGTCGTAATGTCAAAATCAGGATAGCCTGCTTCCGGCAAATAAACGTGATGACGGCCACTGTTGTTTCCGAAAGAGCCACTCACATTTCCATCCGGTTGGAAGCGGGAAATGATCAGCATATTGGAATCCTTGAAAGAAATGGTGCTCACAAAAATCGAACTGTCGTCGGATATAACCATGTCTTTTACAAACTCGTCGGCTGTATTGGCCAGGGTCGTTAAAATCAGGTTGTATCCTGTTTGATTGAAGCTGGTATTGATGGTACCATCCGTTTCGAGGCGGGTAATAAATCCGTCATAATTGGCATTCGGACCGTCAAATTCTCCTGCGATAAAGATGGAGCCATTATGGTAAGCTGCTGCTGAAGCGCGGGTAGGCATGTTTTGATACTGAAACTGGATCTCACCCGGACCTCCCAGGTCAATATTGTAATTACCGTTTCCTGAAACGGAAACCACGGATATTTTAGTAGATCCGTTTCCAGAGGTGGTAGCAACCACATAATATCCGCCCTGGGGTCTTTCCATTAAGGCTACAGGTGTATTATTTTCACCCAAAGGATCCAACATCATGATCCCGTCACCTCCAAAACTGCTGTCGATGGTTCCGTTTGCATTTACACGAACAAGGAACATGGATTTCAATCCGTTGGGTGCATTTCCAAGTACCACTACCTTACCGTTTTTATCTTCAAGTACATGGGTTGCCAGTTCGTAGCCGGGATCCACTTCAAGTGAATAAAATCCACTGTTGGCAAAATTGACATCCATCACACCATCCTGGTCGGCTTTGATCAAGAGCATGTCAGAACCATTCGGTCCGGAAATATTCCCGACTCCCCAGAGGTTACCAGAACCCGACAGGAAAGCATCATAGATCCCTTCGCTGCCACCAGGATCAACGTCAATGACGCTGGTCCCGTTGTTTTTAAATGTTGCATCGAGCGTTCCGTTTTTGTTTAAGCGAGCCATTCCGATGCTCCATTTAAACTGGGCATTCATGGAACTTCCAACAAATACAGGTTTTCCATTATCATCCAGATAAGCGGATGAAACAAGCGAGGTACTTTCGCCGTAGCTGACTTTTTTAAAGCCGTTAGAATTAAAACTGCTGTCGGCAGTTCCGGGTAATTTTTGAGCCTGCGCGGCAATGGCCGTGCTTAAGATGAAAGCTCCAAGTAATATGTTTTTCATAGTTTCACTAAATGTTGAGGCAAAGGTGGAGGCTATCCTTATGCAGGCTTTAACAGAATTTTTTAAATCCTTAACACATTCTGCATACCGGTTAAACGGTGTTAAAAACAGGGCAAATTGTGTTAGTTCTGGCTTCGTTAAAGAGTCCGCTTATATTTGCCGGATGAATCCCGCGGTGGTGAATATCCTGGTCTCAGGAGTTTTTATGGCCTTGATGAGTCTCCTGGTCAAATTCGCGGGGGAATTTCACATATTTCAGATTATCTTTTTTCGTTCTATTGTCACGCTGATCATTTCCTATGTTTTTATCGTAAAACAAAAACTGCGTCCCTTCGGTAATGATAAAAAACATCTCATTTTAAGAGGACTATTTGGCTTTGGCGGACTTGCCCTTTATTTTCTTACTGTGCAACATATGCCGCTGGCTACGGCGGTGAGTATTCAATATTTATCCCCCGTATTTACCGCCATATTGGCCATTTATATCAATCATCAAAAAAGCCCCTGGTACACCTGGGTCTTTTATGGAGTGGCATTGGGAGGTGTTTTTATCATCAAAGGTTTTGATCCGCGGGTAGATTTCTGGATGTTGATGGCAGGAATAGGTTCGGCAATTTTTTCAGGGGCCGCCTACAATATGATCCGAAAAATTGGCAACAAGGACGATCCCAACGTGGTGGTCTTTTATTTTCCGCTGGTTACACTGCCGCTTGTAGTTTTCCCAGCCCTCTACTATTGGGTTTGGCCGGCTGATATCTGGCAATGGCTGGTCCTGATAGGAATAGGGGTAAGCACACAATTCGGACAAGTCTACATGACCCGGGCCTTTCAATACAGTTCTTTGGGAGGGGTAGCCATTTTTCAATACTTCGGACTGCTTTACGCTCTGGCCTTTGGTTTTATCTTTTTTGATGAAGGTTTTGGATGGATGACGTATTTGGGGATGTTTTTAGTTGTTGCCGGGGCTGTTGGGAATGCGCTGGTTACCAGCTACAGGAGACCATA